>JASIAM010000225.1 GCA_030041985.1 Bryobacteraceae bacterium | reverse complement strand
CCTCTCGGATGCCGTCTCCAACGACCGCGACGATTGCTCTCCCACGTTCGAGGTTCCGAGTCACAGCATCGAAGAACTCGTCCTCATCGATGCTCTCCGCACCGGCAGCAACGATCTCGAACAGCGTGGCCTCCCGCATCTTCGCCGCACTTCGCGCCTTCCGCACAGCACTTTCGAGTTCCTGATAACCCATCCGGAAAACTGCGGAAGCATATTCCAGAGCCTGGGCCACCACTGCTCGCCGGGCCTCCGGATTCCGCCACAGCTTGGCTTCGACAAGCACAAGCTTGCCCTCGCGGGTGACGAACAGATTATCCAGGAAACCCGACCGGCCGCCGCCGAGCGCAAGCGGCAGTTCTCTACACAACGGAATCAGGTCGCCGTAATCCGATTCAATCTGCCCTATCGGGAATATTTCAGGATGGCAATGCAGAAGTTTCTGGAGCCATGCCTCATCGAACTGCCCGGAAGTAGACTTTCCGCCCAGATCGGTCCGGGTCAGAGGGAGCGCGGACTCTGGGCCATCTGCAATCCAAATCGGTGAACCATCACGGCGACGCAAGTTACTTCTCCTTGGATCTCGGCAAGATTCCGGCAGCGTTAGCGGCCATGCCGGATAGCAACGACATCGGCGGTTTGCCTGCCTGCCGTAATCGGACAACAAACAGTTTAACTCTGAAATTCGGTTTGGTCCTATGTGCTCCGCATTGAGGGTCTCCATCGCGAGTGCGTTCTCAATCAGATTCTGCAGCGGCTAATCAAACTCCGCTTCCCGGGTGCTTGTGCATGCGACCTGGACGAGAAACGCCCTGTCGTTTTTGGTGCCATAACGCCAGATTTGCATCTCCCGGGGGGTCAGCGCTGCCGCCTGCGAACCACACTACTCCCCTTTCGCTTCGCTCTCGCGTCCGAGGACGCGCAACGCCTCCGAGACTACATGCCCGGCAGTGAACCCCAAATGCTGCAGCACCTGTTCCCCCGGAGCGGACGCGCCGAACCGATTGACCGCGATGATGGCCCCTTCGTCGCCGGCCCACTTGCGCCAGTCAGTGGGAGCGCCGGCCTCCACCGTCACTCGTTTGCGAATCGCTTTCGGCAGCACGCTCTCGCGGTATGCCTCCGTCTGGCTTTCGAAGATTTCCCAACTCGGCATGCTCACCACGCGCGCTTTTACACCAGAACTCTTCAGCTTCTCCTGCGCCTCGACGCAAAGAGACACTTCGGAGCCCGTGCCTATGAGAATCACATCGGGAGCGCCACCGTCTGCTTCCGAGAGAATATATGCGCCTTTGGCAACGCCCGGCTCGCGGGCTTTGGAACGGTCGAGATGCGGAACGGCCTGGCGAGTCAACGCAAACACGCAAGGGCCGTTGTGCTCGATCGCGAACGCCCACGCCTCGGCCGTTTCGGTGGGATCGGCGGGACGAAGCACAGTCAAACCAGGAATGGCGCGCAGGCTGGCCAGATGCTCCACGGGCTCGTGTGTCGGGCCATCTTCGCCTACAGCAATGCTGTCATGCGTGAACACGTAATTAGCTTTCAGGCCGCTAATTGCGCCCAGCCGTATCGCAGGCCGCATGTAATCGGAAAACACCAGAAAGGTCGCGCTAAAGGGGATCACGCCGCCGTGCGCAGCCATGCCGTTCACCGCCGCTCCCATGGCGTGCTCGCGAACTCCGAAAGCCATGTTGCGTCCCGCATAACTCCACCCGCCGCCCACTGCGCCTTGTACCGTGGGTCCTCCCAGCTCCGGCGGTTGAAAATCGCCCATGCCTTTGAGGGCCGTATCCGTGGAAGGGTTCAGATCGGCCGAGCCGCCAATGAGATTGGGGATTCGCTTGGCGAGTGCGTTCATTACAGCCCCTCCGGCCGCACGCGTGGCGATCGCTTTATCCGATGGTTTCCAGTGCGGCAAGTCAGCGGCCCAGTTATCGGGCAACTTACCGCTTATCGCAAGCTCCAGTTCGGCAGCTTCAGCGGGAAACTCCTGGCGATAGGCCGCCCATTTCGCCTGCCACTCCTGCTCGGCCTTAGCGCCCTTTGGGATCGCTTGACGAAAATTATCAACCGCCTCCTGAGGCAGGTAGAACTTGTCCATGGTAGGCCAGCCCAGCGCTTTCTTGGCGCCCTTCAGTTCCTCTTCGCCGAGCGGGCTGCCGTGGGCCGAAAACGTGTCCTGTTTGTGCGGTGCGCCATACCCGAGGTGCGTGTGCACCAGAATCAGCGAGGGCCGCCGGGTCTCCGCCTGCGCTTGTTCGATCGCTTCGGCAATCGCCGCAGTATCGTTTCCATCGGTAATAGTCCGCGTGTGCCAGCCATAGGCCGCGAAGCGCCCCGCCACATCTTCGTCGAAGATCAACGGGGTTCCGCCGGCAAGGGTAACGTGGTTCTGATCGTAAAGATAAATCAACTTTCCCAGTCTGAGGTGTCCCGCCAGCGAGGCGGCCTCATGCGAAATGCCCTCCATCAAGTCGCCATCGCTGCAGATCGCGTAGGTATAGTGATCGATGATGTTATGTCCCGGCCGATTGTAGCGGGCTGCGAGCCAAGCTTCTGCAATCGCCATCCCTACGCCGTTGCCAAAGCCTTGGCCCAGCGGCCCAGTCGATACCTCCACCCCCGGCGTCAGCCCTCGCTCGGGATGGCCTGGCGTCTTGCTACCCCATTGCCGGAAGCGCTTGATTTCCTCGAGCGGCAAATCGTAGCCGGTAAGGTGCAGCAAGCTATAGAGAAGCATCGACCCATGGCCTGCTGAGAGCACAAAGCGATCCCGGTCAAACCAGTTGGGGTTTTTCGGGTTGCACTTGAGAAACCTGGTCCACAGCGTGTAGGCCATCGCGGCCGCGCCCATCGGCATGCCCGGATGGCCCGAGTTGGCATTCTGCACCGCATCCGCGGAAAGGAAGCGGATGGTATTGATCGAAAGCTCTTCCAGTGTGGTTTCCGTTATGGGCAAAGTAGCGCTCCTCGAAATTGGCTAGATTACAGTGGTCTCCACGAGCGGTGATCGTGGTGCAGCAGGTTTTCCGCCGCCTCCGGTCCCTCGCTTCCCGCCGGGTACAAGTTCAGCTCACCGCCGCGGTTTTCGGCCCAGGCGTCCAGGATGGGCTGTACCATGGCCCAGCCTGCCTCGATCATATCCGCCCGTTTAAAAAGGCTGGCGTCGCCGATCATGGCATCGTACAACAGAGTTTCGTAGCCGGTACGATTGGCCACGCCAAAATAATCGCGGTAGTCGAAGGTCATATTCACCTTGCGCGTTTCCAGCACCGGCCCGGGAACTTTGCCTTCAAACTCCAGCAAAATGTGCTCCTGCGGTTGCACCGCAATCACCAGATGATTGGGCTGCGGTAGCGTGGCGCCGCTGCGCCGGAACAAAGTCAGCGGAGGATTGCGAAAGCGAATGGCGATTTCGGTATAGCGTTTCGACATCCGCTTGCCGGTGCGCAGGTAAAACGGCACTCCGGCCCAGCGCCACGTATCGACCATGAACTTCAGGGCCACATAGGTTTCCGTCTTGGATTGCGGATCGACATATTTCTCTTCGCGATAGCCCGTAACAGCTTGCCCAGCGATCTTTCCGTTCGCGTATTGGCCGCGCACCGCGCACCACTCACACTCCTCGGGATCGAGGGGCGGCACCGATTCGAGCACCTTCACCTGCTCATTTTGCAGCGCCATCGCCGAGAACGAAGAAGGCGGCTCCATGGCCGTGAGCGCCAATAACTGGGCCAGGTGATTGGGAATCATGTCGCGCAAAGCGCCCGTGTGATCGTAATAGCGGCCTCGATGTTCCACACCGATGGACTCGGCCACCGTGATTTGCACGTGATCCACATACCGCCGGTTCCAGATCGGCTCGAAAATGCCGTTGGCAAAGCGAAACACCATGATGTTCTGCACGGTCTCTTTGCCCAGGTAATGATCGATCAGATAAATCTGGTCTTGCCGCGCGACTTTGAGGAGCTCGCGGCTTAGCTCGTGCGCCGACTCCAGGTCGTGGCCGAAAGGCTTTTCGATGATCACCCGCCGCCACTGGCCCTTTCCGGTTTGGAACAGACCCTCCCGCGCCAGCCGCTGCACCACCGGAAGAAAAAACTCGGGCGCGGTGGCCAGATAAAACAGATAATTCCCGCCGGTTTTGTGATCGCGATCGATTTGCGCGAGCACCTCGTGGAGTTGCTGCCATCCGGCGGCCGATTCAAAATCCGACGCCACAAAATGCACTCGCGAAGCCAGCCGCTCGATCAGATGGTTGTCGGCTTGCTGGCCGAACTGGCGCCGCAAACTTTGTGCCAGCTCATCGCGGAGCTGCTGCTCGGTGATATCACCGAGGGCAAATCCGGCGACCGCAATCTGATCGGGCACGAACTTATCGTGCACTAAGTTGTAGAGCGCGGGAAAAAGCAGCCTGGCGGTGAGATCGCCCGTTATGCCGAAGATCACCAGCACGCAAGGTCCCGCGGGCTTGGCCTCGCTCCAAGGACTGTGTTTCTTCGCACGTGGTTTGGGAGCGGTCACCTGCGTATAGATGCACGCCGAGGCCCTCGCGACTCGCCCGGACGCGCGCGATATATTAGAAGTCTACAAGAAAAACATTTCCGTAGCAGTCATAAAGCTGCAACATTCACCGCCGTAGTAGCTGAAAGCTGACTGCAGATAGTTGAGAGCTTCTTGCCATGCATGCCATAGTGCTGCGGGCGCCCGGCCAACTGGCGCCGGACGACATCGCGCGCCCCGCCCCCCGCGCCGGCGATGTGCTCGTGCGCATCACCCATAGCGGACTCTGCGGCACGGATTGGAAGATTTTTAACGGCGCCATTCCCGTGCAGTATCCGCTGGTGATGGGGCATGAGTTGGCCGGGGAGGTGGTAGCGAGCGAGGCAAGCGGACTGGCGCGCGGCGATCGCGTCATCATCGATCCGGTTCTGTATTGCGGCCAATGCTTCCACTGCCGCAAGGGCCAGACGAATCTGTGCCCTCATGGCAAGCTGATCGGCCGCGATTGTGATGGGGGCTTCGCCGAATATGCGGCTGTTCCCGCCACGCAAGCCTTCCGTCTGCCCGATTCCATTCCCAATCGCATCGCGCCGCTGCTGCAGGTAGCCACCACTTGCCTGCACGCCCAGCGGCTCACGCCTGTATTTGCCGGCGAATCGGTGGCGGTGATCGGGCTGGGGGTGTCCGGCCAGTTGCATGTCCAACTCGCAAAGGCGCGCGGCGCCAGCGTAGTCATCGGCATCAGCCGCAGCCGCTTCAAAAACGAAATGGCTCGCGCCCTGGGTGCGGACATCACGATTGAAGCCGGCGCAGGAGCCGTTTCTCAGGTGCTCGCAGCAACTGGCGGCCGCGGCGCGGATGTGGTGATCGAATCCACCGGCGTCCTCCCATGCGTGGCGGAATCAATTCGGATGGCCCGCTTCGGAGGCCAGTTACTGCTGTTCGGCATCATGAGCGCGCGCGAGGCCGCCTTGCCCTTCTACGATCTCTATTTCAAAGAACTGACCCTCCGCAATGCCCGCGCCGCCAAACCCGAGGATTTTGCGGATATCATCAGGTTGATGGAGCGCGGCAGCGTACAGCTCGAGCCGCTGGTCACGCACCGCATGCCACTCGACCGGCTGGAGCAAGCCCTCACCTTGGTTGACGATGGAGCGGAGCGGCGTCTGAAGATTATTCTTGATCACTCGTAGAGGCACGGCTGCCGCCCAGTCGAGAAACGCAAATATCCCGCGCGCTTACCGGAGAATTCTCAGATCCGCCGCCGGGGAGTCTTGCGCATCTCGGCCCGTTTCGCCTCGGCGAGCGAGCGGGCATTCACGTAGGCGCGCAAATCCTCGGCGGTAAGCTCGTGGGGCCCGGCAAAGTTTCTTTCCAGGTCTGCCACGAGTTTACTGGAGCAGAGAGATAGCCCTTCCTGGATGAGGACGCCGTAGGCGCGGAACAGGGATAGATCCACCGTAACGATGAACCGATGGGACGGCTCACCCTTCTTTACCACATCGAACTGGTATGCCCGCGCACTTTGTCGCTGTGCAAATCCCTGGTACCTGACTTCCATTTCGCCTCCTTTCGGAATTGGCAGCCAAGCCCGCGGCAGCCTGAATGTCAACAGCTACGCGTTGGTGGTTGGTTCGACTGCTGGTAAGGAATCGGGATCGGCCTCTGGGGCATCACCCGGCGGCGTATCGCCTGCCGAACCTGCACGATTCTGTTTTCGCTGCAGCCGGCGCTCGGCCTTTTCCTTTTGCCGATCCAGCCGCCGCATTTCCTTTTGGCGTTTATTAAAAGTATCCAAATGTCCTCTTTACGGCCCCAAACGGCCACATTCTTCCAGGCGTGCCGATGTATGATACCAGCGGCTTTCCTGGCCTATCGGTTGAGTGTCATGCCGAGGTCACATTGAACCTTACGAGCACGCTAAGCGGATTCAAACGACACGAGAGGAATCCAAAGCCACTTTGAGTCTAGCACGTCACTCACCGTCAACGTTCGATGATTACCCCGCAATTCGCACCCCGAACGGACCAACCAAACCAGAGCGCGCCGGAGCACTGGGGCGAGAATGTAACCACCCGTGGCCTGGACCGGTTATCGGCCCGGAGATCCGATCCGTTTGGCGGGATAGCGAGCCCTTAAAAAGAGCGTATCGGAGGTAATTATCCGCAAGAAACCTGAGAGCCTCACTTTGCACGCGCACTAACTCTGCAAAAGCATGTTGCGCCTTTGTCCTTTGCGCCTTTGTTTTGGGCTGGTGGGCGGGTTTCTGCTCACTCAGTGCCTCCCGGCTCGCGAGCCGGGTTTTCATGCGGAATTGATTGGCAGCACTCTTCCCGAAATCAGCGCCAATACCGGCGCACAGCTTGATTTTAGCGATATGGGCGCGCTCGTCCTGCGCAGCAGCCAGGAAGAAGTGCGCATCCCCTATGGCAAAGTAAACACCCTGGAATATGGGCAAAACGTATCGCGCCATTACGTAGCGGCGGTACTGATTTCGCCGGTGTTTTTGTTCGCCAAGTCGCGGAAGCACTTCGTGACGATCGGCTACAGCGATCCGGAAGATAAACAGCAGGCACTGGTGTTCCGGGTGGACAAAGGCGATGTCCGTTCGCTCCTCGCCAGTCTCGAGGCGCGGACCGGCCGCCGCGTGGACTACCAGGATAATGATGCACGCCAAAGCGGGCAATAGGAGGGTGCGATTGATGAAGACGGCTTTGATCTTAGTGTTCAGTGGAGTGATTTTCGCGGCGGAACCGGGCGGTGCGCCGACGCCCCTGTCTCCTGGCCCGGGTTTCACGTTTTCGCAAATGCCGATGACGGTAGAAGAATCCGGATTGCGGCAATTGACGACGATTCGCCGTATTTACGTAGACCACTTGACCGGCGGAGAAACCGCAGCCCAGATGCACGATATTCTGGTGGCGGCGCTCGATGGCGCTAAGCTGTACATCCTCACGGAAAACCCGGACCACGCCGATGCCACGCTGAAAGGCGCTGCGGAGGACCTGGTGTTTACCGAGGTGCATAACTCTTCCGACAGCCTCAACACGCACAGCAATTTCGGTGTGCGGCAGGACGGCAGGTACGGCCGGCAGACCACTGGGGGCCTGGGACTCGGCGAAAGCGAATCCGATCATGACGCGGAGCGCCGCCACGAAGCCATTGCGGCCGTGCGGCTGGTAAATAAAGATGGCGACGTGATCTGGTCGACGACACAGGAAAGCCAAGGCGCGAAGTTCCACGGCGCGAGCGCGGACGTGGCCGATAAGATCACCGCCAAACTAAAAGAGGATTACGAGCGGGCGCGGCGGCTGCGGTAGCGCGTGTGTGCGGAAAGATGTTTGGCCGCAGAGGAACACAGAGGAACGCGGATGGAGAACAGAGAATTTATCCGTGTTGATCTGCGTTTATCTGCGGCTGGCAAAGGTTTTCAGCGTCTGCCAGTGCACGATCCTCTGCGAATCGACGCGCTCGCACTCGCTGCTGTGCTGCATCCTATTTCCTGGAATTTCCGTTGCGCCTGCCGCAACCTTGTGGGCTGCCGATTCCAACGTTTGGAGCGCGGTTTCGATCTGTTTGTAGCGCTGCGCGCTCAGCGTGTCTGGCAGGAATCGGACGTCATCGGCGTTCCCAAGCACCGCCAATTCTAAAGCACCTGCCAGTTCTAATTTGCAAGACCATTTTGAGCGTATTGACAACGCCTTTGTGACGCTTGACACAGATGAACGACAACGATATGATGCTCCCACCTTATTCGCTTTTACGCGTTTTTTGCTGCGCGATACGGGGTACAACTCGATTTTTCAGGAGGTAGTCTGATGCGCATTGGCTCGGCTCTGCGCTTAGTAGCGTTGCTGGGGTTTGCCGTTTCGCTGGTGTTCGGCCAGGGAGCGACAGGTACGATTACTGGTACCATTACCGATCCCACAGGACTTGTGATCCCGGGAGTGACTGTACAAGCCACGAACACGGACACCGGAGCGGTGTACTCCGGCGCTTCCACCGCCGCCGGCAATTATGCCGTTACCAACTTGCCGGTCGGCAATTACACAATCACTGCCAAGGCCCAAGGATTCAAGACTTATACCCACACCAATCTGGCGATTGCGGCGACACAGGTTCTGAAGGAAGACATCGCTCTCCAAGTCGGCGCCGCCACGGAAACCGTTACCGTTGAGGCCGAGGCCTCGCAGCTCAAGACGGAGAGCGGCGAAGTGAGCGACAATGTCACTCTCGAGCAGATGCAGGACCTCCCGATGCTGGGCGTTGGGACAGTCAATTCCGGCACCTCCGGAGTCCGCAATCCGTACAACGTACTGGAAACGCTCCCCGGCGTGACCGGGTACAGCGCCGGAAATCCATTCGTGGTGAATGGATTGGGCGGAGGGTCGGGCTTCGTGCTCACCGAAACCATGCGCATCGAAGGCCAGGACGCCACCTCGCGCATGATGGGCAATTACGTTTACACGCAGATGGCTCAGCCGAATGCCGACTCGATTCAGGAAGTCGCGGTTCAATCCAGCAATTATGCGCCTGAGTTTGGACAGGCGGGCAGCGCCGTCCTTAACATGACCATGAAGTCCGGCACCAATCAGTACCATGGCACCCTTTTCGACTACTTCGTGAATGAAGACCTGAACGCCGCTGATCCGTTCACCAGCAACGGTGAGGGGGGAAAAGTGCGCCCCATCAACCGCCGCAACGATTTTGGCGGCACCTTAGGCGGCCCGGTGGTGATTCCCAAACTCTACAATGGCCACGACAAGACCTTTTTCTTCTGGGCGTATGAGGAGTACCTGGAGAACAATACATACCAATTCACCGACACGGTGCCTACGGCTGCCATGCGGACGGGCGATTTCTCGGCGATTTCCGCCAACGGCACGTGCAGTCTCTGCGGAGCCTACGGCATTCCGACCACACCCTTGGGCGGCGCGGGCTTCACAGACCCGGCGGGCAACCCGACGTTCGCGAATGAAATCTACGATCCGCAATCCCGCGCTACTGCCGCTAACGGCTTGATGTACGCGCTGCCGTTTCCTAACAATGTCATTCCCCAGAGCCGCTTCGCAGCCAGTTCCATTGCCTTCCAAAACCTCTTCCCAGAGGCGCAGAATGCCAACCTGACGGGCAACTATGCAGGAGTCAGCTACGGGCATCGATATACCTCTATTCCTTCGCTGAAGATGGATCAGATTATCTCCTCGAAGGATAAGTTGTCGTTTTACTGGTCGAGAATCAATACCCAGAGTCAGGTGGCCTCTCCGTACGGTAATGCGGATGGTCTCCCCTTGGAAATCGGCCAGTATCGTGGCACTTTCATCCCCACCTGGACGACCCGCCTGAACTACGACCGCACGCTGACGCCCACGCTACTTTTGCACTTGGGTGCGGGCTACTATCACACCAGTTTCAGCGACCGCGCGCCTTTCCTTAATTTCCAGCCCTCCCAGTTCGATCTCACCGGGTTTGTCCAGGATCGCCAATTTCCCTCAGTCAGCGGCATGTGCGTGCCACCTCCCGGCTTCGGCGCCACTGGATGCGCGGGCTACGGCGGCATGCAAACCGTCGGTACCGCTGATCAGATCCAGTCGCAGAGCTACGAAGAGAAACCTAGCTTCAATGCCAATGCGACATGGGTCCACGGCAACCACACCTACAAACTAGGCGCCGAGATGTACCTGGAGCAAAACCTCACGGGAACGATCGCCGGAGTTACGCTTGCTACCGGCGTTGGGCCAACTTCAGAACCCTTTACACCCACGGCGAGTTTCAATGGATTTACCCAGGGCTTCGGCTATGCGAGTTTTCTGCTCGGCGACTATAGCTCGACCACGCAAACCCCCAATGAGTTCTACCGCGAAGGCAATCAGACCTGGGGCCTGTTCCTTCAGGACTCCTGGAAAGTGACCCGCAGGCTGACCCTCAATTATGGCCTCCGCTGGGACTACAATACGCCGGAGCATGAAACCTACGGGCGCCTGGGTCAGTTAGATGAAACTGCACCCAATGCCAATGCCGGCGGCCACCCCGGCGCTGTGGAGTACGCCAGCACGTGCAATTGCCCCTTTTATCAACCCGCTTATCCGTACGGCATCGGGCCGCGAGTGAGCGCTGCTTATCAACTCACTCCCAAAACGGTATTCCGCGGGGGATGGGGAATCAATTATCAGTTCGTATCGAACCCCGCCGGCGCCGTGGTAGGCACGAGTGGCATTTACCCTCTGGCTCCCCTTCCGAACAATGCGCAGTACCTCAACATCTCCACTCCCGGCGCCATCGTGCAGCCGGTCTGGCCCGTCACCAACGCGAGCGTCTACCCCTCCACCCTAGGTGTGGTTGGCATACCAGGCGTCTCGGATCCCTTTGTGTCCGATCCCAATGAAAACCGGCCCCCGCGCATCAATCAATGGAGCGTGAGTATCCAGCGCGAGTTGACCCGGGACTTCGTGGTGGAAGCTTCCTATGTAGGCAACCGTGCGGTGTGGCTTAACAACGTTGGAGGCGGGCCTCTGGGCTACCTCAGCCAAACCTCTCCCGCGGAGTACGCTTCATTTGGACTCTATCCGTATCCAGGGACCGGCCCCTGCAGCAGTGGAGGCGGGGTCTGCCCCAGCTCGACATACAGCAACTACAATGACTATCTGCTGCTGCAGCAGCCGCTCAGCAGCCCCCAGGTGCAGTCTGCGCTGGCTTCGCGTGGGGTCAAACTGCCGATTCCGTACACCGGTTTCCCCTTGTCCAGCTCGCTGCAGAGCGCGCTCTATCCCTTCCCGCAGTTCGGCGCGCTCGAGCCCAGCACCTCCCCAACCGGCGATTCCAAATATGACGCTCTCCAAATCCGGGCCAACAAACGCCTCTCGCATGGTCTCCAGGTCGGTAGCAACTTCGCCTGGGCACAGGGATTCGTGCGGCCCACGCCTCAGGATATCTTCAATTCGGCCGGCTCCCGGTGGACGCTGCAGCAGATCCCAACGTTTGACTTCAACCTGACGGCCGTTTACACGGTCCCCAAGGCCTCGTTCTTGCCCAAGGTCGCCAATGCGATTACCAATGATTGGCAGATCGGCTGGTACTCCAATTATCAAAGCGGCATGTTCCTCTCGCCGCCCACCAGCCCCACCCTCAATTTCCTCCCGAGCGAGGACATTCGGGTCCCCGGCGCCCCCCTGTATACCCAGGGCGTGAATATCAACGATCACAGCACCTTCAGTCCCTTAACCACGCAGGTGCTGAACCCCGCCGCTTGGGAGTCCTGTCCAACCGACGCGACTTGCCCCTCGGCATACAACTTCGAGGGCTTCCCGGCGGCCAGCTTGCTCTACAAGGATTTCAAAGGGCCGCGCACGCCCACGGAGAATGCCAACCTAGGCCGCAATTTCCGTGTGCACCGGGGGGACCGCACCTACAATCTCTACATCCGCGCGGAATTCGTCAACATCTTCAACCGCACTTTGCTGCCGGCTCCCAGCACCTCGAATCCCCAGAACCCGGTGATTCGGGGCGCGGGCAACGGCACCATTCTCACCGGCGGGTTCGGCGTGATTGACGCGTACAATACTCCCGGCAGCTACTACACCGCCAATACGGCTTATCTGCAGGGCCGCACGGGCACCATCATTGCCCGCTTCACCTTCTAAGATGCCGGGTGTAGCCTGAAATGATGATCAAGGCGCAGGTCGCAAGCCTGCGCCTTTTTCTGCTTTTCTGCACTACCCTTGCCCTTCCTGCAGCCGATGGCTCCTTCGCTCCCTATGCCGCCATCCGGCCCATCCTACAGGCACAACCGAACGGCTTACCTGCTGTGTTGCGCAATGCCGGTGAAGCCCAATGGCTCGCCTGGGCGCGGCAGGAAGATAAGGCTATTCGGGCCCGCCTCGCTCAGGGCGATCTGGATACGCTTGTAAATTTTTTGCTTTACGGCGTCTCGTTCACCAAACAGCCCCGCATCCTGATGGAGCATCTCACGGAAGCTTCCAAAGCCGGAGTGTTGCGGGCGCGGGTGGACGACCTGGTTAGCGGGCTGCGCAATCCGGGCGATAACGAGCGGCTCCTATTCCTTCAGCAGCTCCTGCGAACTCAGGGGATTGATCCTGTTGCCGGCGATCCGGCTCAGACGGGCCGCTTCCTCCTCAATAATCTCCTGCGCGTGGTTGAAGAGAGAAGGGCTTTGGCGGAGCGCGCCAACAATGCCCAGCGTGTTCATAACGCGCCTTTGGACCGCTCGTCTCTATTTCAGGATCGCGGCCTCTCGCTCGATACCAGCATCATTCCCGCTTTCTCGATCGAGCAGACCTTGCGCGATCTGAAGTCCCGCGGCCTGCTGCGCGAAGGCCAGGTGACTCGCGTGGCCGTAATCGGGCCTGGCCTTGATTTCATCGACAAGAACGAAGACTCTGCCTTCGACTATTACCCTCCCCAGACCCTCCAACCCTTCGCGCTCTACGATTCGCTGCTCCGCCTCGGCCTCGCCAAGGCCGGCTCGCTTTCGCTCTCGATTTTCGACATCAGCCCCCGCGTGATCGGGCACGTCCAACGCGCCCGGGAGCGCGCTGCCAAAAACATCGGCTACGTTCTCCAGTTGCCGCGTGACATCGCCGCCTCCTGGCCTCCTGATCTTGTGGCGTACTGGCGATCACTCGGCGAGCAGATAGGCGCCGCCGTCGCGCCTATCGCTCCGCCCGCGATCTTTCACGATCTGGAGACCAGGGCCGTGCGCGTCCGTCCCGAAGTAGTGCTCGCCTGCCAGCCACTGGACCTCAATATCGTTCTCGAACGCCGTACATCGCCCCGCGCAGACAGCAGCGATTCCGGCTTCGATCTGATAATTGGCACGAATATCTTCGTCTACTACGATGCCTTCCGGCAAGCCTTGGCGCTCGCCAACGCGGGCGCCATGCTGAAGCCCGGAGGTTTCCTGCTCAGCAATGACCGTCTTCCCGATTCTGACGGCAGTTCCATGCGCCTGGCGGGAGTCACTGTAGTACCCTTCGAGGCTCCGGGTGTGAGCGTACGCCAGGCCGTGGGCTGGTATCGGAAGTAGTTGTCAGTTACGAGTTATCAGTTGTCAGTTATCAGCTACTGCAAACGCGATCCGTAAAGTAAAGCTGAAAATTGACGACTGAAAACTGATAACCGATAACTCTTAGCATTGCAAGGACCAGCCCCGCGGACACCATCGCTCTCAGCCCTGCACTCTCAACCCTGCGCTTGACACCCACCAAAGCTAGGCGATATCATAACCCAAACGTATAGCTTCCCCCGCGTATTTTCGCGGCGGTGGGTCAAAATTTTTTCAGGAGGTTTTTCGATGCGCATTGGTGCGTCTTTGCGCCTGGTAGCTTGGCTGGTGCTTGCGGTTTCGCTGGCATTCGGCCAGGGAGCGACAGGAACTATCACGGGCACTGTTACTGATCCGACTGGGCTCGTGGTCCCCGGAGTAACGGTATCCGCCAAGAACATAGATACAGGAGCCAATTATTCCGCGGCATCGACCACGGCAGGCAATTATGCCATTCCGAACCTGCCGGTGGGCAACTATGAAATTACGGCCACGGCCCAGGGTTTCAAAACTTACACGCACACCAATCTGGTGATTGCGGCGACACAGGTCTTGAGGGAAGACATTACTCTCGAAATCGGCGCCGCCACCGAAACCGTAACCGTTGCCGCAGAGGCATCGCTCCTCAAGACCGAGAGCGGTGACGTGGCCCACAACGTTACCCTGGAGCAGACTCTCGACCTCCCCTTCATGGGCATCGGCACCATCAACTCCGGCACCTCCGGATACCGCAATCCATACAATACCCTCGAGACACTTCCGGGAGTTAGCGACTATGCCACCAGCGGCACATTCGTGATTAATGGTCTGGGCGGTTCCTTTGCAACGGCTTCCAGTCCCTTTGCCGCGCCCCTCACGGAGACCATGCGCATTGAAGGCCAGGATGCCACGTCTCGCATTTTCGGCACTTACGACTACACGCAAATGGCCCAGCCGAACGTAGACGCGGTTCAGGAAGTCGCCTACCAGACCAGTAATTACATGCCTGAGTTCGGACAGGCCGGCAGCGTAGTCATCAACATGACCATGAAATCCGGCACCAATCAGTTTCACGGCACCGCTTTTGAAGAGTGGGTCAATGAAGACTTGAATGCGGGCGATCCTTTCTCCAGCAACGGTGTTGGCGGAAAGGCGAGGCCGCGCAACCGCCGCAACGATTTCGGCGGCACCTTCGGCGGTCCCGTCCGCATCCCCAAAATTTACGACGGAAGAGACAAAACTTTCTTCTTCTTCGCCTACGAGCAGTACCTGGAAGGCGCGCAGTACAACTTCAGCGATACCGTGCCCACCGCCGCGATGCGGACGGGCGATTTCTCCGCTATTTCCGTCAACGGCAATTGCAGCCTCTGCGCGGCGTATGGTATCCCGACCACTCCTCTAGGCGGCGCCGGTTACACAGACCCCGCGGGCCATCCGACCTACGCCAACGAAATCTACGATCCCCTCTCTCGCGCCACCGCCGCCAATGGTCTGATGTACGCTCTACCGTTTGCCAACAATGTCATTCCCGCAAGCCGCTTCGCCGCGAGTTCCGTGGCGTTTCAGAACCTGTTTCCCAATCCCCAAAACGCCAACCTCGTGAACAACTATAACGGGAGCATCGCCGGTAACCGCTATTCGGCGATTCCGGCGGTTAAAATCGATCAGATTATTTCTTCCAAGGACAAAGTCTCCTTCTACTGGTCGCGCAACAACACTGAGAGCCAGATCTCTTCTCCTCTGGGCAATGCGGACGGTCTGCCGCAGGAGATCGGCGGCTATCGCGGTACCTTTATTCCCACCGACACTTACCGTTTGAACTACGACCGCACTCTGACTCCCACTCTTCTGCTCCATTTGGGCGCGGGCTACTATCACACCAGTTTCAGCGACCGGGCGCCCTTCCTAAGCTTCAACCCCTCCAATTTCGATCTCACAGGCTTCGTACAGGACCGCCAGTTCCCCAGTGTGACCGGCATGTGTGTGCCAGCCGCCGGGGGCGCCGTCGGCTGCTTGAACGGTGCCGTCGGAGGCGGCATGCAGAATATCGGAACGTCCGGGCAAATCCAGTCACAGAATTATGAAGAAAAGCCTACCTATAACGCCAACGCGACGTGGGTTCACGGCAATCATACTTACAAACTGGGCGCCGAGATGTATCTGGAGCAGGCTTACACCGGGGCCTTCTCGGGAGTGACTTTGGCAACCGGAGTTGGTCCGACCGCGGAGCCCTTCACGCCCACTGTGAGTTTCAATGGATATACACAAGGCTACGGCTACGCAAGTTTTCTGCTCGGCGACTATACGTCGACAACGCAAACCCCAGGCGAGTTTACCCGGGAGGGTAATCAGGAGTGGGGTTTGTTCATTCAGGACTCCTGGAAAGTCACTCGCAAGCTGACGTTGAATTACGGCCTGCGCTGGGATTACGCGACTCCGGAGCATGAGCAGTACGGACGCTTAGGCCAGTTGGATGAGACTTTGGCAAACGCAAACGCTGGTGGCCATCCCGGCGCCGTACAATACGCCAGCACCTGCAACTGCTCGTTCTACCAGTCGGCTTACCCATATGCAATCGGGCCGCGGATTGCCGCCGCCTATCAGATCACGCCAAAGACAGTATTTCGCGGCGGCTGGGGAATCAATTATCAGTTCGTCGCCAACGCGGCGGGCGCCACGATTGGCACCAACGGCGTTTATCCCCTGGCTCCCCTCCCGAACAACGCGCAATACGTCAACATCAACACTCCGGGTGCTATTGTGGCGCCCACCTGGCCGGTAACCGATCCCTATATCTATCCAGTTCCGGGGACGGTCGGTATTCCGGGAGTATCGGATCCTTATGTGCCGGATGCCAACGAGAACCGCCCCCCCCGCGTCAGCCAATTCAGCTTGGGCTTCGAGCGGGAAATCACCAGCAACTGGATCGTGGATGCTTCCTATGTGGCCAATCGCGCCGCCTGGCTGCAGGGCATCACTACAGGCTTTCTGAGCCAAACCTCCGCCCAGCAATACTCCACCTATGGTTTGTACCCCTATCCGGGAACTGGTCCCTGCTCCAGCGGCAGTGGCGTCTGCAGCAGCTCGAGTTACAACAACTACGCCGATTATCTACTGCTGCAGCAGCCGCTCAACAGCCCGCAAGTCTCTGCCGCGCTGGCTTCGCGTGGGGTCAAACTGCCGGTGCCCTATGCCGGGTTCCCGATGTCCAGCTCGCTGCAGAGCGCTCTTTATCCCTTCCCGCAATACGGCGCGATCGAGCCCTCCAATTCCCCCACGGGTGATTCCAAGTACGATTCGCTACAGATCAAAACCACCAAGCGCCTTTCTCATGGCCTACAGGCTGGCGGCTCCTTCACCTGGGCCCAGGGCTTCTTGCGCCCCGCTCCCCAGGACTTTTTCAATGACCAGAGCGCCCGGTGGGAATTGCAGCAGATCCCGCCGTTCGATCTGAACTTCAATTTGATCTACGTAGTGCCCAAAGCTTCGTTCCTGCCGAAAGTTGCCAACGCGATTGTCAGCGATTGGCAGGTGGGCTGGTTCTCGAATTATCAGAGCGGCCAATTTCTGGCTCCTCCGATCAGCCCCACTCTGAATTTCCTCCCCAGCGAGGATATCCGGGTTCCGGGCGCGCCCTTGTATACTTCCGGCGTCAACATCAACGACCTGGGCACCTACAACCCCTACAACACGCAGGTGTTGAATCCAGCCGCCTGGGAGCCATGCCCTCAAAATGGCGTTTGCGCGGCAGCCGGTCCTGGCTTCGCGGGTTCCACCACCGCCACGGTTTACTACAAAGATTTCCGCGCTCCGCGGATCCCCTCTGAGAATGCCAATATCGGCCGGAATTTTCGCGTGCATCGCGGAGACCATACTTACAACCTCTCCGTCCGCGCCGAATTTGTGAACATCTTCAACCGTACGTTGATGCCTGCGCCGAGCACGGTGAATCCGCAGAACCCGGTGGTCAGGGGCGCGGGCAATGGCTCCATTCTCACCAGCGGGTTCGGCGTCATCGACGCCTATTTGCCGACCGGCAGCGTTTATGCCACGGCGCCCTACCTGTTGGGCCGCACAGGCACGATCATCGCACGCTTCTCATTCTGATTTGTGTTGAAGGGTAGTTTTCCCCGTGGCGCAGGCAACCCAACCTGCGCCACATTTTTTTGGGGGGCTGATAACTGAAAACTGATAACTTTGTTTTTACATCGCCCGCGCCACTATTTCCCGCAGTTCCTTCTCTTCCAGCGCAATGGGGTTCCCTTTCATGCTGCTGGCCCGGCCAGCCTTTTCCACCAGCGCTGGTATATCGCTCTCACTAATCCCATAAGTGCGCAGAGGCGGAATCTCCAGCTCCCGGCAAAGCGTGGCCACCCAGATCACACCGTCTTCGGCTGTGCTGTCAGGGTTTCCCGTAAGCAGACAGGCAACGTGCCGGTAGCGCTCGATCGCCGTGCTTCCGGTGTTGCGCGCGCGCAGCGCTTCGAGATTGATGGCCATGGCATGCGGCAGCAGCGCGGCGCAGATGGCGCCATGCGGCGCCGAAAACATGCCGCCGATGGGTGCGGCGAAACCATGCACCGCGCCCAAACCTGCGTTTGCCAGTGCCAGGCCCCCCAGTAGCGCTGCCCACGCCATACCGGTTCGCGCCTCGCTGTTCGCTCCGCTGTGAAACGCCAGGCGTAGCGGCTTGGCCGCCACCCGCATGCCCTCCCGGCAGAACAGATCGGTCATCCAATTGGCGCGAATCGAAACGTAGGGCTCAATCAACTGCGTCAGGGCGTCCAGGCCGGTCGACGCAGTAATCGCGGGCGGAAGGTCGAGCGCCAGTTCGGGGTCGATCACTGCCAGTGTGGGCAGCATGCGCGGGCTGCGTAAGCTGGCTTTCACCTGTTGTTCCGGAGATCCCAGCACAGCATTGCGTGTCACTTCCGATCCCGTGCCCGCGGTAGTGGGGATGGCGATAAACGGCGCTGGATCGCGCTCCAGCGGCCGGCCCCGCCCGATGACCTCCAGGTAATCGAGTGGATCGCCCGGATTGGTGAGCAGCGCAGCAATCGCTTTGCCGGCATCCATCGCGCTCCCGCCGCCGATCGCGATCACCAGATCGCAGCCTTCTTCACGCGCAGCCGCGATTCCCCGGCGCACCAGATCAATCGTGGGCTCGCCCGCAACGGCAAATCGTGGGCAGGATTCCCACGCGCCCAGCGTAGCGCGGAGTCCCGTGCGCCCCGTTACCAGAAGCGCTCTGCGCCCCAAAGCGGCGGCTGCGGAAGGCGCCTCTTTCACTGTGCCCGCGCCGAACAAAATGCGATCCGCGGTAGCGAATTCGAACCACATCGCGCCTACCAGTTCTGATCGGACGGAAACACGTTATGGAAGGTGGTGCGGGTGCGCGGCTCCACGAACATGTCCGCCACCTTCTGCACCCAGGCGTTGTAATGCGCGGTTTCGCGATGCTTCGCCGGAGCGTCCGGATCGCGATACGCCTCATAGAGAACGAAGCGCGTGGGATCGTCGGTCTGTTCGAGCAGATCGAAGCGGGCGATGCCTTCCTCCTGGATGCTATTGCGCGCGTTCTCCATTGTGGCTTGGCGAAAGGCTTCAACATGTTCCGGCTTGACGTGGATGTGAACGATGAGAATGAACATAGAATCTATGTTCGCACTGCGTTGCCGGCCATGGCCGGTTTACCGCGGAATCAGCACGTAATCGCGGTGCTCGGTTGGGATAAATTCCTGCTGCTCCACCAGCCCGCCGGGCATGATTTGGAAGCGGCGGTACGCTCGCAGAAATTCAATGCCATTCAATTCCCCGGCGGTCATGTCCAGCACTTCGATGATGACATCCGGGCCCTCTGTGGTCAGAATCGGCGCGAGCGCCCGTATGACAGCCGGTTCCATGCCTTCCACATCGATCTTGATCAGCGCCCGCTTGCCAGGGGAAAAGAGCTGCTTCAACTCGCACCCGTTCAGTGCCACCGCCTTGTTGGTTTCCACCCTCTCCGCGAAATACTCGGCCACACTCCGTTTCAAAGAACCGTTCGTCAGGTGGTCCACGGGCTCATAGAAATCCACCAGCCCCGATTCCGATGAAATTGCGCAATTAAACGCCATCACATTCTTGCAACCGTTCAAATTCAGGTTTTCGAGCAAGCGGCGGTATGCCGTCCGTGACGGCTCAAAGGAGTAGATGCGAGCCTCGGGCCAAAGTTTGGAGTACAAAATGGTATGCACGCCGACGTTCGCCCCGAGCTCAATCACTAAGTCGTATTGGCGGCCGCTAAGCCAGCCGGTGACCTCTGATTCGTATTCCAGGCGCTGGTAGAGGTGCGCCGCAAAGTCCTCCTCCTTGAAGTGGGGAACCAGGAAAAACTCCTTTTGCCCGGATTGCACCCGCCCCGGAGGAAGATCCACCATGGGCCAATCCACCGATTGCAGGCTGTTCATCACATAGTTTTTCCAACGCCCGTCCGGCAGATACTTTGCCATTCGAAAAAGCCGCAGATAGGGACCCGCCATCCTCCGGTCGGCTGCCGCCACGCGATGAACGGTGTGTGCCGTTCGCTTGACAAGGGAGAGCATCGTACCCCGCAACGTCTGTTTTCTCCTCTATGGTAAACTCCTCACGGAACTCATGAACGAACTTGCGAGTCTTACCAAACACAATGGCGTTGCGGTCATCACCGTGAACAACCCGCCTGTCAACGCGCTCAGCCCGGGAGTGCCGGAATCGATCCGCGCGCACATCGAAGCCGCGGAACTGGACAGCTCCATTCAGGCGATCGTCATTATTGGCGGCGGACGCACTTTCATCGCGGGCGCCGATATCAAGGAACTCGAAGCAGCGGCCTCCGGGGCAACGCCAAATCCTCCCAAGCTGCACCCTTTGCTTTGCGCCATCGAAGACGCCACCAAGCCTGCCGTTATGTCCATTCACGGCACGGCGCTCGGCGGCGGACTCGAAGTGGCCATGGCGGGCCATTACCGGGTGGCTTCGCCCGATGCCCAGATGGGCCAGCCCGAAGTGAACCTGGGCATCATCCCCGGAGCCGAAGGCACGCAGCGGCTCCCGCGACTGGTGGGCGTGCCAGTCGCCCTCAATCTATGCGTTTCCGGCCAGGCAATCAAAGCGGGCGAATCGCTCCAATTGGGTTTGATTGATCAGATTGTCGAAGGCGATCTGCTCACGGGCGCCATCGCCTTCGCAAAGGAGGTGGCCGCAAAAGGCGGACCGCACCGCAAAACCCGCGAGCGCAACGAAAAGCTCGGCACGCTCGAATCCAATGCTGCCGCCTTCGCCGCAGCCCGCGAGCAGGCCCGCAAAACCCGCCGCAACCAGCACGCCCCGCTCGCCGTCGTCGATGCGATCGAGGCCGCAGTTGCTCTACCCTTCGACCAAGGCTGTCAAAGAGAGCGCGAGATAATCAGAGAGTGCCTCGCCTCCGATCAATGCCGCGCGCTCATTCACGCGTTTTTCGCCGAGCGCACCGTCTCCAAGATCCCCGGCGTCCCCAAGGACACGCCCACCCTCCCGATCCGCCAGGCGGCTGTCGTGGGCGCGGGCACCATGGGCGGCGGCATCTCCATGGCTCTCGCCAATGCCGGCATTCCCGTGCTGCTCAAAGACGCCGATCAGCCGGCGCTCGATCGCGGCATGGCCACCATCCGCAAGAATTACGAAAGCTCCGTGAAGCGCGGCCGCCTCACCGCCGAAGCCATGGCCGATCGCATGGCGCTCATTCATACGCAACTGGGCTATGAAGGCTTCGAAACCGCCGGCATCATCATCGAAGCCGTGTTCGAAAACATGGCGCTCAAAAAGCAGGTCTTCACCGCGCTCGACCGCATTGCCAAGCCCGATTGCGTGCTGGCTTCCAACACCTCCACGCTGGATATTGACGAAATCGCCGCTGTCACCGCGCGCCCGCACATGGTCCTTGGGCTGCACTTCTTCAGCCCCGCCAATGTCATGCGATTGGTGGAAGTGGTGCGCGGCAAAGCGAGCGGTAAGCAAATCATCGCCACCTGCATGGCGCTTACCCGCACCCTCCGCAAAGTCGGTGTGCTGGTAGGCAATTGCTGGGGCTTCGTGGGGAACCGCATGATGTTCCCCTATATGCGCGAAGCCCAGTTTCTGGTGGAAGAGGGTGCGACGCCCGCGCAGGTGGATCAGGCTCTTTACGATTGGGGCATGGCCATGGGCATCTTCGCAGTAGATGATATGGCCGGCATCGATGTAGGCTGGCGCGTCAAGCAAGAGCACAAACACCTGGAAAAACAGGGTCTGCGCGAACCGCTCCTGCTCGAAAAACTGATCGCGATGGGCCGGCTCGGCCAGAAAACCAGCGCGGGCTGGTATCGCTATGATGGGGCCCGCAAGCCCATTCCCGATCCCGAAATCGAAGCGCTGATCGCCGAAACTGCGCGCCAGGCTGGCATCCCGCGGCGCGTAATCTCCACTGAAGAAATCATCGAACGCTGTATTTACGCCATGATCAATGAGGGCGCCCGTATCCTCGAAGAAGGCTATGCGCTGCGCGCTTCCGATATCGATACCGTTTACCTGACCGGTTACGGATTTCCGGCATATCGCGGCGGCCCCATGTGGTACGCGGACACGGCCGGCCTGAAGAAGGTCTACGAGCGAGTTGTGGATTTCCACCGCCAGTTCGGCGAACTCTGGGAGCCTGCGCCTCTGCTGGCGCGACTGGCGGCGGAGGGCCGCACCTTTGCCAGTCTGGATGCGGAGAAATCCGTGGAGAGCGCGAGGGAAGAGCGTGCCGGCGCGCGCTGAAGCTCCGGTGCGCCAGGTGCGCATCGCCCCGAGCGAAGTGGAGATCGAACGCGGCCCCGGCGGCGTTATCTACGCACGCTGTCCGCATCCGCTCGGGCCTTATCCCGAAAAGCTAACCCAGCGGTTGGGTGAGTGGGCGGCCACCGCGCCCCATCGCACCTTCATAGCGAAGCGCGCTTCCACGGGTGAGTGGCGCCGCTTGACCTACGCCGCCGCGCAACAGCAAGGCCGCGCGATCGCGCAGTCGCTCGTCAACCGCGGCCTCTCTTGTGAACGCCCGATTGCCATTCTTTCCGGCAACGACCTCGAACACGCGCTCCTCGGACTCGGCGCGTTATATGCCGGCATTCCCTATGCGCCCATATCGCCGGCCTATTCGCTGGTTTCGGGCGATTTCGCCAAGCTGCGCCACATCGTCCACCTGCTCACGCCGGGCCTGGTGTTCGCTGCAAGCGGCGCCCAGTTCCGCCGCGCGATTGAAGCCGCTATTCCGCGGGATGCCGAGCTGGTAATGACGGACGATCCTCTTCCCGGCGCCACCCTCTTTTCCGATCTCCTCACAGCCACTCCGGGACCTTCACTCGCCGCGGCAGAGTCGCGCACAACCGGCGATAGCATCGCCAAGATTCTCTTTACCTCCGGCTCAACGGCCATGCCGAAGGGAGTGATCAATACGCATCGCATGTGGTCCAGCAACCAGGAAATGGCGCGCGCCATGATGGAATTCCTGGCGGACGAGCCTCCCGTTCTGGTCGATTGGCTCCCCTGGAATCACACCTTCGCCGGCAATTCGGATGTAGGCCTCGTCCTCTATAACGGCGGCACCTATTATATTGATGACGGCAAGCCGACCCCCAGCCATTTCCATGAGACCATCCGCAATTTGAAAGAGATTGGGCCCACGATCCACCTCAATGTGCCCAAGGGCTTCGAGGCCATCGCGGGAGCGCTGCGCGAAGATGCGGATCTGCGCAAGACCTTCTTCAGCCGCCTGCGCCTCATGTATTACGCGGGCGCGGGCCTTTCACAGCCCGTGTGGGATGCGCTCGAAACGCTCTCTATCGAAACCTGCGGCGAACGCATTCTGATGCTCGCCGGCCTCGGCTCAACCGAAACCGCGCCGCATGCTCTTTTCGCCGATCGCGAGCAGGCGAGCCAGGCCGGGCATGTGGGCGTGCCCGCGCGCGGCGTGGAACTGAAGCTCGTTCCCGTAGGACACAAGCTCGAAGCACGGCTGCGCGGGCCGAATATCACTCCGGGCTACTGGCGCCAGGAAGCACTGACGCGGGCCGCTTTCGATGAGGAAGGTTTTTACAAGCTGGGCGACGCGCTGCGCTTTGTCGACGAGGAGCAGCCCCGCAAAGGCTTCGTCTTCGACGGCCGCATCGCGGAAGATTTCAAGCTTTCGACCGGCACCTGGGTCAGCGTGGGACCTCTGCGTGCCCGATTTCTGCGCCACTTCGCGCCCTACGTGCAGGACGTGGTCATCGCGGGCCACGATCGCGACTACGTTGCCGCGCTGATCTTCCCGGATGTGGATGCCTGCCGCCGTATCACGCCAGCGGCCGCAGCGGGAGCGCCCGCCGCTGAATTGCTGGCCAGCGCAGCCGTCCGCGGTGTGTTCGCAGACCTGCTCAGAGAATTCGCGCGAACCGCGACCGGCAGCTCCAACCGTATCGCCGCCGCTATCCTGCTGGACACACCACCTTCGATCGATGCCCACGAAATCACCGACAAGGGATCGCTGAATCAGGGCGCCGTACTGCGCTGTCGCGCTGCAATGGTGGAAGAACTGTATCGCGGTTCCCCGCGTGTCATTCTCTCAGGAGAAGCCCAATGAGTACCCAAACTACATCTGCCGTTCAAAGCGCCACCGTGGAAACCACTGCCGGTAAGATCGTGGGGCAGGCGCTTCCGACTGCCCACCGTGGCGAAACTGTAGTCAACGTCTTCCGAGGCATCCCCTATGGCGCATCCACCGCGGGTGCCGCGCGCTTCCTGCCGCCGCGCAAACCCGAACCGTGGACCGGTGTCCGCGATGCGCTCGAACTCGGGCCGACAGCGCCGCGCCCCGCCTTCAATCCTCCGCCCGGGCCCCTGTACGAAGTCATGGCGGAACTAGGCGCTATGAGCGAAGATTGCCTCTGCCTGAACATCTGGTCGCCGGGACTCGATGCGCGCAAGCGCCCCGTGATGGTATGGCTGCACGGCGGCGCATTTGCCTTCGGTTCCGGCGGCGCGCCGGTGTATGCCGGTACGGAACTCGCGGCGCGCCGCGATGTCGTGGTAGTCACCGTGAATCACCGGCTGAATGTGTTCGGCTACCTGTATCTGGCGGAGGCAGGCGGCGAAAAGTACGCCGATTCCGGCAACGCCGGCATGCTCGATCTGATTGCGGCGCTCGAGTGGGTGCGCGACAACATCGCCCGATTTGGCGGCGACCCTGCGAACGTCACCATTTTCGGAGAATCGGGCGGCGGCTCGAAAGTCACCACGCTTATGGCGATGCCAGCGGCCAAAGGATTGTTCCACCGCGCGATTTCGCAGAGCGGGCCCTATCACCGGCTGACGCGCGAAGGCGCCGCCCGCATTACCGCCGCAGTGTTGGCACATCTGGGCCTCGGGCCCAGACAGATAGAGGAACTGCAGAACCTTTCCATGGACCGTCTGGTGGATGCGATTTCCGCTATTCCCGATAGCCCGCTTGCCATTGCTCCGGTGATCGACGGCCGTTCGCTCCCGGTCGACCCGCTGGATGCAAGCTCGCTCGCGCTCTCTGCCCATGTGCCTCTATTAATCGGCTCCAATGCGACGGAGCTTACTCTGATGGGCCCACCCATCACCGCCATGGATGACGCCACGCTGCTTGCGAAGACCAAAGCACGGCTCAAGCTTGGCGATGCCGCCGCGGGGAGCTTAATCGCGGTCTACAAGAAGGCGCATGGAGACAACGTGGAAACGTGGCTTGCCCTGGAATCCGACCGCTTCGTGCGGATCAACTCCATCCGCCAAGCCGAGAGAAAAGCCGAACGCAAAGCGGCTCAGGCCGCGGCTCCGGTGTATATGTATTACTTCGCGTGGCGGACGCCCGTTCTGGGCGGTTATCTGCGCGCCGCCCACGCGCTCGAAATTCCGTTTGTCTTTGATCATCCCGATGTCTGGTCGGGCTTCACCGGCACAGGCACGGACCGCTACCCGCTGGCTAGCAGAATGAGCGGCGCGTGGAGCCAATTCGCCCGCGGCGGGAAACCGGCTGACGCGGATCTGCCGGATTGGCCTGCGTACACGCCCGAGCGGCGCGCCACCATGATTTTCGGCAACGAGTGCCAGGTGACTGACGATCCGCATAGCGAGGAGCGCCGGGCATTTGAGGCTAGCGGCGCATCGACGCAGTTGTGATTTAGGAGAACCCATGGCCCTCACCCGGCAAACCATGACCGATGAACAGCGCAAGTCAGTCGCCCTCGAGTATCTGAAAGCTTTCGATAACGGCGGTATCACCTCCACCGGCGGTTCTATTCTCGACCTGTTCGCTTCCGATGCCCAAGTCTGGTTCCCCAAATGGGGACTGGCCACCGGAAGAGAACAAATCGGGAAAATGTTCGGCGAAGTGGGCGCCACCATCAAATCCATCACGCACCATTACTCGCACCTCAACTGGATCTTCTCCGGTTCCGACCTGGTAGTGTGCGAAGGCGCCAGCCATGGCGAACACATCGATGGCCCATGGCGCGCCGGCGTCCCCGAATGGGCGGCGGGCCGCTGGTGCGACGTCTTCGAGATCCGCGACTGGCTGATCCAGCGCTGCTTTATTTATCTGGACCCCGACTACGCCGCGAAAGACACCGCGCGGTATCCGTGGTTGCGACCACTAAAATAGAAGTATGGGCGCCGTTTCCACACGACCGATCACCATTGAAGAGTTCGACAAACTGGATCTGCCGAAAGACCGCGATTGGGAGTTGCAAAACGGAGAGATTATTGAAGTGTCCTTTGCGAGCTGGATTCACAATGAGTTGCAGCACCGGGTCCGCGATCTGCTGATACAGGTTTTTCCACTTGCCATTGTGATGATTGAACTCGGGTTTCAAATCGAAAGCACGAACGATAAACGGAGGGCCGATGTGGGTACCACGTCAAAGGAGCGGCGTCAGCGGGCGGCCACAGATAGAATCCTTTATGGTGCACCCGAGCTAGTCGTGGAAGTTTTATCGCCCTCCAACACTGTGCTTGAGCTAAAGCAATACCAGCGTCTGTGTTTTCAGCATGGCACCAGGATCTTCCTAACCCTCGATCCCGTCGACAACACTGTTGAAGTGCACCTCGAAGGCGGCAAAGCGGGGTCCGTCCTGAGAGTGGGAGACACCCTCCAGCTTTCTCTGTTCGGGACAGAAGCCGCCATCCCTGTAGCCGCAATCTTCACCGGCATCACGCTGCCAGAGACCGCAGAGCAATCGGAGTAGACATGGGCGCCGTTTCCACACGACCGATCACCATCGAAGAGTTCGACAAGCTTGATCTGCCGAAGGACCGCGATTGGGAACTGCATAACGGAGAGATTGTTGAAGTGTCCTTAGCGAGCTGGATTCATAAATGGTTGCAGCAGCGGGTTTGTCTTTTGCTGCAACAGGCATTTGTGGACGCGGTCGCTCTAAACGAGTGTCCGTTCCAAATCGAAAGCACGAACGACAAACGGTCGGCCGACGTTGGCGTGACGGCGAAAGAGCGCGCCCAGCAAGCGGCCAAGGACAGAATCCTCAATGGCGCGCCCGAGCTGGTCGCTGAGGTCGTGTCGCCCTCCAATACCGTGCTCGATTTGAAGCAATACCGCCGCCTCTGCTTCGCGCATGGCACCAAGATTTTCCTAACCCTCTACCCCGACGACAATACTATTGAAGTTCACCTGGAAGCCGAGAAACCGGATTGCGTGCTAAAAGTAGGCGACACGCTGCGCCTCTCGCTTTTCGGTACACAGGCCGAGATCCCCGTCACCACAATCTTTTCGGGCATCACGCTCCCGGAAAATGATAGCCGATAACTTTTCCATGCAGGATTTCATCCGGATTCGCGGCGCGCGCGTCCACAATCTCAAAAACATCTCGCTCGAGATTCCGCACAACCGGCTGACCGTCATCACCGGGGTCTCAGGCTCAGGCAAATCGTCTTTGGCGTTCGACACCATCTACGCCGAAGGGCAGCGGCGGTATGTGGAATCGCTTTCGGCCTATGCGCGGCAGTTTTTGGAGCGCATGGAGAAGCCCGAGGTGGATGAGATCGACGGAATCGCTCCGGCGGTGGCGATCCGGCAGAAAAATACGAGCCGCAATCCGCGCTCGACCGTCGCGACCTCAACCGAGTGCTACGATTTTCTGCGCCTGCTATTTGCGCGGGTGGGACAGACTTTCTGTCCCAAATGCGGCACCCGCGTGAAGAAGGATTCCGTAGATGAAGTAGCGGCACGGCTTCTGGCAGAGCCGCCGGGCTCCCGCTGGTATGCGCTGTTCCCCGTGACCCAGGCTGCGGAAACGCCCGAAGCCCAAAGTTTGCGCGATCATTTATTCGACCTGCGCAAGAAAGGCTTCAACCGGCTGTACCAGGGCGGGCGCACGTTTGAATTCTCAACACCGGAATCACTGCTGGATATCGATTTTACGAAGCCCGTATTCGTGCTGGTGGATCGGCTCGCCATCGCGCCGGATCTGCATCAACGGCTGGTGGACACCATCGAGATCTGTTTTCGTGAAGGCGGCGAAGTAATTTTCGAGCCGCCGGGCGGCGGAGAGCGCTTGCGCTTCAACGAAAAATTCCAGTGCAAGACCTGCGGCATGGAGTTCAACCAGCCGGAGCCGATTCTCTTCAGTTTCAATTCGCCCTTTGGGGCCTGCCCGCGCTGCCAGGGCTTCGGCAATACGATCGATTTCGACATGAATCGCGTGATTCCCGATCCCACGCTGTCGCTCGATCAAGGCGCGGTGGATCCCTGGACAAAGCCCAAGTACCGTTCGTGGCTGGAGAACTTCCGCAAGTCCGCCCGCAAGGTGCGATTTCATGTTCCGGTTTGCGATTTACGCGAGGCCGAGCGTGAAAGCCTGGAAGCGTTCCTCCGCCGTTTTTTCGATTATCTCGAGACCAAGAAATACAAATTGCACGTTCGCGTTTTCATGAGCCGCTACCGGGGGTACGCCCTGTGTCCGGAGTGCAAAGGGGCACGGCTGCGCAAGGAAGCTTTGTACGTGCGCGTGGCTGGCAAGAACCTGGCCGAAATCGTGAAAATGAACCTCGCGGAAGCGCAGGCCTTTTTCGGAAACCTCGAATTGACCCCCGAAGAGACTGCGATTGCCGAAAAGATCCTGCTCGAAATCCGGCAGCGGCTGCAGTTTCTGAACGATGTGGGTTTGGACTATCTGACCTTGGACCGCCTTTCCGCAACTCTTTCCGGCGGCGAAGCGCAACGTATCCAACTGGCCACCTGCCTGGGGTCGCGGCTGGTCGGCGCCTGCTACGTGTTGGATGAGCCTTCGATTGGCCTGCACACCCGCGATACCGGGCGGCTCATCCGCATTCTGGACGAGTTGCGCGACCTGGGCAACACCATCGTAGTGGTGGAGCACGATCCCGAGGTGATGCAGGCTGCCGATCATATTGTCGATCTCGGGCCGGGCGCGGGCGAGCATGGCGGGCGCGTGGTTTTCGAAGGGCCGCTATCCACGTTGACTGCCGATGGGGCTGGGTCGCTCACTGCACGCTACCTGCGCGGAGAACTGCGCGTGGCCGCGCGCGGCCCCCGGGAAAGGCGGCCCGTGGATCCCAAGAAAGTTCTGCGCATCATCGGCGCGCGCGTACACAATTTGAAGAACATCGATGTGGAGATTCCTCTCGGCATGCTGGTCGCTGTAACTGGCGTTTCCGGGTCAGGAAAATCGACTCTGGTGTACGACGTCATCTTCCGTTCGCTCGAAGCGCTGCACAAGGAGCGCGAGATGGACCACGATACGGAGTTCGATGAAGCCGCCGAGGCGCTCGATGCGGCCCCGCGCATCGCCTGCAAGCGAATCGATGGCGCAGAGCGGGTGCTGAATACGGTGATGATCGACCAGGCGCCCATCGGCCGCACACCGCGCTCCAACCCCGTCACCTACATCAAAGCGTTCGATCTTATCCGGGCCCTGTTTGCCTCCACGCGCGAAGCGGAGCGCCGCGGCTACACAGCCGGTCACTTCTCCTTCAATATCCCGGGTGGGCGCTGCGAGGTTTGCCAGGGCGATGGCACCGTCACCGTGGAGATGCAGTTTCTGGCGGATGTCGAGCTGGTGTGCGACGAATGCAAGGGAACGCGCTTCAAGAGCGGTATTCTCGAGATCCGCTACAACGGCCTGAACGTGCATGAAGTGCTGCAACTGACGGTGCGCGAAGCCATCGAATTTTTCCGTGCGACTCCCAGGTTAGTCGACCGGCTGAAGGTGCTGGACGACGTCGGCTTGGGTTATTTACGGCTGGGGCAATCGGCGACCACGCTTTCCGGCGGCGAAGCGCAACGGGTGAAACTGGCGGCCCATCTGGCAACGTCAAGTTCGGCGGGAACGCTCTTCATCCTCGACGAGCCAACCACCGGACTGCATTTCGATGATATCGCCAAGCTGCTTGCGGCGCTTCAGCGGCTGATCGGCAACGGGGGCAGCGTGATGGTGATCGAGCATAATCTGGATGTGATCCAAGCTGCCGACTGGATCATCGATCTGGGACCGGAAGGCGGCGCGGGAGGCGGCGAAGTGGTGGCGGCAGGGACGCCGGAAGAAGTGGCTCGAGTGAAGGAGTCATACACGGGCAAGTATTTGGCTGCGGGCTACTGATGCCTTCACAAAATTACATGCGTGACAGGCTGATTTTTTTGTACAGCGCGCAGTAGGCGCCGATCATATGCTCGTCCGAAAAACGAAGGCGCGCCTGGTGCTGGCATTCCCACCGGTCAATCTCGTCCGAATGCGCGATCGCCGCAGCCATCTCGGCCGGATTGGTAACGAGAAACCCGGTTTTCGAGTGCTCCACTAATTCGCGCACCGCGCCTGACGGGAAGGCGATGACAGGTGTGCCGCAGGCGAGCGCCTCCATGACCACCAGGGAACTGGTCTCGGCCACAAGACTTGCCGCCAGCAGGCAGCGCGCGTGCGCCAGCAGGGTAACTTTACGATCGAAGCCAACCGGGCCGAGATACCGGTGTGGTGGCTTGATCCTGGGAAGCAACTCCTGTTGAAAATACTCCTGGTGTTCTTGGTTTCGCAAGACCTCCCCACCAATCCAAAGAGGCACCCTCGCGCGTTCCGCTGCCTCCAATGCGAGGTGAAAACCTTTCTCCCGGCAAATTCTACCTAGCGCGAGAGCATAGTCGCTCTTCGAAGCAGGCTCTCTGGGGAAGAGATTAACGGGAATGCCATTTTCGACCAGCAATGGTTTGTTTCCGGATGGCGGACACGTGAGGCGTTGTGATTCGGAAACACAATTCAGATACGTATCCGTTCGCGTTTGCCCGAAAATTTTCTCCGGATAGAAAGACACGGGCAAATGCAAAGTCGCCAGAACCGGAACGCCAGGCGGCGGGAGGTACTCATGGAAATCCACGCCGTGCATGTGGACGATATCGATGGCCCAAATCTGCAAGGCCTCCCTGAGCCGGGCTCGCACACAGTTCCAAACCGCGCAGCGCGCTTCATCGTTGACAACCGCCGGACAAGGGATGGCCAACAGGTGTCCCTCCGTGTGCGATCCGTCGCAAGCAATTACCAACGAGCAGTGGCCACTGTGCACCAATCCCCGATCCAAAGTGGCCAGCACCTGTTCCGGACCTCCTGCGGCATCGAAACTGACTGGCACCACAGGACATGCCACTTGAAGCACTGTCAGCAAAGTTCCACTCTCTTCCTGGCGGATTGCGCAAACGCCAGCCGGCTGTCTGAAGTCATAGCCCACGAGAGCGGTTCATAGACAGCCGTCTCGTGTGCGGGTGACGCCTGAAAATCGTACGGGGGAGCGGGCCGTACAGGCCAAAAGGTTCCGAGCCGGGATGTGTACCCGCAAGCGCGCGGTTCGGCAGCGCGGGAAAATCAACTCCGGGCCATAGGCCATTTCCATCGCGCAGCCTTAAAGCTTAGAGTAGCCCCATCACCGCCGGCGATCAGTATGTTTGCGTTCAGATTGCGGACCGGGTCTGCAAAAGATTAGAAGATACTAGATCTGTGGGTACGCTCGATAACACGGGTAGAGGCTACTGGCTTTACTCCTCGCGCAAAGCGTCCATGGGATCCATGCGGGCGGCGCGGCGCGCCGGAAGGTAGCTGGCGGCGAGACCGACAGCGGCGAGCAACACGAGGGCGCTCGCAAGCGTTGCCGGGTCGTACGGTTTGAGGCCGTAGAGCAGCGCACTGGCTGCTTGGCCTGCCCAGAGCGCGAGGGCCGTCCCGATCAGCAGGCCCGCCGCCAACAGAAAAGAGGCTTCGCGCAGCACCAGCCGGATTACGCGCCCGCGGTCCGCTCCGAGAGCCATGCGGACACCGATTTCGTTTTGCCGCCGCGCCACCATATACGCGATCACGCCGTAGAGGCCCAGCGTGGCGAGCAAGCCGGCCAGCAGCCCGAAGGCGCCGGAGAGAGTGGCCATCAAGCGGTCGCGCAAAAGGCTTTCCTTGATATTGTCGGAGAGCACGGAAAACTCGATTCCGATGCCCGGGCTGACGCCGGCTATCGCCCTCTTCACAGCGCTGCGAACACCTTGCAATGGGGCTTTCTCCTGGGATAAGTTCGCGTGGACGAGGAAGCTGGCGAAATCCCATCCGAAATTGCTGCGATCGTCCTGCGACATTGGCATGTAGAAGATCGGGCGGAAATCCTCGCGGATGTCCTGATACTTGGAATTGCGGGCGAGTCCAATGACTTGGTAAGCGGTGTCAGGCTGGCCGGCATCCCCCTCGTTGAAAAAAGTGCGGCCGACAGGATTGGCGCCGCCGAAAAAGATGCGCGCAAACGCTTCATTGACGATCGCGACTTTGGGAGAGTTCGGCGTATCGCGCTCGTCGAAATCGCGGCCCGCCATAAGGGGAGTGCCGATGGTTTGAAAGAAGCGCGGCCCCGCCTCGCTGGCATTAGCCTGCTGGCGGATGCCGCTGGCGGTATGCACCCAGCCATTCCAACTGCTGCCGCTGATAGGCCAGACAATCGATTCCGCCGCTGAAGTCACGCCTGGCACGGCGCGAACGCGCTCCAGCAGATCGCGTATGGCTGCCAGCGATTGTGGTTTGCTGTAGTGCATGCGGTGGAAATCGAGTTCCACTGCCATTACGCCCTGCGGCCGAAAACCGGGATCGATTGCGAGGAGCTTTTGGAGGCTTCCCACGAAGAGCAGCGCGCCGACCAGCAACACGAGCGAAAGCGCGACCTGCGTGGCTACGAGCGCCCGGCGCAAGCTGAATCGTTCCGGCCCCGCGCTGGAGCCGCGGCCGCCCGAGCGCATGGCGACTGCAGGCGCGACGCGCGTCGCGCGAAATGCGGGCAGCAGACCAAACAGAAGACAGGTGCCCACACCCAGCGCAGCGGTGAACGCGAGCACGCGGTAATCGAGACCCAAGCCGAGAAACAGCGGGTCATTGGGCGTTGCCAGGAAGGCCACCAGCGAGCGGCTGACCACTTGTGCCACTGCCGCGCCGAGGAGTGAGCCGGCGATGGCCAGAAGCATGCTTTCGGAGAGCAGTTGGCCGATCAAGCGTCTACGCGGCGCGCCCAGGGCCTGCCGGACGGCGATTTCGCGCTCCCGTACACTGGCGCGCGCCAACAGCAGATTGGCCAGATTGGCGCAGGCGATGAGCAGCACCAGTCCGGTGGTTGCCAGCAACAGCCAGAGCGGTGTTTCATACGGCTGGCGCAACTCGGATATTCCGGTGCCACTGGCTGAGACCATCAACCGATTTTGCAGGTATTGTTTCGCGGCATCCGGGCGATAGCCTGGCGGCAGCGTCGCCTGCATGACGGCGGGCGATAACGCTGCGATGTGCGCAGCGGCCCGCTTCACCGTCCATCCGGGCTTCAGGCGGCCCATGATGGACAGCCACCAGAACGTACGGTTTGCAAACTTTTGCCGCTCCGGCGGGTTCAGCAGCGTGTCTGCACACAGTGGCAGAGCCGCCTCGTAACGATGACCCACTTCCACGCCGAAGAAAGACGCCGGCGTAACGCCGATCACCGGAAATGGACGATCCTCGATGGCTACGTTGCGCCCGATCACCGCGCGATTGCCGCCGAATTCCCGCTGCCAAAACGAATAGCTGATCACGGCGCCTGGAGAAGCGCAGACGGGCTGGTCATCGGCTGGCGTGATTGTGCGGCCCACCACGGGCGAGACGCCCAGAGTCTCGAAGAAACTGCCGCTGACAAACATCCCTTCCGCAAGGCGCGGTTCGCCGCCGGAGGCAAGATTGAAGTGGGTTGGCGCCCATGCAAATACCCCCGCAAATGCCCGCTGCCGCTTACGGATTTCATCGAATAGGGGATAGGTGAGCCGGGCGCCGCGCCCGATCTGCCAGCCATCGCGCATGGCTTCTTTGGGAAAGTCGATCGAGACCAACTCCTGCGGTGCGCGCACCGGGAGGGTGCGCAGCCGCACCGCATCGACGAGCTGGAAAATGGCGGTATTGGCGCCGATGCCCAATGCCAGCGAAAGCACAGCCACCAAAGTAAACCCGGGGCTGCTCCGAAGCTGCCGCGCTCCGTAGCGCAAGTCGTGCCCGAGAGCGTCCAACCAGACCGGGGCGGTCATCGCTCTATGCTACTCCCGGAACATCTCTTTCGCGAGGTCTTCGTCCGGCCGCGCGCGGGAGGCATCCCACCAGCCCAAAGCAAAAGCTGCCGCGCAGAGGACCCAGATGATAATATCCATGGCTTCTAAAGGGTGCCGGATGGAAACGCCTGTCACGCATAAGGCCACGCGGGCGAGCATGCTGTAGAAACCGGTGATTTTTTGCGTGCCTCTGCGAACCCGCGCCCCGGAACGGCCCGCCAGGTGTGAAAAGAAGATAGCCAGAACACCCAGCACACCGCGCAGGAACTCCATCGATACCATCACCTTAACCATGACGCAGTGGCGGGCGCGATGCAAGCGGTATACTCTCGAAAGAGAGAAATGATACTTCGATTGCTACTCGTTTCCGCTGTTGCCTTCATTGCTTATGCGCAGGGCAGCCCGCCGGAGCAGACTTCCGTAACCATCAGCGGCAAGACGGTCAGCATTCATTACAGCGCGCCTTCGGTCCGCGGGCGCAAAATTTTCGGACCGGGCGGCTTGGTATCTCACGACCCGACATATCCGGTGTGGCGGGCCGGCGCCAATGACGCCACAGCCTTGCACACGGATGCCGATCTGGACATTGGTGGCTTGCGTGTGCCCAGGGGCGACTACACGCTGTGGGTTCTGCCCGAGCCGAACAAGTGGACCTTAATTGTCAATAAGCAGACCGGGCAGTGGGGCCTCGAATACCATCAGGACCGCGACCTGGGACGCGTCCCGATGACTACGAATAAGCCGGCCAAACCTATTGAGACGTTGAAGATTGCTCTTTCGAGTGCCGGCAGCAATCAAGGTAAGCTGGAAATCGCCTGGGACAATTACGACGCCTCGATCCCCTTCACGGTGAAATAGCCGCCGTTCCCGGCATACGGGAGCGCTGTCACTTTGGGCAGCAAACTGCATCCGCCTAAGCAGCGCTTCGGCGCTAACGAATCTTTAGGGGACATTACAGACGATGAAAAGTTTTTACTTACTGTTGAGTGCATGCCTGTTAGCCGCGGGTTTACTGAACGCGCAGGAGGTTCCTACCTTCACTTTTTCAATCGGTGGTGGTTTTGTTCAACCAGTTGGTATAACGGGATCAAACTTAAATACGGGATGGAATGTTCGCGGCGGCGCTGGTGTTAACTTTAACTCACATCTGGGAGCTAACGTCGACCTCGGCTTCGACGATCTGGGCATTAGCAACAGCGCTCTCGCGAATATCGGTGTGCCGGGTGGATCGGTGCACATTTTCTCCGCCACATTAGATCCAATCATACATCTAAACCCACACGGTCACGTGGATTTTTACGTTACAGGCGGTGGCGGCCTGTTTCACTGGTACCAGCAGTTCACAGCGCCGAGTGTGGCTGTTGTGCCAGGCTACAATCCCTTCTTTGGCTTTACTCCGGTGGCAGTAGCTACGACCCAGATTCTCTCTTCTTATTCAGTCAATCGGCCGGGCTTTGATATTGGAGCCGGCATGGCGTTTGGAGCATTGGGTCACGGCAAATTCTTTGCCGAAGCGCGCTACGACCATATCTACATGACTGGTTCACATGTAGACTACATCCCGGTCACTTTCGGATTCCGCTGGTAATTAGTTGTCAGTTGTCAGTTGTCAGCTAATCACTGATAACTGATAACTGACGACTGCCTCTCACTGGTTGGGCGCGTAATATCCGGTGCGGAACGAAACCCTTAGTTCCGGCGTCTCGGAGGTCACTCTTACCTTGACGTGCCGGTACTTGCCATCGCGGGTTGTATTGGTGGAGTAGTAACCGAGCACGTATTGTTGGCGTAGCTCACGGCTGATCCTGGCGCCAATCTCCGGTAAGTCTTCGAGCGAAGAGACTGAGTAGAGCCGCCCGCCCGTTTGCGCCGCGAGGACTCGGAGCAGCATCGGCCCCCTCACTTCCTCCGGGGCATGATTGCGGGTGAAGTCTTCATCGAAGATGCCGATGGCATAGAGTTGTACGTCGGACTCGAGCAAAGCTTCGCGAATCTCGTGGAAGGTGTGGGTGCTCCAATTATCGCCACCATCGGAAATAATAAGGAGCGCTTTCCGGGAATTGCGGGCAGTCTTCATCTGCTTCATCGCCAGGTGGATGGCATCGAACAGAGGAGTCTGGCCCGCGGGACGGAAGTGGCGAATTTGTTGTACGAGACCAAGCGAATCCGTAGTGAACGGTTCGACCAGTTTTGCGCGGCCGCTGATTTTCACAAGAAAGAATTCATCCTGCGCGTTGGCAGTGGAAAAGAAGCGGGAGGCGGCTTCGGAGGCCTTGGCGAGTTTGTTGCGCATGCTGCCGCTCGCATCGAACAGCAGGCCAACCGAGATCGGAGCCTCCTCGGCGCTGAACGAAGCCACCGTCTGCTCGACATTGTCTTCATATAGATGGAAGTTCTGAACGCTCAAGTCAGTGACCGGAGCGCCGGTAACAGTGGTCACATGCGCCGGGATGAGCACCAGGGCGGAATCCACCCGCACGAGCGGGTCAGGTGGAATAGGGGGTAGCGCCGGGTTGCGAGGTGGCAGAGCCGGTACGATCGCCACGTCTTGCGCCAGCGCCAGGGAGCCGAACGTTATAATCGAGACGGCCAGCAAGCGCTGTATCATGCGGAGATTGTATACCAGCTTGGCGCCTCTGCCAAACCCAGCCTCTAAACGCAGCCCCCAAAGGTCAATGAGGAACAATACAAGAGAGGCGGCCGAGTTTCTCCATAGCGTGCTCGAAGGTGGCGTGCAGGCTCTGGCGGTCAAGCAAGTCCATGGGCAGGTTGCTCACGGTCTCCAGGCTGGTTAGCGCGCTCTTCAGCGCGATCTGGGCACGCCGCAGCCGGCGTGCTGGATCGGCCGAGGCGGCGTGGCGCGCGGCCAGGTCCTTGACTGCCGCAGCGAGACGCGAGGCCTGCGCAGCTTCGAAAGGAATCAGCTCGCCGTTATACTCGAGGCCCCGCTCGCGCACAAAGGACGCAATCAAGCGAAACCTTTGCGGACTCATGCGCACGAGCGCCGCGAGATGAAAATATGCCGGGCCGAATTCTTCGAGTCTGCGAATAATCGCGTCGGCATTGGAGCGGTCGATACCGACGCGCTGTTTGCAGAATTCTTCCCACGTGAGTTGGGAGGCCCGATAGAGCTTCCTGGTCCGGATGGCGCGCAGCCACTGGGCGGCTGCGGCAGAGCACCGCGCGGCGGCGCGGCTGCCCATCCACGCTTCCAGATCTACTGTTTCTTCTAATTTTCCTTCTCTTTCTTCCAGCATCCATTGTCTCCGCGGGGAATTCGAAAACGCAGTGGCCGGTTTTGTCAGTCACGGCTTTCATGGCCGCGTTGCCCCACGCTTTTCCAACCGCAGTGTAGCCCGCGGGCGAACGGATCTCCGGCCAAGCGGCCCTGGAAATTGCGAGTATCCTCCACAGTCGCGGGAATTTACGAAATTTGCCAATTTTCGAAATTCGGTGTGACTGGCCCGTGAGTCAATGCAAGCCGCGCAGGAATTCTGCAGCTACTTCGGCGGCGGGGCGGTGCTTGCCATCCACTTCGAAATTGAGCCGGCGCATGGCGGTATCGGAAATTTTGCCGGAAAGTTGCTCGATTGCCGCCCGCAGTTTCGGATAGCGCGCGAGAGCAGCTTCGCGGACTACCACGGCACATTGATACGGTGGAAAATAGTGGCGGTCATCGTCGAGAACGGTTACCGGAAGGGCTGATATCAGGCCGTCCGTGGAGTTGGCCGCAATCAAATCAACCTGGCGGTTTTGGAGCGCGGAA
>JASIAM010000224.1 GCA_030041985.1 Bryobacteraceae bacterium | reverse complement strand
AACGACAAGCCCGTATGGATGGGGCGCTATAATCGTGGGCAATCCGGAAGGCGCGCCCTGCTATGACTAAAGACGAAATCCTCCTGGCACAAAAGGAGTTCCTGTTTCCCGCGGTATTCCACTACTACAAAGAGCCGCTGGTCATTGCGCGGGCCAAAAACCAGTATGTCTGGGATATTGATGGCCGGCAATACCTGGATTTCTTCGGCGGCATCGTGACTGTCAGTGTGGGCCACTGTAACGATGTGGTCAACGAGAAGGTGCACCGGCAACTCGATACGCTGCAGCACGTGTCCACTGTGCTGGTGAACGAGCCACAGGCCGCGCTGGCCCGGAAGATCGCTTCGCTCACGCCGACGGGGCAGTTGACCAAGTCGTTTTTCACTAACAGCGGCTCGGAAGCGAACGAAACGGCCATTCTGGCGGCGCGCTGCTACACGGGCAACACCGAAATCGTCGCCCTGCGCCACTCCTACCATGGGCGAAGCGCGGCTGCGATGGCCCTTTCCGGACTCAGCACCTGGCGGCTGGGGCCGCCGCAGGCCGGATTCGTACACGCGCACAACGCCTATTGCTATCGCTGCCCCTTCGGCCTGACGTATCCCTCCTGCGAAGTGAAGTGTGCGCAAGATATGGAAGATCTGATCCGCACCACCACCAACGGCACGGTGGCGGGGTTCATCGCCGAGCCGATCCAGGGCGTGGGCGGATACATCACCCCTCCCCACGAGTACTTTTCGATTGTGGAGGGCATCGTACGCAACCATGGCGGCATTTTCATCAGCGATGAAGTGCAGACGGGATGGGGCCGGACCGGCGGCAAATGGTTCGGCATCGAGCAGTACGGCGTGACTCCCGATATCCTTACTTCAGCCAAAGGATTGGCTAATGGAAGCCCCATCGGCCTCACGGTGGCCCGTCCGGAGATTGCGGATTCCGTGCGCGGACTTACCATTTCGACGTTTGGCGGAAACCCGGTAACCGCCACCGCCGCTAAAGCCGTGATTGATTTCATCGAAGACCAGAACCTGCTTGCCAATTGCGCCAACACGGGCGCATACCTTCGCGCCGGCCTGGAACATCTGCAGCAGAAGTACGAGCACATCGGCGATGTGCGCGGCATGGGCCTGTTGCAAGCCATGGAACTGGTGGAGGACCGCAAAACCAAAGCGCCGGCGGCGGCAGAAGCGGCGGCCATCATGGAAGCCGCCCGGGAGAATGGACTGCTGATCGGCAAGGGCGGCTTGTACGGCAATGTGCTGCGCATGTCGCCTCCGATGAACATTGGACGAAGCGAAGTGGATGAATTTGTAAAATTGCTCGATCGCAGCCTGGCCGCCTGCCAAACGGTTCCCGCGGGCGCTCGCGCTTAGTACTGTTTCGCGAATCCAAAGTACCAATTAGTCCTGTACAAAAGGAAAAGCCCAGGGTAGGATAGTTCTGCGGTCCTGCGAAAGCTCGAGTTCACGTTCTCTACACGCGCCACAGACGCCAGCAGGACCGCCCAATCTCGTTGCGCACGGCCCAAAATTCTCCCCCTGCTACAATTTCCAAGTGTCGCGCGTCCTCATGGTATCCTCGGAAGCCACGCCTTGGGCCAAAACCGGCGGGCTGGCTGATGTAGTGGGGTCGCTGCCCTCCGCGCTCCAGGCCTTGGGGGACCAGGTTGCGGTAGTGATTCCGCGATATGGCTCTATCGACGTCAAACACACGCGGCGCGTGTGGGACCATGCGCCCGTTTTCTTCGGGCAGGCGCAGTTCGATATTGCGATTTATCAGGCTGACGCGGAGTTTCCTCTGTATCTTGTCGATTGCCCGCCCTTGTTCGAACGAAGCGGGCTTTACGGAGAAGGCGGCGTCGACTACCCCGACAACCACATTCGCTTCGCCGTATTCTGCCGCGCCGCCCTCAACGTAGCGCGCTTCCTGTTTCGCACCGATGTTTTTCATTGCCATGACTGGCAGGCAGGCCTGGTCCCGGTCTATTTGAAAACTACCTTTTCCATCGACCCGACGTTTCTCGGGTCGAAAACGCTGTTCACCATCCATAACCTCGGATACCAGGGGATCTTTCCGGAAACCGTAGTGGCCGAGGTGGGAATCGATCCGCAGGTGTACACGCCTCAAGGTTTGGAGTTTTTCGGTCAAATTAACTACCTCAAGGGGGGAATCACTTTTGGCGATGCGTTGAACACCGTCAGTCCCACCTATGCCCGCGAGATCCAAACGCACGAATACGGTTTCGGACTCGATGGCGCTTTGCGGGCACGCGCGGATATATTGAGCGGTATTCTCAACGGGGTGGACTACCGCGAGTGGAACCCCGAAAACGACCCGCTGATCCCAGCCCGTTATTCACCGGCGGACCTGGCCAACAAGCGTCTATGTAAGCAACACTTGATCGCCGAGTTCGGCCTTCCCGCGGCCGCTATGGAAGCCCCGCTTCTGGGCGTGGTTTCGCGATTTACCAGTCAAAAAGGCACCGATCTGATTGCCGAGGCCGCCGCCGGTATCGTAGCGGAAGGCATGTGCCTGGTGGCACAAGGCAGCGGCGAACCCGACTACGAGGAGTCATTCCAGCAAATGGCCGCCCAATATCCCGGCCGGATCGCTGTGAGAATTGGTTACGACAATGCGCGAGCCCACCGGATCGAGGCCGGCACAGACATTTTTCTGATGCCGAGCCAGTATGAGCCGTGCGGACTTAACCAGATGTATAGCCTCCGATACGGAACTGTCCCGGTCGTTCGCGCAACCGGCGGACTGAATGATACTATCGAA
>JASIAM010000223.1 GCA_030041985.1 Bryobacteraceae bacterium | reverse complement strand
GCCGCGGCTCCACAGCGCTTCCATGATTCCGAGTTCGAGGCGGGTCAGTTTGGGTTGTGCCATTGTTCTACTATATTCGTTTGAGATTCTACTATAGCCGTCCGGAGATCGCAAGTCCGGGCACGCCGCATTTGGTCGCTAGCGCATCGCTAGCCTGACCCTGACAGGATCATTCTTGATTTTCAAACAATGATCTGGGCAGACCCGACTGCCGTATGATGCTCATTGCTGAGGCCTGGGCCACGAACAGGGCTGCAAGATTCCAGGAACTCCGCGGCGGTTTACTGTCTTCGTTGAAATCGCAACCGTCGCTCACCTGCTATCGTAGAGAGTGCTATTTATGGCAAAACGGGCGCTGGTGATGATTGTAGGCGCCGGCGTTGGGTCCCTGGCAGGGCTGGTAGCGGCGGTCCTGGGCGCCGGCAATATGGGATTGATCGGAGGAGCAGTGGTGGGAGCGGTGCTGCCGCTACTCATATTGGGATCTCCGGGCGGATCGCCGGGACAATAAGCATGAAGCGGGCCTCTCAATTACGGAAGGGCCTTTTCTGCGCCGCTGGCCTGCTGACAGCGGTATTGCCGGGAACCGCACAGCCGCCGGCGGCCGCGCAGTTGCCCCACGTTGGCGAAATCAATCTCTACGGCCTTAGAAAAGTGCCGGCCAACAGCGTTCTCCAGGCGGGCAAATTGCGCAGCGGCGGGCCGCTTCCCCAATCCAAAGGAGACCTGGAGGAGGCGATTGAGCAGGTGCCCGGTGTGCTGCACGCGCGTGTGCAAGCCATCTGCTGTCAGGACCAGGGCGCGATGATATTTGTCGGAATCGAAGAACAGGATGGGCCGCATGTGGAGTTTCGCTCCCAGCCCTCCGGCGCCGCCACTGCTCCCCCGGGGATGATGCAAGCCTATCAGCAGTTTCTCGATGGCCTGCGGCGGAGCGGTTCCCAACCAGACCGCGATCTGGGTTTGAATGAAAGCGAAAATAAGTTTACATCGTTCGCTACGGCTAATCTGGACCTGGTGCGCGACGCTCTTTATAATGGCGCGGAGCCGGAACTACGCGCAGCCGCGGCCATCGTGATCGGCTATGCGCCCAAGAAAAACGAAATTATGCCGGACCTGCAGTATGCCTTACGCGATCCCGATGAATCCGTGCGCAGCAACGCGCTCCGCTCGCTGCACGCCTTGGTGAAGACGGATAGTTCCACGCAGGGAATTTCGGTGCCGCTCGGCACGCTGGCCGATCTCGTCCAATCGCTTGTGCTGAGCGATCGTCTGCAAGCCGCTGATCTGTTGGTCACTCTGACCGATGGGGGAAACCGCGAACCGCTCACGGTGCTGCGCGCACGCGCGCTACCGGCGCTGGTCGAAATGGCCCGTTGGGAATCGCTCCAATATGCGATCCGGCCTTATATTCTAGTGGGGCGAATCGCGGGTTTCTCCGAACAAGACATCATCAAATGGTGGTCGAGCGGGGAGCGGGAGCACGTGATTCAAAAAGCGCTTGCCTTGCCGCGCCCGGTTCAAGGGAACAACGCGCCGGGGAACAACGGCAGGGGCAAACAGCCGGCAGGAAGCATCGGGCCCCGCTGACTTATCATTCACTCCTTCGCGAGCGGAAAGCTGTAAGCTAGAGACAGGAGCGCCGCGGATGCCTGAAGATGCCCGATCGCGTCCCCCTGTGCGGTACCCGTTCCCATACCAAGCACTGGTATGGGCGGCAGCGAGATTCGTTCCCGGCAAAGCGCGCGCCTCGTGGCGGGCCAAATGGGATGCGGTCCTCGCCAGCGCATGGGTTTTGATCGAGCGCGGCGAACTGGATCCGGGCACGATGCGGCGATGCTGCCGCGACTGCTTCCGCGAGGTTTTCAGTGGCAGAATCAGCCCGCGGCAGCTACGGCAATTTCTGCGTTCTCCACGCCTGGTGCTGGCCAGCGCGTTCTTGTGCATCGCTGCTATTGCGCTGGTGAGCCACGGATTTACCGGAACCCGCGGTCTTTTCAAGCCCTCGCCCGTTGCGGATACCGACCGGCTGGTGCGCATTCGCTACACGGGCGCGGCTGGTCAGCCGGCAGGCGTGCCGCCGCGAGTCTTGCCCTCCTGGCACGCGAACGCCACGCTGGTTTCCGGGATCGCCAGCTACCTGCACAAGCCGAACTCGCCGGTGGTACGGGCGACGCCGAACTTTTTCGATGTGCTCGGAGTCAAGGCCGCGCAAGGGCGGCTGTTTCAGGCGGGCGATGAGCAGGTGGCGGTTCTCAGCGATGCCGCGCGCCAAACGCTGTTTGGCCCGGAGGCACCGGTCTTGGGCAATCGCATCAAAGTCGAGGGGCGCGACTACACAATTGCGGGCGTGCTTCCGGCTTCGTTCTGGGCGATTTCTGCGCGTGTGACCATATGGATTCCGCTGCGGCTCGAGCCACAGCCCGAGCCGGGAGTTCCAGTCCTGATTCCTGTGATCGGGCGCCTCAAACCCGGCGCCACTATGGAAAATCTGCGTACCGATTTGTTCCAGGCAGCCAAGTTGGGCCGCCAGTTCCTGCCGCGGCGCCCGGAAGTGGTTCCGTTTACGGCGGTGCCTTTGCCGCAACTGCCCAACTACCTGATCGGAATTGCGTTCGGAATTGCGGTGGGTGCGGTGATTGTCGCTTTGCAGCAGCCCTTCCCGATACGCCATGGTTGGCACTATTGGCGGCTGTTGGTCTTAAAGACAGTGCTGCTGGTAGCGATTCCCGCGCTCGCATGGGTAGAAACGGACTCGGCCATCCGGCGCCTCGGGCCACCGAACTCGCCGGCGGTGGGGTTTGCGGGAACCGTGTTCTCTGTCATCTTTATGGCCGCCTGTGCGTTGGCATTCTGGTGGAGTTTTGCCGACCAGCGCCGCCGCTGCCCGCAATGCCTGCAATTGCTCGCCATGCCGGTGACCATTGGCTCGTGGTCGAGCGTGCTCGACCCTGTGACTACCGAGTTCCTCTGCGAATCCGGCCACGGCTCGTTGTACCTGCCGGAAACAGAACACGGCGAACCGGATCACTGGACCGCTCTCGATCCCTCCTGGCGGGAGCTGTTCGACAAAGTGACGCCGGAAGGATCATAAGGCCCGCTGATCTTCCGATCACCTGGCTTCCCGCCCATTCCGACTGTTGTACCGGTGAAACGCTATAATTCATTCGATGGACGTCTACGAGGAATTGGTGCGGCTGCGGAACCTGGGACAGAAGTGCGCCATTGCCACCATCGTAGACGTGCGCGGCTCCATTCCGAGCTACGAGAGTGCCAAACTGCTGGTCCGCGAGGATGGCTCCATGACGGGCACCATCGGCGGCGGCTGCGTGGAAGCCGAAGTCTGGAATGCCGCCCGCGACGTCATCGAAAGCGAGAAGCCCAAGCACCTCACCTTCAATTTGGGGCAGGACGCGGCTTACGATAATGGGCTGATCTGCGGCGGCCAGCTTGATGTCTTTGTGGAGCCGGTGTTGCCTATCCCGCGCGCATTCATTTTCGGCGCAGGCCATATTTCGAAAAGCCTGTCGAAAGTCGCCACGCTGGCAGGCTTCGGTACGGTGATTGTCGATAACCGCGAGAGCTTCGCCAACCGCGATCGCTTTCCCGAAGCTGTGGACATACACGCGGCGGAATACGAAGAGATCTTTCCCAGCCTGCCGATCAATGAAACCAGTTACATCATTATTGTGACGCGCGGCCACCGTGATGATATGCGGGTGCTCAAACTGTCGCTTGGCACACCCGCGCGCTACCTCGCCATGATCGGCAGCAAACGCAAAGTGATCAACGTCATCCGCGAGTTGATGAAGGAGGGCATCCCGCGCGAGGCGTTTGAGAGAGTTCACGCGCCGATGGGTCTCGATATCGGCGCCATTTCTCCAGAAGAGATCGCCATCTCGGTGGCGGCGGAGATGATTGCCGTGCGGCGGAAGGCCGGCTCCAACTGGCGTGCGCTTTCGCTGTCGGTGTTTGCGGACGAATCGCTACGGGCAGTCCTCGCCAAGTGAGGAGTGCTCAGTGAGTATCGCCGGAGCCAATGTCGCCGGCCTCATTTTGGCGGCGGGCGAGTCCCGGCGCATGGGTTTTCCGAAGGCCCTGCTTTTGTACCGCGGCGAGACGTTTCTCGACACACTGATTGGCTTGTTCGGGCGGTATTGCTCGCCGGTGATCGTAGTGCTGGGGGCCCATGCGGAGCGCATTCGGAGAGAGGCGCAGCGGCCGGCGGTTTTTGTAGTGAATCCGCATTTCGAGCGAGGCATGACCACGTCATTACAATGCGGCCTGCGCGCGGTTCCCGCCGCCGCGGAAGGAGTATTGCTCACGCTGGTGGATCACCCCGCGGCTGCCCCGGCTACACTCGATCTCCTTTTGGCCCGGCCGCGCCCGTTGCTGCGTGTCCCGCGATACCGTGATAAACGCGGCCACCCCGTTTGGTTTTCTCGCGCGCTTATTCCCGAATTCCTGGCGCTGGGGGAAGATGCGGCTGCCCGCGACGTCGTCCACAGCCACTTTCCCGAAGCCGAATTTCTTGACCTGAACGATCCCGGCATCATTGCCGATATTGACGATCCGGCTGCCTACCAGGAGCTTCTGAGCCGTGGCCGCGAAGGAGCGGTGTCGCGCTCATGAAGCCGAAGTCCATCTTCAAGCTGGCTGTCGCTACGGCTGCCCTCTACGTGGCAGGTTCACTCCTGGCGCCGCGGATCCACGCCGATTCCTACGGCCAGCGGCTGCGTGCTTCTCTCGGGCGCGCGCTCGGGCGCAATGTCGAAATTCGCGGCCGGGTCCGTTTCAGTCTGTGGCGGGGGCCCGGTTTTTCTGCCGAAGATGTGGTCGTTCACGAAGACCCCTCGATTGGTTTCGAACCGGCTGCCTATGTGGACTCCATCAAGGTGCGCCCGGCATTATTGCCCCTGCTGTTCGGCCGTTTTGTGATCGCTTCCATTCGCCTCGAAGACGCCACGCTGAATTTGGCCAAAGCCGGTGATCACTGGAATTTCACCTCGTTCGTCAACCGCTCTGTAATGAGCACAGCACCCGCCATTCACGTTCGCGACGGCCGCATCAATTTCAAATTCGGCGATATCAAATCAACGTTCTATTTAATGAACGCGGACATCGATATCTCACCGCCCGGCTCGCGGCGCAGCGGTTGGAGCATCTCCGGGCAAGCTGATGCGGCGCGCACGGACAGGCCAGCCTTACCTCTAGGGTCGTTCACTCTCGGCGGCAAGTGGTATATCGCGCCCGAACGTGTGGATCTGGATCTGCGGCTCGATCGCGCCCAATTGGGCGAACTCGCCGTCCTGATGAGCGGCCATGCAGGGGGCGTTCACGGAGTAGTCACTTCGCGTCTCCATTTGGCTGGCCCGCTGGATAGCATCGGCATTCTCGGCACGCTCTTCATCGAAGACGTACACCGTTGGGACCTGTTGCCTCCCAAGGGGCAGGGGTGGCCAATGGATATTCGCGGCCGCCTCAACCTGGTCGCGCAGCAACTCGAGCTCGAATCTACATCTTCGGTAGTGCCTCTGACGACACGATTCCGCGCGGGCGATTACCTTTCACGCCCGCATTGGGGAGTCACGTTTACCTGGAATCGCTTTCCCATCGCCCCGGTGCTCCAGCTTGCCGCGGATATGGGCCTGCAATTGCCGCCCAAACTGCACATCAACGGCTCGCTCGATGGCGCCATCGGCTACTCGGACGCCGGCAACTGGCAGGGTGAACTGGTCTTGCACAATACTTCGCTAGCCATGCCCGATTCACAGCCCATTCGCTTCGAGCAGGTTCACGCCATGCTGGGCAAGGGAACACTCTGGGTTGCGCCCTCTCTGGTGCGCACGGCGGAAGACGAGTTGGCCCGCGTGGAAGCCATTTACTCCATGCCCGACAATACTCTGGATGTTTCCATTTCTTCCGAGAATATGCGGGTAGGCACGCTGCGCGCCCAAGCCGGCTTGCATGCCGTGCCCTGGCTCGAGCAACTAACCGCCGGACGCTGGAGCGGTACGCTACGCTATCATCGCGGACCTGAACAGAATGCGTGGACCGGGAACCTCCAGCTTGCCGGCGCGCGAATGACTGTGCCCGGTCTCGCCCATCCTTTGGAGATTCTTTCAGCGCACGCCGGTATCGATGGTCACCGCATTGCGGTAGATCGCCTGGCGGGGCGCGCGGGGAAAATCTCCTTCACCGGCGATTATCGCTACGAACCGGACACTCCCCGTCCGCACCGTCTGCGCCTTCGCGCCGTGAGTGTCACGGCAGCGGACCTCGAATCCGAATTGATGCCCACCCTACACCCCAGCGAGAGTCTGCTGGCGCGCGCTCTGGGCCGCGGCAATACTCCTGAGTGGCTTAGGCAACGCAAGCTCGAAGGCTCGGTCGAAATCGATGACCTGGCACTCGGCGGGATTCACATGGAGAAATTCCGCGCCCGCTTACTTTGGGATGTGTCCCACATAGACTTCCCTTCCTTCAATGCCCGCCTGGACAATGCCCCAATCGCTGGCGCTCTGGTAGTGACGCTCGGCGCGCGCGTGCCCTCTTACAAGCTGTCCGCGAAAGTGCGCAGCCTGAACTGGGAAGCTGGCAAAGTGGACGTCGAAGGCACCCTGCAGACTCGCGGCACCGGGTCCCAGGCACTTACTAATATGCGAGTAGCCGACCTGTCGCTACGCACCGAAGATGGCATTTATGTGGGCCGCGGAGCCATGCAGGAAGATGGACGCCTCCTGATTGTTCTCACCAATGGCACCAAGCAAATGCGCATGACTGGTCCCTTAGCGGCCCTCAAGCTGGATGATTCCCCAGCCATCAGCGATCAGCGCTCAGGCAAGTAGCTGAACGCTGAACGCTGAAAGCTCGCTTAGCCCGCATTTCTCTGGTTAAACCGCTCGTGCCCGCGCTCGCGGAACTGCTGATGCAGTTGATCTGCCTTGGCGCGCTGCGCCGGCGTGAGCGTCTGGTAAAAGTTCGCGGCCGCATCGCTATAAATGGTTGCCATTTTACCCATCAAAGTGCCGCGAGCCGTCGCAAGCTGCTGGATCTGGCCA
>JASIAM010000021.1 GCA_030041985.1 Bryobacteraceae bacterium | reverse complement strand
CGCGGGAATATCCTAAACAAGTATAGCATTGGCAGTTTTCGTCCACTGGGCGGGGATCGTCTTTATAGCGCGCGTGTTTGATAATCACCTTTCCCCGGGACGTAAACAGGCACCCATTGCGCGCATTGCGTGAGGGTAACACACAATCCATCATGTCTATGCCGCGAGCCACATATTCCGGCAATTCCGAAGGCAGGCCCACGCCCATCGCGTAGCGCGGGCGGCCGCGGGGCAGGATCTCTTCCGTGGCTTCCACCATCTCCAGGCTGAGCGGCCGCGGCTCACCCACGGAAAGCCCTCCGATGGCATAGCCGCACGCTTCGAGCGCCACCAGCTCCCCGGCGCAACGCCGCCGCAAATCGGCAAACATGGATCCCTGCACGATGGGAAACAGCTTGGGGCACGCGCTTCCGTCCGCCAACCCGTTATCGGTCAATTGCGCGATCCTTTCGCGGTAATGCGCAAAGGCGAGCCGTGCCCACGCGAGTGTCCGTTCCATGCTCTGGCGCGCAAATTCGTGGCTGACCGGGTACTCCGGGCATTCATCGAGCACCATGAGAATGTCGCTGCCGAAAGCCAACTGCGCATCTACCGTAGATTGGGGCGTGAACGTGTGCAGCGCGCCATCGAGATGCGATTGAAACACCACGCCCTGCGCCGTGATCTTGCGCAGCCCGCTCAGGCTGAACACCTGGTAACCGCCGGAATCGGTGAGAATGGCATGCGGCCAGGACATGAACCGGTGCAATCCGCCCAAGCTGCGAATCAACTCCGGCCCCGGGCGCAAGAAGAGGTGGTAGGTGTTGGCCAGCAGGATTCGGACACCCAAGTCTTCGGCCAGATCGCGCTGCGTGAGGCCTTTCACCGTGCCCCGCGTCCCCACCGGCATGAATACCGGCGTTTCAATGACGCCATGCGCAGTGTGCAGCAGGCCCGCGCGGGCGCGGGTGTGCGAGCATTCGGCGATAATTTCGAAAAAAGGTTGGGGCAAGTTTGATTGTACGGGAGCGAGCCTGGCTCGGCGGTACACTTGGAACTGAGGTGCATCGTGTATTGTCCCCAGTGCCGCGCCGAGTACCGCGCCGGTTTCACCCAATGTTCTGACTGCCGCATCCCCCTGGTGGCGGGAACGCCGCCCGAACCGGCCATGCGCTTTGATCCCACGCTGGACCCGGTGGTGGTGTTGGAGACAAACGATCCCGTTCAAAGCGCGCTGGCCAAGGGATTGTTGGAAGACGCGGGAATTCCGTTCCTGATTCTGGGGCAAATTGCGAGGCTGGTCCCGGATATCGATCCCTTCCTGCGCAAATGGGTCCGCATTCAGGTGCCCCGCGGCCGGGAACAGGAAGCCAAAGACGTGCTCGAATCGGTGCTGCGGCCGCGGCCGTATCTGTGCAGCGAGTAACTGCCCTGCCGTTCCGGATTTAAGCTGCGAGCCGGCCTTCCAGCCGACTCAAACGGCTGTCGATGTCTTCGATTTTGCCGAAGAGCATCTTTTCCAGGGCATCGTTGGCGCGGCGATCGGCTTCGAATTGTCCCTCGACATAGGCTCGCAGGTCGCTGATACGTTCATTCAGGATTTTCAGCCCGCTATTGAGATCATCCAGGCGTTTGTCGAAAGCCTCCAGGCGCTTATCGAAAGCCCCCAGGCGTTTGTCGAAGCCGTCCATACGCTTGTCGAAGTCGCTCAGGCGCTTATCGAAAGCCTCCAGGCGTTTGTCGAAGCCGTCCATACGCTTCTCGAAGCGATCCATGCGGCCGTTGAAGTCGGTTAGGCGGCTGCTGATCTCGCCCCTCAAATCGCTCAGACGGCCATTGAAATCTCCTCTGATCTCATTCAAGCGGGTATTGAATTCGCCCCTCATGTCATTCAGGCGGCTGTTGTTGACCAGGATGCCGATCAGCACGGCAAGCGTCGGCAAACCAACGGTGAGAACCTCGCCCATCTATCAGTAGTCTACTCTACTTCCCCCTCGGCAGGACCTTTACATCGTTGGGAAGCGAGAACAGGTAGCCTTTCAAATCCTGATTGATCTCGACGGAGTCCGAGTACATTTCGTAGATTTTGTCGCCGTTGCGGTTGCGCTGGATGGTCCAGGGCCACTTCACCCCGCCTACGTCCCGGTATTTGGCGTATAGCGTCACTTCCTGGTCGAAGTCCTTGTAATCCGGGTTGCGCCGTTTGAACACCTGGCGCACCGGCAGCTTGGTGATCTGGCTGAAATACACGGTAACGGTGCGCCCCTCGGCATCGGTAATGTCTACAATCTCCACCGGCTCATTGTCGAAAATGTCGGAGCCTTGCGAGTAGAACTCCATGCCAGGTTCGTTGAGCCGCTGGCGCAAAATGTACAGGACATCGCGCAGCGTGCTGTCCTGGTAGTTCTCATAGCGCTGGTCGTCCATGGGGCGCGCGCCGCGAAAGGTGATCTCCCACGCGCCCTCTTCGGTGAACAGCGTCGCGCCGCTCTTTTGGTCTTTGCCGTATGCCTCGCGTTCCCGCACTGCTATCTTGCCGGGCACCGGCGGCAGATAGCGCGTGTAAATGGTGGCGATCGAAAGGCCGGAGATCTGGTCCCGATAAAACGAGTACGCCCGCCCCGATTCCACACGGTCCTGCATATGCAAAAACGCCTCTCCGCCCAGCGCTTCAACCGCTTCCCGGATCACACGCTTGCCGCGCTCTTCATGCGTTTCCGCGGCGCGCACGCCTGTCACAGCGCACAACAATACGCCGATCGAAAACCACTTCCGCACTACTTGGCCTCCGGAATCGTCAGGTCGAGAGCTTTCACCGGACCCAGGCTTTCGAGCGGCTGTCCGAACTGCATCGGATTGCCTACAGTAACTACCGTGAAGGCCGCCGGGTTCAGCCGCTCTTTCGCCACCCGCAGCACATCGGCCTTAGTCACCCGCGCAAGAGCTTTCTGGTATTGCTGAATGAAGTCTTTCGGATACCCGAAGTACTCGTAATTGAGCACTCGCCCCAGTGTCTTCGACTTGGTATCGAACGCAAATACCAGGCTGTTGAGAGCCGTCTGCTTGGCAGTGTTCAACTCATCATCCGTTACTTCCGAGGTGCGCATCTTCTGCACTTCCTCGTTGATCGCTTTCAGGGTTTCCACCGTGGAAGCGGACTTGGTGCTGACCGTGATCCGGAACAGGCCGGGATGGTCATAATTAGCGCCCCACCCGGCATCGATATCGTAAGCGTCGCCCATGCGCGTGCGCACCCGCTGGAACAAGCGGCTGCGAAAACCGCCGCCCAGAATGTCCGACATCACTTCGAGCGCCGGGTAATCCTTATCGCGCAGTTCGCCTCCCAACTGGCCCATCACGACAAACGTCTGCGCCACATCGGTCTTCATGGCCAGGTATAGGCCCGGAGCCGCTTTCTGCCGCACGGGCGGGAAAGCCGGAACGGCCGGTTCTGTCACCTTCCAATCGGCAAACAGGTTCGCGAGTTTGGTCTTCATGCCGGCCGCGTTGAAATCGCCCCAAACCGCCAGCATCACGTTAGCCGGAAAGAAATAGCGTTTGTAGAAGGCGGCCATGTCATCGCGCGTGATCCGATTGACCGTGGGATACTCCATTTCCCATCCGTAGGGCGTGTCCTTTCCGTAAACCGCATCGGTGAATTCGCGCTCCGCGATGCCGTGCGCATCGTCGTTACGCCGCGAAATGCCGCTCCGCAGCTCGTTTTTGGCGAGATCGATTTTATTCTGCCGGAACTCCGGCTCGGTCAACACATCGTGAAACGCCGCCAGAACTTGATCGGTGTTCTCCTTTAAAGCGCTGAACCCCACCGATCCACTGCTCTCGTCGATGCTGCTTTCCACGCTGGCCGCGATGTTTTCCAACTCCTGATCCAACTGATCGCCGGTTTTCGTGCGGGTTCCTCCAGTGCGCATTACCATACCGGTAATCGTGGCGAGTCCCACTTTGTCCGGGGGATCGAAAAGATTTCCGGTACGGATGCGGGCGCTCCCGTTGACTACCGGCAGTTCATGATCCTCCAGCAAAAACACCTTCATCCCGTTCGGCAAAGTTACGGTCTCCACCGCTGGAATCTCGACCGGCTTCAGCGGCGGAAATTTTAGATCCTTGACCGAGGGAATAGCCAGGCTGGCCGAGGCGCTCTGTTGCCGCGAGCCTCCCGGCGCCTGCGCCCACAAAGCACACGTTGCCACCGCAACAACGAACCAGCCCCCAACCCCCAGTCCCCAAACCCTGCCTCTCATTGCCGTTCTCCCGCAACGCCGCCTCTTGCCCGCCCTCCCGGTGTGCTTGGCGCCACTGTGTACGCTACGGTGCGTGAGGATGTCGCGAAGTATTTCCGCGCCACCCGCTGCACATCATCGGCCGTTACTTTGTCTAAATCGTCGAGCGAAGTGAATAGCTTCCGCCAATCGCCATAGGCTGCATAATTCGCCGTCAGCAGCCCAGCCAACCCCGGGTTGTTATCCAGCCGCCGGATCACTTCGGCGCGCTCCTTGGTCTTCACCCGCGCAAGCGTCTGCGCATCCACTTTCTGTGCCTCGAAGGTCCCCAGCGCCTCCTCCAGCGCCTTTAAATTTTCATCCACCGTATGCCCCAGCGCCGGCGCTATGAAGAACAAAAAAAGGTTGGGATATTTTCCATCGGGAAACGTATCGGCGGTCTCCAGTTCTAACGCGACCTGCTTGTCTTCCACCAGCGACTTATACACCACGCCCGTGCGCCCGCCCGCCAGTATTTCCGAAATCAGGTCGAAAACCGGATCATCCTTATCCAGTTCATTGGGCCGTTTGTAACCGACCACCAGTAGCGGCTGGCTCGGAGAATCCACCACAGCCGTCTTGGGACCGTGTTGCGGCGGCTCCTCCGTATGCAGCAGCGGCGGCAAGGGCCGCTTGGGCAAGGGACCGAAGTAACGCTCCGCCAGCCGCCGGGCCTCCATGGGGTTCACATCGCCCACAATCGCCATCACGATATTTCCAGGGGCGTAATACTTCGCATAAAACGCCTGCGCATCCCGAACCCGCAGATTGGCTGTATCGCTGGGCCAGCCCCCGGGCGGGTTGCGATATGGGTGCGCCTCAAACGCGGTAGCGGTAAAATCCTGCAGCAGCAGGCCTTGCGGACTTGATTCCACGCGCATGCGATTCTCTTCCTGCACCACGTCCCGCTCCTTATAGAACTCGCGAAACACCGGGTGCAGGAAGCGCTGCGATTCCAGCAAAAACCATAACTCGATGCGGTTCGAAGGCAGGCTGTAAAAATACTGCGTGGCATCGTAATCCGTGCTGGCATTCATACCCACTCCGCCGTTTTCTTCGATCAGGCGCGGGTAGTCATTCGGCACCACGTAGGTTTCCGCCTTGTCGATCGCTTCCTGCAACTGACCGTTCAGCACCTTCACTTTGGCGGCATCCGCTTTCGGCCCTTTATTTTGCTCGGCGTCCAACCGGTCGTAAGCCGCTTCGATCGCATCGAGCGATTTGCGTTCCTCCGGCCAATTGGTCGTCCCGATCGCTTCGGTTCCCTTGAACGCCATGTGTTCGAACATGTGCGCGATTCCCGTTGCCCCCGAGGGGTCGTCGGCCGATCCGGCGTTCACATACGTATGAAATGAAACCACCGGCGCTTCATGGCGCTCCGCGACGATAAAGTGCAGGCCATTCGGCAGACTGAATTCCGTGACCTTCTTTTCAAATTCCTTCAGGATCTGAGCCGGCAACAGCACCGAAGCCAGCAAAAAGACAGCGGCGAGACGCGATTTTCCCACGAGTGCAGCTTACTCCTATCTTCCTGAGCATATCAAGACGGCTCCGCCGGTCATTCCAACCGGCCAGGTGACATTACCAAAGTAATAGGTACTTCCCGGTACTTTCACGACTAGGTTTGATCCCTTATCAATCGCATAATTAGGTGTGCGTAACGGAACAGGTTCTAATGAATTCATTTCGAACTGACTGCGATAATCCAGTGACACCAATAGTCTCCATTGATCGCCGGGCCGGCCGGCGCTACGGCATACCGCTCAAGTTGCGCTGGAAGATTTCGCGCAGAAAACGCCTGCTGGAGACAGGCACGGGTACGACCCTGGACCTCAGCAGCGGCGGAGTTCTCTTTGAATCGGATCAGCAAATACCGGCGGATAGTGGTGTGGTCGAGCTGGCCATATCCTGGCCGGTGCTCCTCCACGATTCACTTCCGATGCAGCTCATCGTTGTCGGACGCATCGTCCGTGTCTCGGGTTACCGCGTCGCCATCGACATTGCGCAACATGAGTTTCGCACCGCGCGCGCGGTCTTCGGTAGGACCTGAGCCGCGGCCGTTAGGAAGCGGTGCGTGCCACCCCCCCCCGGCCCCGGGCTCCTGGCCCCCACTTTCAACACCCCTCCGCAAAACGCGACAATAGGGTGGGTGATGGACGATCCGCGAAGCATCTACTCCGCCCGGCTGCAAGCCCGCCGCGCCGATCTGGCATTACATGAGCGCCGCCATCGCGCGCTCGGATATTTTCAGTTAGCCGTGGCCGCCTGCGGACTGGCCGGAGTCTGGTTGGCGCTGGTCAACCGCGCCTTCTCGGTCCTCTGGGTGCTGTTGCCGGCCGCGGTTTTCCTGGCCCTCATCCTCATTCACGA
>JASIAM010000222.1 GCA_030041985.1 Bryobacteraceae bacterium | reverse complement strand
GTCCTTGAACGACGCCTACACAGACGCGCAGCAGCACCCGTCGGCAGCGGCCCTGAGCCGTTTGAAGGACGAGTATCTGAAGATCTTCCCCGCTTTGACTCCGGATGACAAACAGAAGCTTGCCGGCGCGAACTCCACTCAGGCCGTGAGTTCTTTGTTCTATTCGTCCATGGACCGGGGCATGCGAGTGCGTCTGAAGGTCAAAACCCTCTTCAAACATGAAGAGAACGATGACGACGCTCCTCAAAACGCGAAAAAGGATGACGACGATGATGATCGGAAGAAGAGGGATGGCCAGAAGAAGGATGCGCCAAAAGGCAGTTCCGTCAAACCGGCTAAACCCGACGACTCTGAAAACAAGGACGAAGACTCCTTTGAAATCTGGACGGCGTTCGGCGACTGCGGCGTCGACTTTCAAGCGGGTGAAACATACCTCGTGTACGCCAATAGCGACGAGGGAACGGATTATTTCTTTACCAGCAGTTGTACTCGGACTCGCAGGCTTTCCGACTCGGGAGGGGACTTAAGCTACCTGTTCTTCTACAAAAACCAACCGGAGGAATCGGCCAGGCTGGAAGGATTTGTCACTACCAATGAGCGGTACAAGCTGGATTTTGATCAAATGCATGACACGTCTTCGATCACATTGCCGGTCACGGGAGTAGTCGTCGAGTTACAATCCGATCATCTTACCCGCTACGCCGAATCGGACCGCGACGGCCGCTTCCTTTTCGATGGCCTTCCCAAAGGAAGTTACAACGTTACGGCATTTGCCAAGGGCTACCCTCAGGACTCGCAAATGCTAGCGGGTCCCATACCGCTTCGAATCGAAGAGAAGGGCTGCGCCGCCCAGGTGCTTTTGGTGCCGAAAGATAGTAAGGAACATCTATCAAAAAGTGGCAAGTGATCTCCAATCGCGAATCGGGGAGGCTGCTGAAAATCAGGAGATCGCCCGTTCCTATTGCCCGCGGCCACGGCTGGCCGGCGGAATAATGCGGTTCATCCGCAGGTACTCCACGATCTGGCCGTAGTGGTCGAAATTGTGGTACATCATGAAAACCGCCGCGCCAATCCGCTGCATCGGGCGGCCTTCAAACTGCACCAGGTCCATCTGATTTTTTTCAGTGACGGAGAGCAGCGCCTTGTGGCCATAGGCGAAAGCGCCTTTTACGTAATCCACAATCTGCTCTTTCGTCCGCACCGAATCCGGGCCATTGTCGCCGGCGCCAATATCCACCGGCGGCTTCTGCTGGAGCACCGCGGAAGAAGCGATGTAAATATAAGTGGCCAGGTGCTTCGCTTGTTGCGCAAAGGTGCGCACGCCCTGGAACTCACCGGCCGTAGGAGCGAAATTCATCTTATCGGCGGGCATGGCCTCCACGGCGGACGTGATTTCGCGGTCCGCATTGCGGAACTGTTCATCCAGAACCTGCCCCACGGTGGGCGCATCAGCGCAGAATGCGGCCCCACAGAATAGCGTGATCCCGAGCAAACTCGTGGTTGTTCGAATCATCTCTCTGGTATATCACGCGGCCATCTATCGCGGAGCCCCGCTGCTTCCGTAATCAGCAGGTTCGTTCGGGCTGTGGGCGCCCGTCAGTGAAATTTTGAAAACACCAGCGCTGTCGCGGGCGCAAGCTCAAGCTGTTTGCGGCTGCCCGCGCCGATCTCAAACTCCGAATCCCGTGATCGTACTGCCCCCCGGTACAGTTCCGCGTTCGTGTCGAGCCACATCGCATAATGGCCCGCCCCGGACCATTCGGGTTCCAGGTCGCCGTCCTGCAGGGCGATTACATAACCGCGCCCGCAATCCCGCGCTTCTATGCCGCATTTGGAAATTTCGAGCGACACCGGATGGCCGCCAAGATTGAACATCGCCACAAATTCCTCACCGCCCGGTTCGCGGCGGCGCAGCACAAAAACGCGTTCGTTCTGCTCCCACGCTTTATACTGCGCATGCCGGGGATCGGGTTCCCGCAGCCGCGGATCCTGGCGCGCTCCGAGCACCTTCTCGAAGAGAGCCTCGATTGCCCGTTGCTCGGCGTCGGGCTCGCTCCAGTCCAGCTTGCTGGCTTCGAAGGTTGCGTGATCGGCATGGTCCGTGTAAGCCCGGCCCTCGTGGTCCTTCTGATTGTGAAACGTCTCCCAGTCGATGCCGCTGAGCGTGCCATCCCGGCTGAAGGCCATTGCATCCCTCAGTCCGGCGGCCTTCGCTTCGGGCGCAAACTCATGAAAGCGGCCGCCGGTAAGCACCGGGACAGAACCGTCGAGCGTGTAATACGCGCTGGTATTGTTGCGTGTGGCGGCATCCGCGTGTCCGGTAAAAAAATACCATGGTGTCCTCGCATAACGCTCCGTTCCCATGAAGACGAACGGCGTCCACTGGCCGAAGGCCTGCCAAACCGCAATAGTCTTGAAGGTGGAGAAGTCCACAACATGGTTAATCCGCTCGCCACCAAAGCGGTTGCCGATCCAATCGTGGTTCCAGAGGAGCGTAGTCGAACGCTCCGTGCTCCGTAGACCGCCTTCCGGCGGAGGCACGTCCGGATACCACCAGCCTCGGCGCGCGGCCTTCAGCATGGCGCGCAGCACGGAACCGTCGTCGGCCGGCAGGCTTGTCACCTGCTCTGCGTGCGAAAGGTCCAGCAGTTTCATGAGCAGCCTTCCGGTCTCGTCGGCGTACTGATGGCCGGCCGGCACACGGCGGCCGCGCGGCTCTTCGCATTCCGCATATTCGCTCAGCAGGTACAGCGGCTTGCCGGTAGCGTCTGCCAAGTCGCGGCCGAAGCAGGCGATTTGCTCCTGTATTTCCCACGGGAGGCGGTTAGTCGCGTCGAACCGGAATCCGTCCAAACCAAACTGCGTCGCCCAGTAAGCCAGCTCCTCCCCAATCAGCTTCACGATCTGAAAATAGGGGGGCGCCTCCTTACCTGACAATCCTCCGCCCCAAAGAGTATGGCGGTCAAACATTCCGGGAATGAGCAGCGTCCGCGAATCCTGCTCAGGCCCCCCGTGGTTGTATTGTTTGTCGACGATTACTTCCAGGCCGATCTCGTGAGCGCATTCCACAAATGCGATCATTCCTGCCGCGCCGCCATATTCCGCGCTCTCCACCGCTCCCGTGCGCGCCTGGTCATAAGTCCAACCGGGCGGTCCACTGCTGATATCTACCGGCATAAGCTCGATCGTAGTGAAGCCTTTGCTCTTCACGTAGGGCAGCCGATTGGCGGCGGCAGCGAAGTTGCCTTCCGGTGTAAACGTCCCGATATGCAATTCATAAATGACCCGCTCGCTATCATCCAACCGCCGTGGCGATAGAGGCCGCGAGTGGGAATGCCGAATACCTGGATACAACCCCACTGCCAATAGCGATGGCCCACGAATTCCGGCTCTTCCCTGCTCCCGCGTGGCAATGTCGGGATGCCCATGTCGAAATGCATCGGGGAAAGCGGAATCGCCGAAGTCGAACCAACCGGGCTGATCGTTAGGGCGAATACTATAGCCAACCGAGGTCAATGTGGGATCAAGGCTTCCGCCCCGCTGCCGGGCTTCCGCCATGCGAACCGCGAAGCGCACCACAGCCACGCTGGCAGGTAATTCACCGGCATCGCGCGGCAGATGCTCCATCACTATCCGCACACGATCGAGACCGCCACAGGTCGCGTGCCCGTTGGTTTCGCTGGCAATCTGAAGACCGGTTGGTTTCTCAATCACCAGGACGTCGTTTCTGTCCTCAGTTGCAGGCTGCTTGAACACGACGACCGCCTCTCGCTGGCTGCCGGTCCGGGGAAGCACCACGGCCCCATAAGGAAACCGGGCCAGATCCAGCGTTTGCGGGTGCAAGGCTTCGCCAGGGACTGCACGCAGCTTCCCCTCGCGACCGACGGAAAACAACTCCAAAATTTGCGTGCGCAACGGCGGCTTCATGGCCCAGTAGTAGCATATTCTTTGCACGTGTCCGTCCGAAACCGGACGGGTGTTCGCATATAGGCTCCGGACCGTAACCTCGGCGCCTCTGATTGCACACGCTTGCGAATGGTGCTCCGATTGCATTCTGTTAAGCCATCCTATAGGAGGAAAGCATGCATCCACACACACCTACGCCCCGCCCGGGCGGTGAGTTCACTATTGGCAACGACTTGCGCGTCGCGCGCCTCGGCTTTGGCGCCATGCGCATCACAGGCGATGGCGTCTGGGGCGAGCCGCGTGACCGCGCCGAGGCAAAACGGGTTCTCCGCCGCGCCCTCGAACTGGGAGTTAATTTCATCGATACCGCCGATTCCTACGGCCCCTCGGTTAGCGAGGAAATCATCGCCGAGGCTCTGTATCCTTACCCAACAGATTTGGTCATCGCCACAAAAGGTGGATTTGACCGGCCAGGACCCAATAAATGGACGGAAAACGGAAGGCCGGAACATCTGCGCGCGGCCTGCGAGGGGAGCCTGCGTCGGCTGCGTCTGGAGCGCATTGATCTCTATCAATTGCACCGCATCGATCCGAAAGTTCCGGCTGCCGATCAGCTCGGCGTTCTCAAAGAGCTGCAGGCGCAGGGCAAAATCCGCCACATCGGACTGTCGGAGGTGAATGTTCGCCAGATTCAGCACGCCCGCGAAATCGTGCCTGTCGTCACCGTGCAGAATCGGTATAGCCTCACCGATCGCGGCTCGGAAGATGTTCTCGAGTACTGCCAGCGCGAAGCCATCGGCTTCATCCCGTGGTTCCCGCTCGCCGCCGGCCAGCTTTCGCAATCGGATAGTCCCATCCGGCGCGTAGCAGCACAACGGAACGTAACGCCATCACAGGTAGCGCTGGCTTGGCTACTGGCCCGGTCGCCAGTCATGCTGCCGATCCCGGGAACATCGAGCGTTCAGCATCTCGAAGAGAACATCGCAGCGGGCAGCTTGAAGCTGGATGCGCACATGATGGAAGAGCTGGGCGAGTTGGCCCACGCGGGCTAAGTAATCAGTTGTCAGTTATTAGTTGTCAGTTATCAGTCTTCAGTAATCAGCAAACGGCTTTTGAGGCCCTCCAAGGCTGATTGCCGATAACTGGCCGCAGGTCACTAGTTATTCAATCCGGTGCCGCCGGAGGCTGGGCTGACAACTGACAACTGACGACTAACCACTCAATCTAGCCCGGTTTCGCCGCCAGCCAGTAACCCGGCCGCGTGAGCACCTTCTTCACTTCCGGGTGCCCCGCTACTTCCACCAGGATTTGATGAAATCCGCCTTCCAATTTGTTATTGGGGCTGTAGGTAATGATGTACTGGCTGTGCAATTCTTCGCCAATTTTCTCAATCGCGTCTTCCAGGCCGTGCCTCGTGTAGTACGGGTACTCCGTGCCCCCGGTGCCCTTCGTAAATAGCTCCATGGGATTGTCTTTGAAGATGTACTTGACGTCTTTCAGGATCTCGATCATGAGAGGCATAAACTCGGCCCGCTGTCCGTTATAGCCGTACGTCTGCTCTATCGTTGTGGGCGTAGCAGGCATGCCGTGGGGGAGAGAATAAGCGGTAGGAGGCTGGCTGGGCGGCCGCGGCTCCTCTCTAGGAGCGCTCAAAGTCGACAGCAGGCGCGACATATCCACCGAATAAAACTCGATGTTGCCGAGCTGCAAATCAATCAGCGCCTCGCGCGCCCGGCTTTCGCTGCCCAAGTCTCGCGTCTCTGCGATGTCCAGAATGATCCGCCGGCGGTTGGGTGGGCGGTGGCTCAACATGCGCGCGCTTTCCACGGCCGCGTCCACAATGCGATTGTTATTGCTGCCGGGCATAATCTTTGTCACTGCCTGCGTGATCAGATCCGGATTCGAGGTGAAATCCTGCAGAGTGCGGACGCGCGAGTCGAATGCCACTACCGCAGCCTCGCCCTGATCGCCAATCACCAGCGGCGTGATCAGATTCCCAATCTTCTGAATCTGGGGAAGCATCGACTCTATATGAGAGCTGGACTCAATCGCAATTACCAAGGAGATCGGTTCATAGGAAACATCCACCTGGATGTTCTGCTCTTTACCGTTGTCGTAAAGACGGAACCGGTCCGCCTCAATGCCGTTTACGAATCCCCCGTTCCGGTCAAAGACCGTAACCGGCACCACCACCCGCTCGGTAGTGACCACGAAAGGCGGCACGACATCTGGCGGAAGATCTTGCGCCACCAGTAAGCTGGCGCAAAGCAGGGGAAGGAAGAGCGTTCTTTGCATGGGCTACTCCTGCCGGGCCGCATGTTCGGTATGCCCGCGCAGCAAATCGAGCACGTGCGGCACCAATTCTACGATAGCATCTAACGATTCCACAGCACCCTTGGGTGATCCGGGCAAATTGACGATCAGGACCCGGCCGCGGGTGCCCGCTACCGCGCGGGAAAGAACGGCGAGCGGGGTGGCTTTCAGTCCCCGTGCGCGCATCAACTCGGGCAAGCCCGGAATCTCGCGATCAATTACCGTACGCGTAGCTTCCGGGGTTACGTCACGCAAAGCCACGCCCGTTCCGCCCGTAGTGAAAATTGCCGACACCTTGCCCCCATCCGCCAGAGTTTTCAGCCGTGCGCTGATTTGGGCAGCCTCGTCCGGCAACACTTCCAGTATCGCCACACGCCATCCAAGCCGCTCCAGACGCTCGCGGACGGCGGGGCCGGAGAGGTCGGCGCGCCGGCCGGCCGTGGCTGAATCGCTGATCGTAAGAACCGCGGCTTCGATCATCCTGCATTGCTCCCACGCCTGAAATCGCCGCTCTTCCCGCCGGTCTTTTCCAGCAAATAGAGATCCTGAATCTCGATCGATTTATCCAGCGCTTTGATCATGTCGTAGACCGTCAGCGCCGCGACGGAAGCGGCGGTAAGCGCCTCCATTTCGACGCCGGTCTGCGCCGTGGTCGTAGCACTGGAAACAATCCGCACCCCCTGCTCTTCCACACTCACTTCGACATCGGCATGGGAAAGCATCAAAGGATGGCACAGCGGGATCAATTCCCAGGTTCTTTTCGCTGCGGCAATACCCGCAATCCGCGCGATTTCGAGCGGATTGCCCTTGGGGTTTTCCGGCAGCTTTTCCAGGGCAGGCGGCGCGATGCGCACAAAGGCGTGGGCGCGCGCGGTGCGCCGCGTTTCCGGCTTGGCGCTGACATCCACCATGCGCGGGCTGCCCGCGGCATCGTAATGCGACAAGTTCTTCAGAGGGCGTCTCATTTCAACAGAACGCGAATCAGCTCCCCACGCGGGTATTCGGGGCAATCCGGCTCCGCGACCAAAAACGCGTTGGCGCGCGTGAGAGAAGGCACATCGCCGGAGCCATGCCAGGCGATGGGAGTGACTTCGGCGCCATCCGCACTTAAGCGCGCCGGCAGAAAGCGCGTCAAACCCGGCTTGTGATGAAAATCACTCGTAAGCCGCGCGAACGGCATACGGAGACAACTCTCTTGCTGGCCGGCTAGCAGTTCGACCGCGGCGCGGGCGAACACTTCAAAAGTCACCATGGTGGAAGCCGGGTTCCCCGGCAAACCGAAGAAAAATTTACCGCGCGCCCGCCCGAATACCAGTGGCTGGCCCGGTTGAATCAACACGCGGTCGAAAAAAAATTGCGCATCGAGGCTCGCCAGAACGCGTTCCACGACGTCGTATTTACCCGCCGATACGCCCCCCGAGAGCAGCAACAGGTCAGCATCCAGGCCGCGCTCCACGATGGAGCGCGTGTGCTCGTCGGTATCGCGGGCGATAGGGAGCAGGCAAGCCATACCACCCGCTCTCGCCACCTGCGCAGCCAAAGAATAAATATTCGAATTGCGAATTTCGAAGTCGCGCGGCGATTCCTCCACCTCTACGATCTCATCGCCCGTGGCAATGAGGGCCACCGATGGCTTACGGAACACCCGCATCCGCGTCTTCCCGAATGAAGCCAGCATGGCAATATCCGTATAGTCGAGGCGCTTGCCTGTGTGCAGAACCACCTCGTGCGCTACTGCTTCAGCGCCGCGCGGATTGATGTTTTGCTGTGGCTCCGCGGAGCGGCCGATGGCCACGCGCCCAAGCCCCGCAGGGGCGTCGTGAGGAAGTCCCGTAGGGACGTCGTGCTCCAATCCCCCAGGCACGCTATGAGCTTCGACGCGGTGCGTATGTTCCAGCATCACCACCGCATCCGCGCCTTGGGGGACAGGAGCGCCGGTCATAATCTCCACCGCTTGCCCGGGACCTACTGCGCCGGGGAAAATCTGCCCGGCCCGCACTTCGCCGATGATCTCCAGTTCACCCGGCAAATCGAGCGCCCGCACTGCGTAACCATCACGCATGGAGCGCGCCAGAGCGGGCGTATCCCGGTCAGCGGCGATATCTTGCGCCAGTATGCGCCCTGCCGCTTCGCTCAATGGTATCTCCTCAACCGCGGGGCGCTTGTGCGCACCACCCACCTCGGCCAGCACGGTTTTCCGCGCTTCGGAGAAACTCATTGTGGACACTGCATTATTTTAACTCCCCTCTATTTAGTGCGCCCATTCACTTTAGACATCAACTTGCTGTCTTGAACCGAATCACGAGGGTTCCCACAATAAATAATGAAGGAGAAATCTTCGTGGCTGAAACCAAGGTTCCAACGCAACCATCCCAGGAGCGGAGCGTAACGCGGCGGGAGGAATATTCCCCTTCCACGCGTGACTTCTTCACCTTAGACCCATTCGCAATGATGCGGCGGTTGTCCGAGGAAATGGATCGGGCATTCGGCAGCACGTTCGGCCTGACACGCACTATGGGTCAGACAGGCACGTGGTCTCCCGCCGTCGAAGTGCGGGAACGCGACAACACCGTTGAGGTCATTGCGGAATTGCCCGGCATGAGCAAGGATGACGTGAAACTGCAGGTCACTGACGAACAGATCATCATCGAAGGCGAAAAACGGCGGGAAGAGGAAAAGAAAGAGCACGGCTACCTCCGCAGTGAGCGTTCTTATGGGCATTTTTATCGGGCAATTCCTTTGCCCGATGGAGCCGACCCGGAGAAGGCTAAGGCCGAGTTTAAAGACGGCGTATTGCGGGCTACTATCCCGATTAATGAAAGCAGGCGGCAGGCGCGCCGCATACCCATAAGCTGACGCGTCTTCCGGCGTTACACTGACTGGGTGCCATACCGCGCCTCCTTATGCCTTATGGTTTCCATGGTGCGGGAGGGCGTGATCTCGCCGCTCGAGTTGGTCGAAGCACATCTAAAGCAGATTGAAACGCGCAATCCGCGGGTCAACGCATTTGTCACGGTCCTGGCTGATGAAGCTTTGGCTGTGGCCCGCCAATGCGAAGCGGCACTTCGCTCGGGAGAGCCGCTCGGTTTGCTCGGCGGCGTGCCGGTTACGGTAAAAGACAGTTTCGATGTAGCTGGATTGCCCACTGGCACAGGCAGTCGTTTGCGCGCTGGCCATCGGGCTTCGCGTGACGCCGTCGCGGTTGCGCGATTGCGCGCTGAAGGCGCAATCATTCTGGGGAAAACCAATACGCCGGAGTTGCTCGCAGCCTATGAAACCGATAACTTCCTCACCGGCCGGACCAATCATCCTGCGGATTCCGAGCGTACTCCGGGTGGATCGAGCGGTGGGGAAGCGGCTGCCATTGCCGCATTTTGCTCGCCCGGCGGGATCGGCAGCGATGGCGGCGGATCCATCCGCGTTCCCGCTCACTTCTGCGGCATTGCGGGGTTGAAGCCCACTCCCGGCCGCATTGCCACCACAGGTCACTTTCCAACTTTGGGCTATCCCGGGGGCCTCACTACGGTTGCCGGACCAATGGCTCGCACCGTGGAAGACGTGCGTCTGCTGTTCTCGGTGCTCGCAGGATTCGATGCCGAAGATCCCTTCTCCGTGCCCGTGCCTCTTCAGGTTTTTCGCGCCAAAGAGAAGAGAATCGGCGTTTGGGAACAATTCTACGATGTGCCGGTGATGCCGGAAATCCGGGCTGCGGTTCAAAAGGCGGCCAGCGCGCTCCAAACCGCAGGTCTGATTGTAGGGGAATTCACTCCGCAAGGTCTTGAACGCGCGCCCAATCTGTGGGCATTTTTGTTTCACCAATGGCCTGCCGCGGCCGTCCGTAAACTGACCATCGGCCGTGAATCGGAGTTGCACTGGACGCTGCGCGAAAGCTTTAGCGATGCGCAACCCAGCGGCGAGGAAGTGATCCTGCAGCTTGCCGCGCGCGACCGCATGCGCGCCGCCCTGCTGCGCCAGATGGAGGAAACGCCAGTAATTCTGATGCCCGTAGCCAGTATCCCCGCGTTCCGGCATCGCGAACGCAAATGGATACTGGACGGAAAAGAAATCGGTTTATTTCGCGCGATGATGCCCGCTGTTCTGGCAAACGTCTTGGGGCTGCCCGCTCTCGCACTTCCAGTATCCACATCACCGGAAGGCCTGCCAGTGGGCGTCCAATTACTAGGCCGACCGTATGAAGACGAACGCTTGTTGGAAGTGGGAGAACTGCTACAGGCAGCCCTTTGACTGGCAGCTTGGAGAAACCTGAGCGCTTACGCTGTCTTCCGCTTTCGGATGAACGGTAATACTACCAAAACTCCCGATAAAAGACCGAGATAACCTGGCTCAGGAACCGACGGGGTTGAGGTAACCACCGAAATGTCGTCTAAGGCCAAATAACTCGGGTCGTTACGAAAGCTGAAAGTAAGCGTATCGCTGCCGACAGCAGTCACCGTGTCGGTGTGCAGCACGTACGGAAAGGGAGCGGACGAACCAGTGGCCGGAATATCTGTCTGGCTGAAGAGCGTCGTCCCGTCCCACTCTACGTCGAAATCGTTAGGAGTGAATCCATTGGACGCCACATACCACGAAATGGTATAGGTGTCGCCGGGTGTGGTCGCGAGAGTCTGGCTGAGAAATTCGTCGCTTCCGAAGGGACCGAGCGCAGCAAAGTAATTTCCGCTATTGGGGTCGTAGCCGGCGTAGCCCGTTGTCTCTACAGTCGTAAATCCTAACACTACATTTCCAGAAAGGCTCCAATCGGTGAAATCCCCCGTTTCAAAACCGCAATTCAAAACCAGGTTGCCCGCAACGCTACTGCAAACATCCGCTCGAGAAACAGCCGGAAATGCGGAAGCAAGAGCTGCTGCCGCGCCAATGGTGAACAGGAATTTCCTCATAATCAGCCTCGAATTGTAAACCGTTGTATTGAGCTAAATTAACCTTAGAGTGCTCACCCAAGCCCAGTCAAGTAATATTCGCTAATGGTCTCCACAAAAAGTACCAGTATCTTTAGTACAAGGGTGTCGAACCCTTGGGACCGGAGTCCTGCACGTTGCGGTCACCGGACGCGCCGCGGCTCACTAGCTCGTATGTGGTTTCGCGCCCAGCCCATTTACGGCGCCCTGCCGCCGGGCTGAGCGCGCTTCCACACGGAACCGCAAGGAGTTGATCCCATATAATATCTGGAGTGATTTTGAAGTTCCTCCCCGCCGTTTGCGCGGCCTTAATTCTTACGGCGCAGCTTTCCTCCGCCCCGGAACGGCCCGCCAGGGTTTTTCCGTATAGTTACCACCTGGAGGAGTTGCCCGATGGATTGCACCTGGTTACCGTACCCACGGACTTCCCTCATGTGGTAGCCGTCTACATTGTCGTGCGGACCGGCTCGCGCAACGAAGTCGCGCCGGGACATACCGGCTTTGCTCACTTATTCGAACACCTGATGTTCCGCGGAACCGAGCAGTATCCGGCTGATCGTTATAACTCCGCGCTGGCAAGAATCGGGGCGTATTCGAATGCCTTCACCACTAATGACTACACATGTTTTCATACGACGTTTTCAAAAGAAGACCTCGAAACCGTGCTTACGATGGAGGCCGACCGTTTTCAAAATCTCAAATACAGTGAAGCAGACTTCCGTACGGAGACGCTCGCCGTGCTGGGTGAGTATAACAAAAATAGCGCCAATCCGAGCCAGAAATTAAGAGAGGTGACTGCCAATCTGGCATTTGAGAAACACACTTACAAGCACACAGTCATGGGTTTTCTGAAAGATATTCAGGATATGCCCAATCAGTACGAATACAGCCTTCGTTTCTTCCAGCGCTATTACCGGCCGGAGTATACGACCATCATTGTGGCCGGTGATGTAAGACCCAAAGCAGTCAGAGACTTAGTAGACAAGCACTGGGGCTCCTGGAAGCGGGGTGACTTCCGGCCCGAAATTCCCGCGGAGCCGGCGCAGGATGGTCCTCGTGCCACTCAAGCGGACTGGCCCGATCGGACACTGCCTCTGGTATCTATTTCATACAAGGTTCCAGGCTATAGTGACACGGGCAAGGACACAGCCGCGCTTGAGGCGCTCGCACTCCTGGCGTTTTCGCCAGCTTCAGACCTGTATCAAAAACTGGTGGTGCGGGAACGCAAGGCCGACGAACTCTCCGCGGATAATCCCCTGCGCGTTGATCCCGCGCTGTTTGAGATCCGGGCGCGGGTTAAGTCCCCAGCCGATGTGGATGCCGTGCGTGAGTCCATCCTCGAAACTGTCGCCTCTCTCCGGGAAAGGCCGGTAGATGCCGCCCACCTCACCGCGGTGAAAAAGCACCTCCGCTACGCATTCGCTGGCAGGCTGGATAATAGTGAAACTGTCGCGGACATCCTGGCAAGCTACGTAGGATTGGGCCGCACTCCCGATACTATCGATAAATTCTATACCCAGCTCGCGCAACTGACACCCGAAGATATTCAGCAGGCTGCCGCCAAGTACCTCACCGCCAACGGCCGGACACTCGTGACTCTGATGCCCCCGGAGGGAAGTAAGTGAAACTGCTTTGGGCGTGGCTGCTCGTCTCCTCGGTTGCTGCCGCACAAATGCGTGTGGTGGCCATGCCCGGCAAGTCACCCCTGGTGACCTTTCGCATTATGTTTACCGCCGGATCTGCCACCGACCCGCCCGACAAACCCGGCACCGCCTATCTTACCGCCAGAATGCTGGCTCACAGCGGCACGAAACAACTGACCTACCAGCAACTGCTCGACGCCCTCTTTCCTATGGCCGCCGGCGTGGATGTCCAGGCCGATAAAGAGATGGTTACTTTCTCCGGTTCCACCCATGTGGATAACCTGGAGCAATACTATCAGCTTCTGCGCGCTATGCTCCTCGACCCCGGCTGGCGCGAGGAAGATTTCGAACGCGTCAAACAGGACGCCATCAATTTTCTCCGAGTAAATTTGCGCAGTAACAACGATGAGGAGCTGGCAAAAGAGGTGCTCGAAGAAAATATCTATAAGGGCACATCCTATGGACCATACTCGGTGGGAACCGTCTCCTCGCTCGAGAGTATCACCCTGGATGATTTGAAGCAGTTTTATAAAGCGCAATACAGCCAGACTAATCTCACGCTAGGTATCGCGGGAGGATACACGCCCTCATTTCTGGAACGCGTCAAACACGACTTCCGCAGCCTGCCGGAAGGCAGCGGATTTCGGCCGCGCGAAAAGCCCCCCGCGCTGATCCAGCACAATCGTGCGATCATTGTCCAAAAAGATACGCGATCTGTGGCCATTTCCATCGGCTTCCCTACCCTGGGCACGCGCATGACTCGGGATTATCCCGCATTGCTGCTCGTCAGTTCCTACCTGGGTCAGCACCGTTCGTCCAATGGTGTACTGTACAAGCGCATGCGGGAAATACGCGGGCTGAATTATGGGGACTATGCTTACATCGAATATTTTCCGCGTGGCATGTTCCAGTTTGAGCCGAGCCCGAACCTCGCTCGCCACATTCAGACTTTTCAGATCTGGATCCGGCCCGTAGAACCTCCCACAGCAACCTTTGCGCTGCGGCTGGCGCTTTACGAACTCGACAAGCTCTACAACGAGGGCATTCCCGAGGAAGGGTTCGAACAGACTCGTGACTTTCTCAACAAATACGTCAACCTGCTGACACGGACCAGGAGCGCCGAGTTAGGTTACGCCATTGACAGTATTTACTACGGCATCCCTGACTATAACGATTTCGTCAAGACTCGCCTGGCCACATTGACTCGCGAAGAAGTAAATCGTGTCATTCACCGCTATCTCCGCACCGATAAGCTGGTGATTGTAGCTGTAGCGAAGCAGGCAGATGAGCTGAAACGCCAATTGACCAGCGGTGAGCCTTCTCCGATCACGTATAACTCTCCGAAACCGCCGGAAATTCTCGCAGAAGATAAGATAGTCGAGAAGTTTCCGCTCCATCTGCGCCCCGAAGATGTGACCGTGGCGCCGGTGGATCAAGTTTTTGAGAAATAAAAGGCCGGTGTTCGAGAAGTAACCACTCACTCTTCTACAATCTGCCCCTCATAGTGCAGTTTCACTTTCCGCGCCGCCGCGCGTCCCACTACCGCCGCCAATTTATCTTCCGAAGCGGCGCGCACCAGTTCGGAGCTGCCGAAAGCTTTTAGCAGCTTCTGCACGGTTATCCGGCCGACACCTTCGATGGCTTCCAGTTCGCTAGTGAGCTGCCGGGCCGCGCGGCGCGAGCGGTGAAACGTGACTGCGAATCGATGCGCCTCATCGCGAATCGATTGGATCAGGTGGAGAATCGGCGAGAAACGATCGAGCATGATCGGCTCATCCTCCTGCCCGTAGACATAGATGATTTCCTCTCGCTTGGCGATGGCCGCTATAGGCTGTTCGGAAAATCCCAGTGCTTCGAGAGCCTCCGCCGCCGAGTGCAACTGTCCCAACCCGCCATCGATCAACACGAGTCCGGGCAGCGGAGCGCCCTCTTCCTTCAACCGGGAATAGCGGCGCGTCACTACCTCGCGCATGCTGGCGAAATCGTCATTGCCCACGACCGTGCGGATGATGAATTTGCGGTAGTCCGATTTTTTCATCCGGCCTTCCTCCCACACCACCATGCTCGCCACTTTGTCAGTGCCCTGTATGTGGGAGATATCGAAGCATTCAATGCGCGCCGGGGCGTGGGGCAGGTTGAGAGTCTCTTCAAGCGACTCCTGAATTGCGCGCGATGAAGGTTTCATTACCCGGAAACGAGCGTCGAAGCTATGCTTGGCATTAGTAGCAACCAGATCCATCAGGGCCTTCTTCTGGCCCCGCTGCGGTGTGCGAATTTCCACACGCCGGCCCCGCTTTTCCGAGAGCAGTTCTTCCAGAGCTTCGCGATCCTCGAAATCAGTGGGCACATGAATCTCTGCCGGGATGTACTGCTGGTCGAGATAAAGCTGGGAAACCAGTGTGGAGAAGAACGGCGATTCTTCGAATTCCATCTGATCCTCCCAGAAAAACTCGCGCCGGTCTACGATCTGTCCATTTCGCAAGTGAAAAACGTTCACTGCGAGCAGCGGAGGCTCGGCATAGCAACCGAAAATATCCACATCGTCCCCGCGCACGGCGGCCATTTTCTGCCGCTGTTCGATCTCTTCAACGGTAGTGAGCAAGTCCCGGAGCGAAGCCGCCTCCTCGAAGCGCATGGCTTCCGCCGCGGCTTCCATCCGAGTCCGTAACAGGCCCGCCAAATCGCCATGCCGTCCCTCCAGAAACAGCTTCACATCGCGCACCGCAGCCGCGTAGGTATCGTCGGTGGTGAGACCCAGCACACACGGCCCGAGGCAGCGATGAATGTGATACTGCAGGCACGGTTTGGGATGATAGCGAGTCAGATCGATCTTGCAGGACGGCACTAGAAAATGCCGATGGATGAAATGCACCAAACGATGCGCCAGGTTGGCCGGGAAGTAGGGACCATAGTAAGTGGCTCCATCTTTGCGCAAGCGCCGCGTGACATACACACGCGGATATTTCTCTTTGGTGAGCTTGATGTAAGGATAAGTCTTGTCGTCCCGGAGCAGGATATTAAACCGCGGTTTATACTGCTTGATCAGGTTGTTCTCGAGCGCCAGCGCTTCCTTTTCGTTATCCACCAGGATGTAATCCACGTCGCACGCTTCGCTCAACAGAGTCCCGGTCTTGATATCGGCCTGGCGATCTTCGGAAAAGTAGCTCCGCACCCGCAGCCGCAAGCTTTTCGCTTTGCCAACGTAAATCACGCGGCCGGCATCGTCTTTGTACAGATACACACCAGGCGCCAGCGGAAGCTGACCAGCCTTTTCACGAAGGTCCATGGAGGGAGAACTACCCTCATTATAAGGTGCGCCGGCCCCCAGTCCCCGTAGTCCCACCCGTTACACTGGAAAAAGGAGGTTCGCTTTGGCCACGTCCACGCGCACACCCGACGCTGCAGCGCCCGCCAGCCTGGAGGATCTCGACTCCGAACAGCTCATCCGCGCTTTCCGCATCATGCAGACCGCGCGGCGCCTGGATGATCGCGAGATCGCTCTCAAACGCCAGAACCGCATCTTTTTCCAGATCAGCGGCGCGGGCCATGAAGCCATCCAGGTGGCCGCCGGCATGGTTCTGCGCGCGGGAAATGATTGGTTCTACCTCTACTATCGCGACCGTGCCCTGTGTCTTACGCTCGGCATGACTCCTTATGAGATGCTGCTGGCAGCGGTGGGCGCCGCCGCCGATCCCGGATCCGGCGGGCGCCAGATGCCCTCTCACTGGGGATACAGCCCACTTCACATTGTCAGCGCCTCCTCTCCCACAGGAACGCAGTTTGTGCAGGCGGTGGGTTGCGCGGGAGCGTCGCGCTACCTCGGCCGAACGGGCGAAGTGACTCTCGTGTCAGCAGGCGAGGGAGCTACCAGCGAGGGCGAGTTTTGGGAAGCGCTCAACGCGGCGTGTCTCGAAAAACTGCCCGTGCTGTTCCTCATTCAGGACAATGGTTACGCCATTTCCGTGCCCCTTGAATGCCAGACCGCCGGGGGCGACATCTCGCGTCTGGTCAGCGGCTTTCCCACTCTGTTCAGTGAGCAGGTAGACGGCGCCGATTTTCTGGCCTCCTATCGGACTATGGAGCGCGCCGCGGCATGGTGCCGCGAAGAGCGCGGACCGGCTCTGGTGCACGCGCGTGTCATTCGGCCCTATTCCCACTCCCTCTCCGACGATGAGCGGCTCTATAAACCCGCCACGGAACGTCAGGCGGAAGCCGAGCGCGACCCTGTTCTCCGCTTTCCGCAGTTGCTGGTGGAGCAGGGCGTCCTCGACCGGCAGCGGCTGCAACTGGTGCTGCACGAAGTTGAGGAAGAAGTCCAGGAAGCCACGCAACGCGCCTTGCGCCAGGCGCCGCCGGACGCCTCCTCCGCACTCATTCACCTCTATTCCGATAAGATCAACCCCGCCTCGGACGCGTTCGAATCACAGCCGCAGTTTCGTGGCGAGCCGATGACCATGGTCGATCTCGTAAATGCCACCCTGCGCGAGGAAATGCGCCGCAACCCCCGCATACTGATCTTCGGTGAAGACGTGGCCGATTGCAGCCGCGAAGAAAACTTGCATGAAGTGAAAGGCAAAGGCGGCGTCTTCAAAGCCACCGCGGGCCTACAGATCGAATTCGGCGCCCAGCGCAGTTTCAACACACCTCTGGCGGAGGCTTCGATTGTCGGCCGGGCCATCGGTATGGCTACCCGCGGGCTGAAACCGGTGCCGGAGATCCAGTTCTTCGACTATATCTGGCCCGCTATGATGCAACTCCGCGATGAACTGGCTACGCTGCGCTGGCGCTCGAATGGCGTCTTTTCGTGCCCTGTCGTCGTTCGCGTGGCGATCGGAGGCTACCTGAATGGCGGCGCCATTTACCACAGTCAATCGGGCGAGGTCACGTTTACTCATATTCCCGGCCTGCGCGTTATTATGCCTTCGAACGCGCTCGATGCGTGCGGTCTGCTGCGCACCGCCCTCCGCACCGATGACCCGGTGTTGTTTCTGGAACACAAACGGCTGT
>JASIAM010000221.1 GCA_030041985.1 Bryobacteraceae bacterium | reverse complement strand
ATCGTCGCGTTGCCTTTTTGCAACGTATCTTTGAGCTGATCGATATTGGCTTGCTTTTTTTCCAACTCAGCCTTCTTCGCACCAAACTTGGTATTCAGCTCGTCGCCCGCTTTCTTACCTTCCTTGGTACTGAAGACGGCAGCCTGCACATGGATGTAGCCGACCTTGGTGGGCGTAGTGGCGCTTTGAGCGTGCGCCAGCGTGGCGGCGGCCAGGACAAGCGCGGAACATGCTAACTGCTTGGCAAACTGATTGCTCTTCAACACGGTAACTCCTGATTAGTCAAATTTTAGTATACCCAAGGCGGCCTGTTTCCTGTTTAAAACGTCCTGCCAACGGTGAAGCGGAACAGGTCCCGCTTCTCAAAGAAAGGATACGCTTCTCCGTAGCTGGCGACAGCGTTATTGAAGGTCGCTTGGTTGGGGAACATAGAGCGATCCGCCACAATGGGCGGCTGCAGGTATTCGCGAACCGTGGTGGGATTGTACGCAAAATACACGCGGAAAGGCGCCTTGACAACGGGCAATACTACCTGGATTTCCAGGCCGGTCGATGTGCGAAGCGCTTGTGTTCCCGGGGCGATATATACCTTATTACTGAAATTGGCGGTAGGGAATTGCGCATTGAGTTGTTGGATACGCTCGGGAACGACCTCAAGCTGGCTCAGACGCAGAATGCGGTTATCGCCGGCATCGAAGAACAACGCGGCCGTAACGGGCCCGACAATCGGAATGCGGTACTCGAAATTACCGACCGCGGTGGCATCGCCGCCCGGCGTGATGAGCTGGTAGGTGGGTATCTGCATGGTCACGGCGGAACTGCTGACCACTCCCCCTACGACAGTCTGCTGGGTGCGCGCCGAGCCATCGGCATTGAGCACAGAGACCGATGCGCTCGATGGGATAAAACCGATCGGCGTGACGCCCCAGTCTTCAAAGCCACGGATGTCGAACTCACCACCGATGAACCGGCGGGAGAACGGCGGGATTTCTTTGCCGCCGTAGCCGGTTTCGATGTCGCCCATCAAATGAAATGCCAGCGTATGTTTCTTATTGAACGGAGAAGGTTTGTAAAACTTAAGATCGAAAGCTGGTTTGAGGGTGTTCACGTTGCCGCCCAGAACGCTGGCGGCGGCATCCACCGAAAAGAAGAGGCTCTTGCCACTGGTGGGGTTCATCGGCGAATTGGTGGTGTTGTAAGAGTACGAGGGAGTCACGTGAACAGTGCGGATACCGGATAGGGAATTGGGCCCGTTGACGCCGCTGAAATCGATGTACTGGAAATAATCGGTAGAGGCAGTGGTCAAGGTCTTGACGCTCGAAATGTCGTAGCCGAAGCTGATTCCCACGCGCGCGAAGCTGCGCTTAAGCTGATAGCTGCTCGAAACCGAAAACCCGTAGCTGTCTTGCGAATAGTTCAGCAGATTCTGGCTTCCCAGTTGGTTGTAGAGCGGGATCAGGTTGACACCCGCCAGGATGGAAGCCTGTTGTGCTTCGTTGAATGTGTATTTCTGGACGTATACGCGGAAGCCGGTCTGGATGGGTTTATCGAAAAGGTACGGTTCCGTGAAACCAAAGCTGGCCGACCGGAGAGTCGTTCCGATCTGGGATTCGAGCGAGAGAGTCTCGCCCAATCCGAGGAAATTGTTAGTGGAATAGTTGGCGCCGATGAAGGTGCCGGCAATACCGGAAACGCCGCCGTTCAGCCCGATGGTGTTTTTGCCGCGCTCCTTCACCTTCAGCGTGATATCCACCGTGCCGGTTTGCCGGTTGGGGCGGATATCGGCGGCGTCCTCTTTTTTGAGTGGTTCGAAATACCCGAGCTGGTTGAGGCGCAGCAAACTGATTTCCCACAGCTTGCTGTTGAACATGTCGCCTTCATCGAGCAGGATTTCGCGGCGGATGACTTTATCGCGCGTGGTGGTGTTGCCGGAGAACTCGATGCGGCGTACAAAGAACTGTTTGCCTTCGTCGGCGGTAATTGTCACATCGATCTGGTCACCGCCCGGAAAGTCGAAAGAGGGTTCGGGAACGAAATCCATGTAGCCGAACTGGCCGTAGAGGTCGCGCATGTTCTTTAAGCCATCGCGAAATTTGGCGGTGGAGAATATGTCGCCGGGCTGCATCTTGAACAAAGCGCCCGCCAGGGTTTGCGGCGCGCGAAAGAGCTTCACGCCGACGAAATTCATCTTGCCGAGCTTGTACAGCCGGCCTTCTTCCACGGGCAGAGTGATATCGGCATGGAGGCCTGCGTTGTTTGGTTTGATCAGAGGCAGGCGCCAGCCTGTTCCGCCGGTGCGGTGGATTGTCACCATAGCATCCAGAACCTTGGCGGTGAAATAGCCTTTATCCTGATAAGCGCTGCGAACGAACTCTTTGTCCTCTTCCAGTTTGTCCGCGTCGTACGTTTTGGCGAAGAGGTCCTCGAGGACGATGGAATAAGGGATCCCGATGGGATGACTGTTCTTCATCGCGCGGATGACTTCGCGCTGCGAGAACGCCTTGTTCCCCGTGATTGTGATTGTGCCGACTTTTACCTTCGGCCCTTCATTAACCACGAAACTGACCGCGAGCGAAGAAGGCGGGATCTGCTTGACTTCGGGAGTAACCGTGGCGTATTGGCGGCCGCGCTCAGCGAGGAGTTCCTTGAGAACCACAGCCGCGCGTTGCACTTTGTTGGGGTCGTATTGGGATTCCACCGTGAGACCCACGCGCCGTTCTTTGAAGCGGTCGAGAACGTCGGAAACGGTGGCGGACTTTAGGCCCGGATAGTCGATCGACCGGATCACGCGGCGTTCCTCGACTACAAAGGTGACGACGACTCCTGTTTTGCCGGGCTCGGTTTCCACGCGAATATCGTCGAACCGTCCCGAGTTCCACAAGGCGGTGATGTCGCGCCCTATGGTGTCCTGGTTGTAGATGTCGCCAACCCTGCTAAAAATCAACGCACGGAGGGTATCCTGAGGAACGCGGCGGGCGCCCCGGAACTCGATGGCCTCGATAACTTGGCCGCCGGGTTGTGAGGGATTCGGAGCAACGCCCGGGGTTGGCGGAGGGGCTTCCAACTGGGGCGGTTGTCCCGGAGCACCCTGTGGCGGCTGCGCGGCGGGAGGCTGGGCTGGCGCCGGAGCCGGAACGTTTTCAAAGGGATTGGGTGGACGCTGAGCCGGTGGATTCTGCTGGGGCGTGGGCGCGTTGGGCTGGGCCGGCGGCTGCGGAGTGGGTGATTGCGGAGAGGCCGGCCGCGCGGGCGATTGCGGAGAAGGTGCGGGCGGTTGGCCCTGTGCGGGTGCTTGTTGCGCCGCCACTTGGAGCGCGAGTGGCGCGCACAAAAGTAAACCTCCCAAGACCAGGCGAATGCGCCTGCATTGCTTCATTATGGATGCCTTTCTACTTTGCCCGGCTAAACCAATTGGCGGCTCATCGAACGCGCGTCCGGACTGGTAACAGCTCGGTTGCCATGCGCGTAACTCGTTATTCTAGCGGATGTTCCGAGCCTTCAACAACGAGCGACGGACGCTACACTGTGAAGCCGGGGCACACGCCTTAGCTAGGCCCGCAAAAGACGCGCAGCGGGGCGCGGAGCCTTGTGGAAAACTTTGTGGGAAACCGTTTCCGAAAATCTTACCACTCATTCTTTGGTGTTGTGGCCGGCAGGTTTGGCGGTTTTTAGATAAGCCACTGGAACTCAATAGCTTAAGTCGGTGATCCAGGCTTATGTTTCATTGACAGGGTTACGGGGTGCGGGCCGCCGCAATCTTTTCCACATTTTGGTGGTAATTTCTATGCGGAAACATTCCCGGGATGCCGCGCTGGGGTGGTCTGTTACACTTGAGCGTGATGGCGGCGTAGCTCAGTTGGTTAGAGCGAGGGTCTCATAATCCCTAGGTCCGGCGTTCGAGTCGCCGCGCCGCCACCATTTATTTTCAACAACTTGGGGCTTTTGGGTAACCCTCTCTGAGACCGGGCTTGTTACAGACCTTGGTACAAAACTCTCCGAAACGCTTTGCGCTGGTTCAAAATACGCGGGGTGCTGCCCGTTGCGTCCGAGGTGGGAGTACCGCTCCGTGGTGGTGATACTCTTGTGCCCGAGCAGTTCCTGAATGCGGCGTTAAGCGCTCTGCCGGCGTCTCCTTCTGCAGGCCCGCCGCCACGACAAGTCGTCGAACGAATCGCCGATATCGCCCCAAGGGCTTCCGTCCGGCCGGTGAAACACAAAATCCGACTCGGATAGCTTTTTGGTCCTCTGCGCCACAACAGCGTCGCGCGCCGGCAGCGCCAGCGGAATGTAGCGATGCTGGTAATTCTTCACATGGAAGTTGATCTTAGGTTTGCTTTGCACGCGAACAAAACCGTGCTCCAGATTGATATCGGAAAATTCCAAGACCCGCTGTTCACCGGGGTGCAGTCCTGTATGGCAGTCCAGAACGATCCATTCCCGGCGATCGTTGAAGAGCGTAGAGCGCAACCATTCGCGCTCCTGGGCGGCTTTCGCCAGAAGCGTTTCGTACTCTGGGTACAACAAAAACCGATCGTGCACGATCGAATCGCTTGGCAAAAGCCGAACCTTCCGCGCTAGAGTCTTACGCAAGAGATTACAAGATGAATGAGTCAAGTTTTCAGGCGGCGAGTTTTTGCTCCTCGCAACAGCGGTCGATTTCGGTTTGAAGGCGGTCGAAGGCGACGCGCAAAGAGGAGTCCAGCGGTGGGCTCTGACAAAGAATCTCCACGAGTTTGGGTCGTAACAGCCGGGCATAAGTGCGGGAGAAGAAGAGCGCGATCTTCAGGCCAGCCGCAGTGGTCTGATAACGATGACTGTGTGGGATGCGCTCGAGGAGCCCGTGCAGGCGAAGCCGGCGGAGGTCGTAGGTCATTCTGCCAATGGGGTATTGGGCTGGGTCGAGGCCCAGCACTTGAGCCAGCAGAGCTCGCATTGCGTGGTTCGTGAAACCCCGCAGTTGGAGACTGAACAAGAACCAGCACGGCAAAGAGCGCTTGCACCTGCGCGTCGCCAAAGCGCAGGGCCGACGCCCGTTGCCCGTCGACCTCGATGGGGCGAACCACCTTCTCAAACGCGTCTTCGCCGATGGCGCAGTCGTGGGAAACAGTTTGGACGTCCAGCAGACGCCGATTGGCCTGAAAGCCGATCTGCCGCAGCGTGGGCAGATTCGCCAGCGATTTGCCGATGCCGAAGTCCCGCGTGTTGTTGATGGTGGTTTCGGTGCGGAGCGCGCGCCCTTCCTTGTGATACTGCTTGATCCGGGAATTTTTGTAATCGACGTGCAGCGCAGGAACCACGCCGTCGGTGATAACGCGCGTGCGAAACCGGCCGGGAGTGCGGCGGCTGACCCGGCGATCGAAGATCAGCGGCATCTGACGGGGCCGTCCGATATCCAGGTTTTCCCGGATCACTTCCTCGAAAAAGACCCGCCCGGTGGCCGATCCAGCACCTGAGTGAGGGAAAACTCCGCCTGCAGGATGGAAATCCTGTAGCGGTAGCCCGCCTGACGGTCTTTGGCGGTGAAAGGATGCGGCAGTTTGCGGAACCACTTCCGCAGCAGTCCGTCCGCCGACAAGCCGTCGCAGATCGCCTGCACCCGCCGCGGATCATCGCACGACAGGATACCGTTATCCAGCGGTTCATAAGCGATGCCCTTGTTGTCCAGTTGCCGCTTCACATACTCATGGCCGTTCAGGCCAAGCTTCGCGGTGTAGGGAAAGTACGTGCAGAATTTGAGGAAGAAGGGGCCGCAGTCCCGGTCCCTGCAGTACACATCAAAGTGATTGACCATCGCGGTGGATCGCAACAGCCATGGATACGTGGCCCCGTTTTCTCATTGCGCCGCCGCTCCGTGCGGAACACCGGCGTCTTCTCCTGTGCCTTGCCGATGAACAGCACGCCTTCCTGTGCTGGAAACTGGCGCCGGAATTCGGCGGCTACGTCGTCTTTGCGCTGCCCCTTCTCGAACCGGATCACCGGGATTTTTCCCTGTTTGGCGAACTCTTCCATCTCCGCAATGAAGGCCTTGCTGATCGGGTCCATCAGCGCGCTGGACGCAAACTGGAAACCGCGATGGAAACAGAAGAAACCGGCCACTCCTGCTTCCCGCTGCAAGGCCGGTACGTACACGTTCAGATATCGCTGCTGTACACCCGCACCGGTATAAACCAAAACCATATTAAGTTGTTCTACTAATTTCCTGACAGCCCCTTAGTAGGGCGGATTTTGCTTGGTGCGTTATAGCAACGGACTGGGGACACTCCGTTACCGAGATCGCAGCCCGGCTGCTGGAGCTGAGTGCAAAGGCACGCGAAAATGGCGAACGTGCTGCGCTGACGGCGCAGCGTGCGGCAACCCGGTCGAGCAACGACATGGATAGTGCTGAACGCATTTCGAGTGAAATTTCGGAGCGAACTGTGAGATCGCGGAAACGACCAAAGCACAACCTCAGTGGCCATGAGTGTGTGAAGCTCCGCCCCTCTTGCTGTGCTGCACTTTGCCGTGGCTGCCGCAAGCCGATCGACACGGATGTACATGTGGCTAGCCGACAGGACACGGCGGAGGGACTCTACTCCGCAATCTGCTGTCCAGTGTGCACTGGTCGAGGAGACGGTCACGGTTGGGGCACTGTTCACGCGCGTAACACCCAAAATCAACCTACCCGACCCGCGCGGATCGGCTTGTGATTTCAGCCGAGGCTGTTACGACTCGCCGCGGCCGGCGTGTTCCCGATGTACAATTGAAATTGAGTAATTTGGAACTTAAAGACCTGAATAGTACATTTTGTATAAACTGTACCTTTCGCGCCCGTCTTTCGCCGCAACCTGACGCGCTAGCGAACCTTGACAATGACACCAGAATGCGCAGACGCTTGCGAAGTTCGCTTCGCCGCGCTACAAAAAGCCGACACTGACCAGACACAGATACTCGAGCTGGTCGTTTCCCGCCTCGAGAACCTCCGGACCTGGCTGATAGCAACCGCCGTGCTGCAGCTCACTCAGGTCATCATCCAACTGATCAAGGCGAAGCAATGACAAGAGTTACATCGCGCTACCACCGGCGCCCGAAAGGGGTAGGGGTAGGCAAAATCCTTCAGCTCGCGGCGCCCGGCGACCGTAGCGCGGTCAAATTTTTACGTCTCCAACCGTATAACGCACGCAATGCCAACACGTCAGCCAACTAAGCTACTCGAATTGAGAGGTTCTTTCCGGAAGCACCCGAAGCGGCGCCGACCGACCGAACCGCAAGATGCTCGTCCACTCGGAGATCCGCCGGCACGCTTGCCGAAACGCGCACTTCCATTCTGGGCCGAGATCGTGGACATGGTCCCCGCCGACGTGCTCAAGCGTGCTGATCCGTGGTGCGTGGAGCTCGCCTCATGTCTGATGGCGAAAGCGATCAAGACCAATAAGGGCGTTACCGCCGCAGAGCTGAACACTCTTCGTTCACTGCTTGCAGCAATGGGAATGACACCGGTCGATCGCAGCAAGATGAGTATTCAAGCCGAACGGCCGAAGAATGTGTTTACACTGCTGGCGGATTAATCTCGCAATTTGCGAGAGCCAGCATAGTGAAACGTCCGCCAGGTTATCGCGCTTACCTGCAAACCCATCACGCGGATGACAACGAGTTTCAAGCTGCGAACCACACCAACTCGCCAAGTGCGTAATGGTCTCGCAGCGAGCGACGTGCCCTGCACCCGGGTGCAGGCTGGCGTCGCGTGCAACCGACAACCTAACCGGGCTGAACTCGCGAGGAAAGCCGCTTGGACTCGCGCGTTCCGCCGGCGGAGGTGACGGCCTTGCGCAGTAAGTTCGCACAACCACTGACACCAGGCGGATTGGTTTTGGAGATTCTGTGTACGACAAAAGAAATCGAGAAATGCAGGGCCGCCTCGCGGACAAAATGCAGGGCATCATTGACCGGTGCGAACGCGCAAACCGCGGTCTAAATGCGGCGGAACGCGAGCAGTTCCACAAGCTCGAAGAAGAATATACGCAGCTCGGAGAAAAAATCGCGAGCAACGAAGCGGACGGCATTAACGAGTCGCTGTCCAGCGGCCGCATCAACCACCTGAACTTGCCAGAGATTCAGGACACGTTCCGGCTCACCCCTGGACAGGTTCGCGAGCGGAACCGTGATCCGTACGCCCGAGCGTTTAGCCAGTTTCTCCGCGGCGGCATGGAATCCCTTGATGGTGACGGCCGCGAACTCATGCGCCGATCTGGATGCCCTGACGGCACGACTGTTGGGCACCCGGTTGGGACGCCTCCTCAACTGGAAGTGCATGGTCGGCAGCGGCTCGGGCGAACCCACCGGCATCGTGACCGCGGCCGTCGCTGCAGGCAACATCTACACCATGCCCACGGGCGAAACGGCCGCGATCAGCTACCAAGACCTCGTGAACATCGAGCACAGCGTCGATCCGGATTACAGATACGCCGCCACAACCGCCTGGATGTTCTCCGACGCGCAACTCAAGTTGATCAAGAAACTGGTGGACGGCAACAATCGTCCGTTGTGGCAGCCTGGCCTCAGTGCCAGCTTCCGCGAGGGCGCTACGGTGGACATAACCAGCTCCCGACTAACCATCATGGGCCATCCGTACCTGATCAATCAGAACATGCCAACGCCGGCCGCCAATGCTTACTCGACACTCTTCGGCGATATGAGCTGCTTCAACGTGAGGCAGGTTGGCGAATGGCCATCAGTTATGAGATTAGTGGAGCGCTACGCCGACTATTTGCAAGTGGGCTTCATTGCTTGGGAGCGAACGGATTCGAATTTGATCGATGCCGGTACCCACCCCATAGTTGTCGGCCAGAACAGCGCTACCTAGCCATCGCACAAGTTTGCGCCTGGTCTCCTTCAGCCAGGCGCACGCGCGCGTCGGTCCCCCAAACGCCGGCGCGCGCGGTTGGTATTCAGGAAAGGCAATCACACGGTTTGCGTCTTGGTGCTTCTTAGCTGCCCGATCTTAAGCCAGGCGAGGCAGCTTCCTTGGCCAGGCGCCACGCGCGTCGACCCTGGAAATCGGCGCGCGCGTTTTCATTTCCGGCGAGAATTAGGGAGTGGACATCGTGTACGGGAAAGGTTCCCGAGACCAGGCGCAAGCGGCCGTGGCTCGGCTGCTGGGGTTTCTTGCCCAAGCGGAGGAAACGAAACTTGCCGCACTCGGCCAGGCTGAACAGCGCGCATGGGCCCAGCGGGTCTGCGCCGCGGTTGCGCTGTTGGCTGCCAGCTTACCTGTTTCGCAAGAAGCGGCGGCGATCGTCAATCCCCAAGCAACCTCCCAGGATCGATACAAGCAGCTCCTGCGCGCGGTAATCGGCGGCTTCGGCTTCGATCCCGAGACGGCCGAGACTCTCTGTTCTCCTCAATCGCCATGGCTGAACTGAGCTAGGGGTAGGTTTTTTCTTCCAGCGATTCGAGCACGGCGACCGTACGGCGGTCATTTTTTCATCCGCAAAATTCATAACTCGTGCGACCGACTGGATTCTATACCGATATCGGTATTATACTGATAACGGTATATCGAATGAAAACCCTTCGGTGGGTTCGAAGCTCCAAGGCGGACTTGAAAGGCTTCCCACGGGAGGTACAGTCCGAAATCGGCTATGCGCTCTATGCGGTCCAAGGCGGGGAGAAACCATCAAATGCCAAGCCCCTGCACCATGACCTCTCAGGCGTTCTGGAGATCGTCGCCGATTCCGAGGAAGGCGATACGTATCGGGCCGTCTACACGGTGAAACTCGATCCTTTCGTTTATGTACTCCACTGCTTTATGAAGAAGTCGAAGAGCGGGATCGCCACGCCAAAGACGGAAATCAATTTGATCCGACGGCGGCTGAAGGATGCGGAAGCCGATCATCGGGAATATTTGCGGAGTCAAAATGCAAACGAGTAGGCGAAAGAGAGCACGCACCGGCGCCAAGGTGGAAGCCGGCAGCACTAATGTGTTCGAGGATCTCGGATTTCCCAATGCCATCGAGATGGCTGGAAAAGCCGAATTAGTGCGCTTCATCAATTCCCTCATCGAACAACGCGGCTACAGCCAGGTGGAAGCCGCCAAGATACTGGGGGTTCATCAACCGAAGATTTCCTATTTGAAGCGTGGACGGCTTACCGAGTTTTCCGTGGAGACCCTCTTTCGTTTTCTGCTCGCTTTAGACCAAACCGTCGATATCAACGTGCATTCTGCCGGCACTCCCCGCTCTGGACCGACCCTCCACGTGCTGTACGGGCGAGCGTGATCGAACGATTGTGATGCTGTCTGAGATCGAATGAGACAGATTACGAGAATTGTCTCGTACGTCAGGCGATGCGACGCAAGAGTTTTGCGACCGCGTTTCACGCTCTGCGGACGTCACACCGACGTCACAAAATGGCGTCACAGGATAAAACAGGTGGCGATTGGAACCATAGCTTGCATTGAAAATAAATGGCCTAGGTCTTCGACTGCCTGAAAAGATTCTAAAAACCATTTTTATGCAGAGCTGTTTTGGCGCATACTCCGGGTATGGGTCGTCCAGCTCCGATTATCGATATCAGCAAGAAGGATCAGCAGCAACTCCGGAATTTGCTTAAGGGCGGGGTTCAACAGGTTCGCCTCGTTCTGCGCGCATTGGCCCTATTGCAGTTGGCGGAGCAGGCCAGTGCCCCGCAGGTCGCGAAGGGGATCCCGCTGACGGCCCAAGCCATCCGGCGGCTCGGCCACCGTTACGAACAGGCCGGACTGGAGGGTGCTTGGTACGAAAAACAGCGCCCCGGCGCGGCCGAAGTGCTGGACAGCAATCAGAAACAGCGCATTATCGCCATGGTCTGCAGCGACCCGCCAGAAGGCCAGGCACGCTGGACAGTGCGCCTGGTGGCCGAAGAGGCGGTGAAACGCAAACTGGTTCCCCGAGTGGGTAGGGAAACCATCCGCATTCTGCTGCTGCACCACGACCTCAAGCCGTGGCGGGAAAAAAATGTGGTGCATCGCCGACCTCGATGACGAGTACATCGAGAAGATGGAGAACGTCTTAGAAACCTATGAGCGTCCTTACAATGCGCAGGAACCTGTGGTGTGCCAGGACGAAAAACCGGTCACCTTGCATGCCGATGTCCGACCTCTCTCGCCAGCAGTGCCCGGCAGGGAAGCACGCCGTGACAACGAATACGAGCGGTGTGGCACGGCCAATGTTTTCTGCGCCGTGGAGCCTAAGGGAGGGCGCCACTTCACCTCTCCTACTCCCGATCGTTCCGCTTTTCAGTTGGCTGTTTTCCTATGCGGCTTGGCGCTGCAGTACCCTGCCGCCAACACCATTCATCTGGTGATGGATAATCTCCACACCCACCATCGCAAGTCACTGGTCGATGCCTTCGGCGAGGAGATGGGCAGGGAGATCTGGGGCCGGTTTACGGTGCACTACACGCCCACTCATGGCAGTTGGCTCAACCAAGCGGAGATTGCAATCAGTTTGTTCGCGCGGCAGTGCTTAGGTGGCAGGAGAATTCGGAATCTAAAGACTCTTCGCCGTGAAGCACGATCCTGGAATCGCCAGATGAACCGGGCGCGCAAGAAGATCAACTGGACCTTTGACCGCCGAGCGGCCCGCCTGAAGTTCTGTTACAAAAAGAACCCTTTCAAGCGGTCAAAGACCTAGCATGAGGCAGAACGGCCGAATGCGGTACTTTTCGGGTTCGATTCCCGTTAGCGCTACGAAATATCCTCTATTTTCATAGAGTTATAAACGCTTCGATCACCTTCGCTCAATACCAGCGCCATTGTTTTGCAAGGGTTTAGCGAATCCGAGAATACGGGGCTTCAACCCGTTAATGAGTCGGCCTCAACTGCGGAAGCCGACGGAGTGCTCAGTCTTCACTGCTGGATGCGAGCTTGCTCGTTGGTCCTGATCCCGTGTCAACGCCGCGTACGCCTGATCAGCAGGGGCGTGTGCGCGATCGGCACGAACAAGGAAGTATCGTTTCCCAGCCAAGGGGCGCGGTGGATCCAACGTTATCGCCGTAACCCGATGATGCAGGAGGCCCGAACCACGCAGGCACCCTCACCTTTCACCTACCAGGGCCCCGGGCCAAGCCCGCCGCGCCCGAACCCTCCGCACCCCTGACCTGCAGTTGCAACCAACCCCGCGCCAGACGCCAATCTCGCGTAACGGTCTCTGCCGATACTTTGAGCACGGCGGCTGCTTCTTGCACGTTCAGCCCGCCGAAGTATCGCAGTTCCACAACTCTCGCCTTTCGCGGATCGCCGCGCGCCAGTTCGTCCAGGGCGTCGTTTAGCGCGATCAGCTGCCTGTCGTTATCCTGGCTCAGCTTCAAATGAGCCACATCGTCCAAGTGAATCCGTCCCAGTCTACCGCCGTGCCGGGACGCAGCTCTTTTGCGGGCCGCGTCCACTAGAATGCGGCGCATCATCCGTGCGCAGATCGCAAAGAAATGCGCCTTGCCTTCCAAAGCCACGTGCTGAACATCGACCAGTTTCAGGTAGACCTCATGCACCAGGGCGGTCGCCTGAAGGATGGGCTCTTCGCGCTCCCGCCTCATGAAATCTGCGGCCAAGCGGTGAAGTTCGTGGTAAATGCGGGGCGCGAGCGCATCGAGGGCGCGCGCATCGCCGCCGGCCCATGCAAGAAGAAGCTGCGTCGTGTCCGCGATTTGACCGTCTGCTTCCACGATGATTTCAGAATAACGTGAAAAATATCGCACCTGCGTTACGGTTTTCGCACTCGTTTCTCGCATGGAGTTCCGGGACAGACATTTTCCCCACAGAAAGAGGAACATCATGAAAATAACACAGCGAGCAGTAACTACGACTTTGAGCGCAGCGGTTGTTGGGATGCTGTTGGTCCCCGCGGCCAGCGCATGTGCTCTGACCGATCAGCCGGCACCCTTGGCCAATCTGCAATCCGTGCAGGATTCCCCAGATGCCCGGGAGGTGGCTCCGTCCGCTCTCGAACTGAGCAATCTAGCGAGTGGGCGGATCCCGTCGATTGTTGGACTGTGGAGTTTGCAGTTTATCTCCATGGGTAACACCACCCATAACCCATCCATTGCGGACGGAACCCAACTCCTCTGGGGATACAACCAGCTTCACAGCGATGAGACCGAAATTCTGAATGTCGGCTCGCGTTCTCCGGCGCAGCAAAATTTCTGCCTGGGCGTATGGCAGCAGACCGGGGACTTCACCTACCAGGTCAACCATTTTGCCCTGAACTACAACACCACAACCGGAGCGTTGGTCAACAAGATCATCGTCATCGAAATGGTTACCCTGTCCCCCGGCGGCACAGCCCTGAGCGGAACCTTTGTCGAAAATATCTTTGACACCATGGGAAACCAGACCGACCACCTGACTGGCCAGGTTGAGGCTCAGCGAATCACGGTCGACACGACGACGCCCTGAAGCGGGCGGATCGCGCGTCACCATCGCAATCGTTGCCGGACCGGATGGATGAAATCTGGGCCCGCATCCACGCCGGTTTCCGTTTCCACTAATCGCTGGGAGGCGGGCGGCAACTCGGCCGCCGGTAGCGGTGAAGGCAGGGCCGCCGCACCGTAGATAGCGCCGGGTTCCCTCCCTGGGTTCCCTCCCTCGCGCCGCTAAGCATTTACTGCTAAGCTGTGCTCCATGACTCCCGAGCGTTGGGGGCAGTTGGAGGAGCTGTATCTGGCGGCGCGAGCCCTGCCTCCTTCCGAGCGAACTGCGCTGTTGGAACGGGCCGACCCCGAAGTGCGCGCAACAGTCGCGGCACTCCTGGCCCAAGAGGGCGTCCGGCAGAACGGGGACTCCCCGCAGGAAGACGGCGCGTTCCTCAATCGTCCAGCATGGGAGGATCTCAAGAGCCTTTTGAAACAGGACGGTTCGCTCCAGACGGAGCCATCTGTCACCGTTGGCGAACAACTCGGGCCGTATCGGGTTGAACGGAAAATCGGACAGGGCGGTATGGGCACTGTGTACCGCGCCACCGATACGCGGCTGGGCCGGCCTGTCGCCATCAAGATTTCCAGGAGCCTGTTTGACGAACGCTCCCAACGGGAAGCCCGCGCCATCTCTTCCTTGAATCATCCCCATATCTGCACGCTCCACGACGTCGGCCCCAATTACCTGGTCATGGAGTTTATCGAAGGCTCCACGTTGGCCACGGAAATCAAGAAAGGTCCGCTCGCTCCCGTGATGGCTGCGCGATATGGCGCGCAGATCGCCGGCGCTCTGGCTGAAGCGCACTTGCTTGGAATGGTGCATCGCGACCTGAAGCCGCCCAACATCATGCTCGCGCGCCATGGCGTCAAGGTCTTGGATTTCGGACTGGCGAAGATGCTGGCCACTACCGGCACCACCCAGACCGACGCCGTCATGGGCACGCCCGCCTACATGGCGCCCGAGCAGCTGGAGAGCCGGGAGCCAACCGCCGCCACCGATCTTTTCGCCCTGGGTCTAGTGCTGTTCGAAATGTCCGTGGGCCGCCTTCCGTTTCCCGGCGCCTCGCTCGGACAGATGCTTTCGAGCAGTGTTCACACCACGGTGCCCGCGCCGTCGCGCGAACGCTCCGGCATACCGCCCGCTCTGGACGCATTGGTCTCGAAGCTGCTCGAAAAAGATCCAGCCCGCCGCCCCCAATCGGCTGCCGAAGTCGCTCGCGAGTTATCCTCCATCGCCGATCGGCTGGCCGCTCCGCCAGCGCGCTCTCTCTTCCGCGCCGCCTTCGTCGCGCTCCCTGCCATCGCTTTAATCCTCGGGCTTGGCCTCTGGCTGACCCTTCGCTCCAACGAGGCTGCCAGCCCGCCCCCAATCCCCGATCCTGGCTCCTTCATTCCGCTGACCAGCTTCACCGACTCCGCCACCGGCCCGGTCCTTTCCCCCGATGGCCGCATGCTTGCCTTCTATCGCAGCCCCTTAGCCTTCTTCAGCCCGGACCAGATCTGGGTCAAGCTGCTTCCCGACGGAGAGCCGGTCCAAGTCACGCACGCTTCAGGTGGGAAATGCTGTATTGCGTTTTCTCCGGATGGCGCTCGCATTGCCTACAGCGTACTCCGCAACGGCCCCAATCAATGGCAGACCTACACGATCTCCGCGCTGGGAGGCGATTCCCAACTCTTCCTTCAAAACTCAGCCGGGCTTACATGGCTGGACAACGGCCGTTTGCTGTTCTCGCAAATCCAGGACAAAGGGGTCCATATGGGCGTCGTCACCTCCAAGGCCGATGGCTCCGATATCCGCCAAGTTTATTTACCAGCCCACGATCGCGGCATGGCGCACTACTCCTACCTGTCTCCCGACCGCAAATGGGTGCTGGTGGTGGAGATGATCAATCACTGGATCCCTTGCCGTGTAGTGCCGTTCTCCGGAGGATCGCCGGGGAGGCAGGTCGGGCCCGCCGGCGCGCCTTGCTCGTCTGCGGCCTGGTCCCCCGACGGCAAATGGATCTACCTTTCCGCTCAAGCCGGCGGACGATACCACTTGTGGCGCCAGCGTTTTCCCGACGGCCGGCCGGAGCAGTTCACTTTCGGTTCGAGCGCCGAAGAGGGCATTGCCATGGCGCCCGACGGCCGCTCGCTGATCACTTCCATCAGCACGCCTCAGGGCGCCATCTGGATTCACGATGCCCACGGCGACCGCGCGCTTTCCACCGAAGGATTCGCGGATCCAGCGTTGCCGGTCTTCTCCCGCGATGGCAAGCGCGTCTACTATTTGTTGCGGCGCGATTCGCCCGCCTCTCCGTCCGAGCTCTGGCGCACCGATCTCGCATCCGGAAGAAGCGAAGTGGTTGTGCCCGGCGTTTCGATGTCCCAATTCGATATTTCTCCCGACGAGAAAGACGTGGTCTTCTCCAATCAGCCCACCGGCCAGCCTTCCGAACTGTGGATTTCGGCGCTCGACCACAGCGCGTCCCCGCTTAGGATTTCCGCGAACGGCGAAAGCTCGCCCCATTTTGGCCCACACGGCGAAGTGCTCTTCCTGTTGACGGAGGGAAAGGCGTTCTACCTCGGTGCGATGCAACGGGATGGAACCGGCCGCCGCAAGGCGTTCGCGGATCAGATCGTGGAAATTAGCGGTATCTCCGCCGATCGCCGTTATATCGAAGTCGGCGGCATCTTGCCGGGCCCGCCGAGTTTCGCTAGTCGCCCCGAACTCGCTGTTCCGGTCGATGGCGGCGTGCCGCGCCCGCTGTGTTATTGCGCCGATGGGATCGCCTGGTCTCCGAACGGCCGGTACCTCTATGTCGAGATCGCTCCGGCTACCAGCGCAGGAGACCCGGGCAAAACGGCCGCCATCCCTGTGCCGCCGGGACAAACCCTGCCGTCGCTGCCGGAGAAGGCCGTCCACAATCCCTCGGAGTGGGCTAAGGTTCCCGGCGTCAAGATCGTAAACCACGTCCGCATCGCCCCAAGCCCCGATCCTTCAATCTACGCATATGTGAAATTCACTGGTCACGCGAACCTCTATCGAATTCCTATACGGTGAAATGATGACACCGGAGCGCCGGCGATAGATCGAACAACTTTACCAGGCGGCTCAGAAGTACCGCCCTCACGAACGGGCCCCCTCTTTTCCCCCTCAACGTTGTACGCGAACCAAGAATTTCACATCCGAAAGAGTTAGTGTTGTTCTTTCGCGCGTATGCGCAATTCGATGGCGTGACCGCGGTTTCCTATATGTCTCCCGAGCAGACGCGCGGTGAGCCGCTCGATGCGCGGTCGGATTTACGAAGCGCTCGGCGACCGAGATCAAGCCTTTGCGCTAATGGAGCAGGCGTTTGCGGAACGTTCACCGTGGTTGGTTTATTTGGCGCGGGAGCCGCGGCTGAGGCATTTGCATGGCGACCTACGCTTTGATGCTTTGCTTGCGCGGGTGACGCGCGACCTCGGCAGGGCGTCGGCGAGCGGAACTCGGTAGACGGCGAGCTTGGGTGTCACGGGAGGGTTTTACTTGGCGGCTTCTGGTCGCGGACATGGATGGATTACGGCCCACTCGGAGAAAGATCGCCACAGAAAAGCGTCGCGTTGCCCCGCATCTGCGTCTCCCATCGCCAAAAGATGATTGCACCCTGGGCTTGTGACCGCAATTGTCACCGACAATCTGACCTCGACTTGCGGCCTCCGGGGGCAAGAGTTGTTGATCACACATTGATCACACCGTAGGCTTCCGTAGGGGCTATCATGCGGAAAAGACCGACCTGCATCCCCGCAGAATCAGCTAGTTACGCCTCGATCGGACCAGATCAGATGACCCGAGTCGGTTTCGATTCCCGTTAGCGCTACCAACTCCTTTTTGAGTCATATATTTCCAAGAATGCTGTACAAGATTGGCCTTGGAAGGCCCTTATTAGAAACGTGGCCAAAGGCGAATCCAGGTTGGATTCATCCAAGTGTGGCCGCTGGTGGTTGCCATAACGCCGGAGCCTGCAAATGGGTGCCGGCGGCGGAACGTAGTGGGAGGTGGATTTGTGGTGTGATGGGTAGGAATCCCCATGCACACGGAAAAACTTGCCATTGATCCGGCTTCGCAGCCGCCACAAGACAGCTACAAGCTACTGATCGGCTCGGTTGTGCCTCGTCCGATCGGGTTTATCTCCTCGGTTTCGGCCGGCGGCGTGCCGAACCTTGCGCCGTTCAGTTTCTTCAATGCGGTATGTGGGAATCCGCCGGTGGTCTGCTTCGCTTCCGGCGTCCGCCAGCCGCCGAAGGACACGCTGGCAAACGTGCGCGCCACGGGGGAGTTTGTGGTCAACATCGTTACCGAGGAGATCGCGGAGAAGATGAACCTCACTTCCGGCGAGTATCCGGCGGGCGTGAGTGAGTTCGCGATTGCCGGGCTGACGCCCGTAGCCAGCGATCTCGTACAACCGCCTTGTGTACTGGAATCGCCGGTTAACATGGAATGCAAACTGTTGCAGATCATCGAGGTGAGCACGCGGCCATTGGGGGGCAGCCTGGTGCTGGGCGAAGTTGTCCGCTTTCATATCGACCGGGCGATTACGCAGAATTTTCGCGTGGACGCGGAGAAACTGCGGGCCATAGGCCGCATGGGCGGCAACGAGTACACGCATACGCGTAGCCGCTTTGAAATGATCCGGCCAGGCGTGTGAAGCTCTGACTGTTAAAATTACGCCGTCGTGTTTACGGAACCCACGCGGCGCGCCTCAAACGCTGCGATTTCGGCCTGATGTTGAAGGGTGTAGCCGATTTCGTCCACGCCCTCGAGCAGGCAGTGTTTCGAAAAACTGTCTACCGGGAACTCTACGGTGCGTCCGTCCGGGGTGGTCAGAGTTTGGTTCTGAAGGTCGATGCGGACCTCGACGTTGCGGTCAGACGCAACGGCATCAAACAGGGCGGCGTGGACATCGGCCGGGACGATCACCGGCAGTAGACCATTCTTGAGTGAGTTGGCGCGGAAAATATCCGCGAACGAGGTGCTGATCAAAGCGCGGAAACCGAACTGCATCAGCGCCCAGGGAGCGTGTTCCCGGGAACTGCCGCAGCCGAAGTTATCACCGGCCAGCAGCACCTGCGCACCGGCCGCGCGAGGCTGGTTGAGGATGAAATCGGCCTTGGGCTTGCCCTGGGCATCGTAGCGCCAATCACAGAAGAGGTTATCGCCCAAGCCCTCTTTGGAAATCGTCTTGAGGAAACGCGCGGGAATGATCTGGTCGGTATCGATGTTGCGCTGAGGCATCGGCACCATGCGGCTTTGAAGCATTTGAAATTTCATAGCAGGGTCCTCACGTCAGTGACCACGCCGGTGATGGCGCTGGCGGCGGCGGTCAGGGGGCTGGCGAGGAAGGTGCGTGCGCCCTTGCCCTGGCGGCCTTCAAAGTTGCGATTGCTGGTGGAGAGGCTGTACTGGCCGGCGGCTACCGAATCGCCGTTCATGGCAATGCACATGGAGCAGCCCGGCTCGCGCCATTCCGCTCCGGCCGCGCGAAAGATTTCCGGCAGGCCTTCGGCGATGGCTTGGCGTTTGACTTCCTGCGAACCCGGTACGACCAGCACGCGCACTTTGGGGTTCACCTTGCGGCCCGCGAGCAAGCGCGCGGCGGTACGCAGATCGGAGATGCGCGAATTGGTGCAGCTTCCGATGAACACCACGTTCACGGGATGACCGGCGAGCGGCTTACCGCCTTCGAGGCCCATGTAAGTGAGCGCCTGCTGGAGCGCTTCACGCTCACCGGGATCGGAGACCTGGGAAGGCTCCGGCACTGGCGCGCCAATGGGAATGCCCATGCCCGGATTGGTGCCAAAGGTGATCATGGGTTCGAGGGCGCCGGCGTCGATGGTGATGGTCCGGCCGTAAGTTGCGTCCGCATCGGTGACGAGTTGCTTCCAGCGGGCGACGGCGGCATCCCACTCGGCGCCCTTGGGAGCGTGCGGCCGGCCGTGAAGATATTGGAAGGTGGTGTCATCGGGCGCGACCAGGCCTGCGCGCGCGCCGCCTTCGATGGTCATGTTGCATACCGTCATGCGCTCTTCCATAGAGAGAGCGCGGATGGCATTGCCGGTGTATTCGATAATCGAGCCCGTGCCACCGCCGATGCCGATCCGGGCGATTAGCGCGAGGATGATGTCTTTGGCGGAAACGCCCGGCTTTAATGCGCCATCTACGCGCACCTGGAGGGTTTTCGATTTGCGCTGGAGGAGGCATTGGGTGGCAAGCACGTGTTCGATTTCGCTGGTGCCGATCCCGAACGCCAAAGCGCCGAATGCGCCATGGGTAGCGGTGTGGCTATCACCGCAAACCACCGTCATACCGGGCTGTGTAAGACCCAGTTCGGGGCCGATCACGTGGACGATGCCTTGCCGGTCACTATGGATGCCATAGAGAGGAATATCGAATTCGCGGCAGTTAGCTTCGAGCTGAGCCACCTGGCGGGCGGCAATTTCATCCACGATAGGTAACGAACGGTCGGTAGTCGGAATGCTGTGGTCCGTAGTGGCGACGGTGAGATCGGGCCGCCGGACTTTAAGCCCGCGCTCGCGCAGGCCCTGGAAGGCCTGCGGCGAAGTGACTTCGTGAATCAGGTGCAAATCGATATAGAGCAGGGCCGGCGCGCCGGGTTGCTGGTAGACGACGTGCGAGTCCCAGATTTTTTCGATGATGGTCATAAATCAGCTTTCAGCTACCAGCTTTCAGCTTTCAGCTAAATCGCCTTTGGTTTTGGCTGATAGCTGAACGCTGACGGCTGATCGCTTTTTTCAAACTGCCGCACACACCGCCTGGCCCACTTCTTCGGTGGTCGCGGGGGAACCCGGGGGCCGTAAATCTGCGGTGACTTTACCGCTCTGCATAACTGCTTCGATGGCGGCGTTCACTGCCGCCGCTTCTTCCTTTAATCCGAAACTATATTCCAGCATAGCGGCAACCGAACCGATCGCGCCGAGGGGGTTGGCCTTGTTTTGTCCGGCAATGTCGGGCGCCGAGCCGTGCACCGGTTCATAAAGGCCGGTCCAGGCGCCGGATGGCTTGCGGTCGCCGATGGAGGCCGAGGGAAGCATGCCGATGGACCCCGCGAGCACCGCGCCTTCATCGCTCAGAATATCGCCGAACATGTTTTCGGTGAGCACCACGTCGAAACGGCGGGGATTGAGGACGAGTTGCATGGCGCAATTATCGACGAGAAGGTGATCGAGTTCGACATCGGAAAATTCGCGGCCAACCTCGGTCACCACGCGCCGCCAGAGCTGCGAGTTTTCGAGCACGTTGGATTTGTCCACGGAAGTGACTTTTTTACGCCGGCCGCGGGCAAGCTGGAAAGCCATGCGCGCAATACGTTCGATTTCCGCGCGAGTGTAGGTCATGGTATTGACCGCGCGGGTCTCCGCGCCGTTTTCGAAGATGCCGCGGGGCGTGCCGTAATAAATGCCGCCGGTCAATTCGCGGACGATTACCATGTCGGTGCCGGCCACGAGGTGATTTTTGAGCGGAGAGGAATCGAGCTGGGAAGGATAAGCGCGAACGGGGCGCAGGTTGGCATAGACGCCGAGCGCTTTACGGATTCCGAGCAGTCCTTTTTCGGGCCGTTTTTCGGGCGGCGCATCGTCGAATTCGGGAAGGCCCACGGCGCCCATGAGAGTGGCATCGGCATCGGCGGCGAGGCGCGCGGTTTCGGGTGGGAGTGGATCGCCCGTTTTGTGGATCGCCACGCCCCCCAGCAGGCCCTCGGCGACGGTCAACCGGTGATGCCATTTGCCGGCAACTGCGTGGAGCACACGAACGGCTTCGCGCGTGACTTCCGTGCCAATGCCATCACCTGGGAGAACAAGAATGTGGAGGTTCATTTAGAGAATGGTAGTCCGAATGATTCAGGCGCCCTATTTACTGGCCGGGGCACTGGCGGCGCTCTGTAGCTTCCGTTGATATTCAGGATACATAGTCTCAGCGCCTCCTAAGGCTGCCTCGGCCGGGATATGGTATTTGGCTGCAAATTCGTTTACAAAAGGATTGGCGCCCGGAAGGAAATGAGGAACCTCTCCCCTGGGGCGGCCGGAAATTTCTTCGACCGATTCGCAGGGATAGAGCCAATTCTGACCTTCCGGAACCACCAGGCGAAAGGCCTGGCTGCGGACGAACGGCTCGGTGAGATAGACCGGGTCACTGACGATGCTCACGTGAGTCAGGTAGTCGCCGCTGCGAATGAAATGTTCGATGAGTGTTGCCCGGTCACTTTCGGGAAGGCCATTGCGCCTGAGTTCGCCCTCCTTGATATGCGTGGTGTAGACAGTCAACATGTTTCCCTCCCACTTGCCGGTGGAAAATCCCATCCAGGTGTGCGGCGCGATATCGGGAGGATGCGGACGATTGTCCATCCAGATGGTGCGATTCTGCTCATAGGTGCTGATGTATTGCCGGATCGCGATGACACGCTGCGACTTCGGGTCCCGCTCTTCCCAGATGCGAAGGTTGTTCGGACCACCGAAAATGTAGGAAACCACATGGACCTTACACTGATGCTCCGGCAGGGTGAGACGCGATGGATCATAAGCCAGCGCCCAGGCGCGCGCGCCATCGGTAATCGGCACGCCGTAATATTCGGCGATGGCCGGATTCCCGGTGCTTTCCTCGTGTGGGGCCGGCGCCCAGCTTCCGCTGAGATCCATCCCCTGGGAAGCGTTCATGGAGCCGGCGAACTGGCTGAACGCAGGACTACAAGCGCCGGCGATCAGAAGCAGCGTTGTCGAAAATGGGAGTCCGCTTGTCATAGCCTTCAGCTCTCAGCGCTTCTTGCGTTTGTAACTAATGAATTATACGACGGCTCTGCACTGGGCCGCATAGCTCCAGCCTTCACTCGCGTGGTCCGTAGTGCGGAGGCGCCTGACCGAGTTCATAAGCGCCCAAGTCCGGAGCGCGCCCGGTGAAGCCGTCGTTGATATTCGGCAGCACTTCCCCGGCATCCACCGCAGCGGATCCGGCCTTCAATTGGAAATCGAAATCGGCCGGATTATAAAGTTTTCGGGGATCGTTCGGATCAGGCGGCGCGGCCTTCTGAAAAATACTGTAATCCACTACTATGCTGTGCCGGTCTTGTCCCGTGGCTTCGGTGAATTCTTTGAGTGTTTTGAAATTGCGGGTTTCCCGGGAACCGGCTTCGGCCTGCGCCCGCTGTTGCGGCGACATGCCGGCCTTAGACCGGTTATCGGCCCGAATGGAAAAAGGAGGCGAACTCCATCCGAACGAAAATTCCGCTCCTTCGTTGATGCCGAATCCGTTGTAATCGGAACTCGAGTAGTTGGTGTACGTGTCGACCGAAAATGTTTCCAGCGTGTCGCTTCTTCCGAGTATCAGGTTATTCCGAAAATGAATGTTGGAGACCGCGCCCAGCATGGGTTTCACCGGCGCCAGCAGGGTATTGTGGTAAACCACGATACCCGAGGAAGTGGCCGTGAACTTCGCCGCCCCGCCTTCCGGCGCGTGGTAAACGATGTTCCGTATAAAATATACCGGCCCCCCGAAAGCCGGCTGCACGCTCAGCGCGCGGTGCCCGTGATTGAAGCAGCGATTGCGGAAAATGCGGATGTTATAAGCGCCCCCGTCCGCTTCCATGCAATTATCTTCCATGTTCGTGATCTCGTTGTTGTAGAAATCGATCGACACTGGCATGCGGCCGCGGATCGGATTCGGCGTGCCGTCCGGATTTCCGTAGGTTGCCACGTCGATTCCGTCATGAAAGTTAGCGATATGGTTGTAAGCCACAACATGCCCGGGTCCATATACCTTAACCGCGTACTCTGATACCAGTTTCGGCGGAGCGGACTCGAAATACTTCTGCCAGGTGCGGCCGGTAAACCCCATCAGATGGTTGGGATCGAACCTGCCCAGAAAAACGTTGTCGGCAATATAGAAATCGCGCGATCCCGACCAATCGGTATAGAGAACGCGACCAACATTTTCGACGTGGCACTTCTTCAGCGTGATGCCGCGCGCGCCTGCAATATTCTTGAGGCCTGCCAGGAACGCCAAGTCCGTATTCCGTACCGTGATTCCTTCGAAATAGTTGTAATTGGCGGCCATCACATTGAACAGGTTGAAATTTCCATCCCCATCGAAGATCGGTTCGCCGTCGCCCGCGGCTTTGATCACGATGGGTTTCTCCGGTGTGCCGCTCTGAGTCAGATAGTAAGTGCCATCGGACGGGGCCGTTCCGCCAGGGCCACCTCCCCCGTAACGAAAACGGTCATCTTTGTACAGCCCGCCGTGCACCAGGATGACATCTCCCGGCTGTACGCGTGGTCCGTACGTATTGAAGTTATCCGAATGACTCGCGCCCAGGTAGTAAGCCGCCAGCAGTCCCGTAAACGCAGGCTGCAGTTTCTGACCCTTGTAATCGGCCGGATAAACGTGATAGGTCTTTCCCCCGACGGCCGGCTTCGGCTCGAAGCGCGTGCGCACGGTTACAACGTTTTCCCGCTTGCCTACAACGCCGTCAGGATCGTTAAGAACGAAGCGGCACTCATACTCGGTATCCGGCTCGAGATCAAAGATGCTGCCGGCGAACATGTTCGGCGTAGTGTAGTTGAATGCGTTTTCGGTAATGTGTTCGTGATCGAGCCGCATTAAGGGTAGCCCTTGTTCCCATGCCTGCGTGCCTTTCTTGCGATAGGAAACCGCCACCGATGCGTTGTGGTTGTCGTCGCCATCGATCTGCCATTCGAACCCCAACGAGATCAACGTAGGCGGCTCCGCATAGAATTCTTTAGCGGCAACCTTATCGGCAGCGCCGGCGCTACTGGCGGTGATGATCACGAGCATTGCCAAAACGGCGGCGTGCGCCCGCTGTGCGATTTTCGACATCGAGACCTCGGTTTCGGCCTACGATTGTACTCCACGCGCGATCCTGTGATTCAGTTCGGCTTCCACCTATCGCAGAGCAATCACTTCGACATCGCCGGTGCGCCGGGGGATGTCGAACCCCACCGTTTCGGCATGGCGCTCGAAGGTCAGATCGACCGATGCCTTGCCCACGCGAAGGTTATGAATCTCCACCCGCGGTAGTGCTTCCGGCAGCGCCGTGTGGCGGAGATAGATACGCGAATCCTTAGCGCTGATGGAGAGCCCCAGACAAGACTGCAGCACCAGAAAACAGGCACCGGAGGCCCAGGCTTGCGGCGAACAGGCAACGGGGTACAAGGTTGGTCCTTTGCCCGGGCGTCGCGGGAAGCCGCAGATCAGTTCCGGCAAGCGGTGCAGGTCCAGGAAAATGGACAGATCGAGCAGCCCGGAAAGAATTCGGAGCGGAAGATCTTTCACGCGCGATCCCATGGCACCGTAGGCGATCAGCGCGTTATCATGCGGCCAGACGGAACCATTGTGATAGGACATGGGATTATAGCGTTTCTCTTCCGAAGCGATGGTACGGACGCCCCATCCCGAAAACAGTCCCGGCGCCAGCAGGCTCTCCATTACGAGTTGGCCGTGGTCGGCTGAGGCTATGCCTGAGAACAGACAGTGACCGGCGTTGGAGCTGCGGACGCGGCACGGGCGCTTGTCTCCATCGAGCGCCATGGCGAACATCGAAAGTTCGCTAGACCAGAAGGCAGCCTCGAATCTAGAGCGAAGTTCCTCCGCTTTGGCCCGCTGCGCTTCGGCAACCGACAGGCAACCAAGGTCGGCAGCTACTACCGCAATCCCGCTGCGGGCTGCGTAGACATAAGACTGAACTTCGCAGAGCGCGATCGGTCCTTGAGCGAGGCTGCCGTCGCTATGGAAGACCGAATCCTGGGAATCTTTCCAGCCTTGCTGCAAAAGGCCGGACTGAGATTGCCGCGCATATTCCACGAATCCGTCGCCATCCAGATCGCCAAACCGGTCGATCCACTTGAGCGCCGCTTCGATGTTGTGCCAGATAGAACGCAGAAAGTCGAGATCGGCGGTGCGCTCATAGTAGGCTGCGGCTAGCATAAGGAACAAAGGCGTGGAGTCCACGCTGCCGTAATAATTTCCGAAGGGCACTTCGCGCAGCCGCGCCATTTCTCCCTTGCGCGTCTCGTGGAGAATCTTCCCCGGCTGGGCGTCGGCTTCGGGGTCGTCGGTTGTGGATTGAGTGGCTGCCAGAAAGGCCAGCACGCCTCTGGCAACCTCGGGCGCCGGGCAGAGCAGTTCCAGCGCCGTGATGATGCCATCCCGCCCAAACGCGGTACTGAACCAGGGCACGCCGGCATAGGGATAGAACCCGAGTGGCGTCGCTGTCAACATCATCTGAAGGTCGGCGCGGGAACGCTGGAACCAGTCATTGAATTGTTCATTCGACGTATAGATGTGGAAACCGGTGAGCGGCGACGAAAGACGCTGCAGATTCACGCGCTGCAGCGCCTCGTCATGTCCCTGCGAGCAATTCGCCTCTCCATCGGATTCGCAATTAATATCGAACGAAAACACCACTTCCTGTTCCGGCTCCAGGTGGATCAGCAGCGCGATTTTTCCAGAGCCGATTCTGGCGGGCGTGAGCGAGCTTTGGATTCGCGTCCGGCGAACCACGTGGTCGAGGCCTTCGTAGCTCAGCGTCAAACACCGTCCGTCAATCTCTTCCGGATAACAGGTTCCGCGGCGCTCGCGCTTGAGTCCCCGCACCTCGAAGACGTCTGCAAAGTCGGCTGCGAGCGAGAATGACAGCTCGATGTCCAGTGTTTGCCGGGCGAAGTTACGCACCGTGATGCGCTCGAAGCAGGCGGCCTCCGCGAGAAACTTATCCCGATGCAGATGCAACATGCCGCGCGCCAGAAACTCGCCGGACGGAAGCTCGATTTCCGGATTCGTCAGATCGGCGCTCAACAGGATGTTGTCCTCGTGAATCGAGGAACTGAGCAGCACCGGCCGCAGCCCGGCAATCCGGAATTCGAGCATCGACAAATGCCGCGTGTCCTGGTGAAAGATGCCCTGCTGCCAGAGGCCGAGCGGTTGTATATCGCCGCGGCGATCGAAAATCGCGAACGTATCTTTGTGCAGCAGGGAGAGAATCCGGCCATCCGCCAAAGACGACTCGGCACGAATGTAGAACTGATTGCCGATGGTGATGATGTCCGTTGTATGCGAATTGCCAGTAAGCATGGCAGAGAAACGATTTCCTCGGAGCTAAGGCTGCGGCGAAACGATCTCCGTGCCGGCCGCGAAATGGGTTGTTTCGATCCCACAGAGCTGCCGGTAAATGGCGAGGTAGTTCGAGCACATCCGGCTCACGCTGAACCTCTCTTCGAAGACCTGCCGGCAGACGGTTCGGTCCAAAGACCCCACGTTGTGCACGGCCTTCACGGCTTCCTCGATGTTGTCTACGACATACCCCGTGGTCCCTTCGTCGATGATCTCCGGCACTGACCCTCCGCGAAAAGCGATAACCGGCGTTCCACAAGCCATCGCCTCGATCATCGCGAGACCGAACGGCTCCGGCCAATCGATGGGAAACAGCAGCGCATAGGCATTGCCCAGGAACTCGGATTTTTCGTGTTCCCCAACTTCGCCGATGTACTCCACCAGGGGATCGTCCAGCAGCTTGCGAATCCTGGTTTCGAAATACTCTTTATCCACTCTATCGATCTTGGCTGCAATTTTCAGAGGCATGCCGGCGCGCCTGGCGATCTCAATGGCACGGTCCACGCGCTTTTCCGGACAGATGCGGCCGAGAAATGCAAGATACCGGCCGGGGGTTTTTTCGAGACGATACAAATTTGCCGGCAAACCATGATGGATTGTGGCCACCCAATTAGCCCAAGGCATGGGGCGGCGCTGCGCGCTCGAAATGGATACCAGCGGCATGTCCATAAATTCACGGAACAACGGGTGCAGGTCGCGAATATCGAGGCGGCCATGCAGAGTTGTGACCGTGCAAATACCCTGCCGGCGGGTCAGGGGAAAATGCAGATAATCGATATGATAGTGCACGATATCGAAATCTGCCGCCGCGCTCGCCACCATTTCCAGCATGCGTATGTGATGAGACAACGAATCGACGATCTTGTCCCCCTCCAGGCGCAGAGCCCGTTTGCAAACCGGGCGAAGTTCGGCTTGTGTGATCGAGTCTCCGCTGGCAAAAAGCACAACCTGGTGGCCTTGCCGCACGCATTCCTCGGTTAAATAAGAAACAACCCGCTCTGTTCCACCATAAAGTCGTGGAGGCACACTTTCATACAAAGGCGCGACTTGCGCAATTCTCATCCCGGTTTCCCTCTTAACTCTCTCCCCGTAAACGCACACAACGGAACGCCGCGGCATCGTTCTTTAGCACTAGCGAGGACGCCGCCGCGTCCTATGCGCTCTCAGTTCGTGAGTTTTCCGTGAGGCGGTGGCGGTATATTCTGCGACCCAGAAGGCCGCTGCTGATTCTTTTGTAATGCGCGGGCGCTTTCAGTGTCAATGAAAGACAGCACAGTGTTGCACGTACCGGTACGTTATCACTCCCAACCGCCGCCGAGGGCTTTATAGAGCTGGACTACGCTCGTGAGCTCGGCGTAGCGGATCTGCGCGAGAGTCAGTTCGGCGGAAAGCAGGTCGCGATCGGCATCGAGCGCATTGAGTTGCGTGTCCACGCCGCCGGTGTAGCGCGCGTAGGCGAGGCGTTTGCGGTCTTCGAGCGCGGTGACCAGATGTTCCTGCTCGACGCGGCTTTCGCGTGTGCGCTGGTGCGCAATCAGGGCATCGGAAACCTCCTGGAAAGCGGTCTGGATCGATTTTTCATAGGCGGCTTGCATTTCCTCGCGCTGCGCTTTGGCAAGCTGCAAGTTGGATTTGAGGCGGCCGGCGGTGAAGATGGGCTGTGTGATTTGCGGCACGAAGCTCCAAACGCCATCCGGCCCGGAGAACAGGTTGGCGAGCGTGGAGCTTTGGCCCCCGATGTTTCCAGTCAGAGTGATCTGCGGGAAGAAGGCTGCTTTGGCAACGCCGATATTGGCGTTGGCGGCGACCAGTGACTGCTCGGCCGCGCGGATATCGGGACGGCGCTCGAGCAGCGCCGATGGCAAGCCCGAGGGCACTTCGGGCGGAACAGAGTCGTCACGCAGGCCGTGCGCGATCTCGATATTTTGGGGATTTTTTCCCAGGAGCAGCGAGATCTGATCGTCAGTCTGTTCGATCTGCTGCTGAAGCTGAGGAATGCTTTCGGACGCGGTATAGACGAGTTCTTCGGCCTGGCGCAGGTCGAGCAGTGTCGCCACGCCACCGCGCTGCCGGTCCTGCGTAAGCTTGAGCGAGTCACGCCGCGACTGGAGCGTACTCTGCGAAATCTGCAGTTCGGCGTCCAATTCGACTAATTGGAAATAATCGGTCGCGACCTGGCTCACCAGCGTGCTCATTACGGTTTTTTGGTTCCACTCGGCGTTGAGCAGGTTAGCGCGGGCCGCTTCGGTCGCGCGGCGGAGGCGCCCCCAGAGATCGATTTCAAAGGACAGGAGGTTGAGACCGCCCTCTCCGTAGATGCGATTCTGGTTCGGGAGAAATGAGGGAGACAGGGGAAACTGGCCATCGCGCGAAAGCCGCTCGACCTGGAGATCGCCCGAAGCGCTCACCTGGGGGAACTGGTTGGAGCGCGTGGCTCCGAGACTGGCGCGTGCTTCTTCGACCCGCGCCACGGCTTCGCGCAGATCGTAATTCTGCGCGAGCGCGGTGCGGATCAGGCTCTGAAGCTGCTGGTCGTGGAAGACTTCGAACCACTTGAGGTCCGCAAGCGATGCAGCCTGCGGAGCTGGCAGTGGCGACGGCGCGCGGAAATTTTCGGGAATCGCGACTTGCGGACGCTTATAGTTCGGCCCGACAGTGCATCCGGCGAGCAGTACGGCTGCCGCGGCAATTGCAATAGTGGAAGCGCGCATGTCAGTCTCCTTGAGCGGGTGAGGGCAAGGGGTCCATCCCGGCATTGGGGGCCTTGGCGCCCGAAAGCTTCTCAACTTCCGTGAAAATGGCGGGCACGAAGAACCTGCCGATGAAGGTCTCCGCTAGCATGCCTCCGATGACCGTGGTCCCGATGATTTGACGAGCGACCGAGCCCGCGCCGGAAGCGATCCAGAGCGGTATGCATCCGACGATGAACGCGAGCGCTGTCATCATGAGGGGCCGGAAGCGAAGCCTGGCCGCGTCGAGAGCGGCTTCGACCAGAGGCCGGCCCCGCTCGTACTCCTCTTTAGCGAAGGCGACGATCAGGATGGAGTTCTTCGCGCCCAGGCCAATCAGCATCACCAGGCCGATTTGCATGTAGACGTCGTTTTCGATCTGCACCATGTACTTGGGCAGGAACGCCAAGAGAACAACCCTCCGCAGCCAGAGCGCGAGGATAGCGCCGAAGACCGCCACGGGGGTGCTGAGTAGCACGCTCCAGGGCAGCGACCAGCTTTCGTAGAGCGCCGCCAGAATCAGAAACACGAAGATCAGGGCAAAACCGAAGATGACCCAGGAGGGCACGCCCTGGCGCGCCTTCTGCTCCTGATACGACATGCCCATGTAATCGAAACCCATTTCGGGGGGCATGGTTTGTTGAAAGACTTCTTCGAGAGCGGCGGTGGCCTGGTCCGAGCTGTAGCCGGAGGCCGCGTTACCGTTGATCTGCGCGCCGCGATATTCGTTGTAACGCAGAGTGAATTCGGGACCTGTGCGGGTCTCGAAATGCGCCAGCGAAGAAAGGGGCACGGCTTGACCCTGGTTGTTGCGCACATAGAACTGGTCGAGGTTCTGAGTGGTCGCGCGGTAAGGAGCCTCGGCCTCGACATATACCTGCCAGGTACGGCCGAAATCGTTGAAGTAATTGATGAACAGTCCGCCCATGTACGCCTGAATGGTTTGATAGACATCGCCTATGGAGACGCCTTGCTTCAGAACTTTGTCACGATCGACCTGAATGAAGCGCTGCGGCACGCTGGGCAGGAAGGTAGTGCTGATAGAGCCGATTTCGGGGCGCTTGCGGGCGGCCGCGAGGAATTTGTCCAAGTTATCGGACAGGAATTTCACATCCTTGCCGGCACGGTCTTCGAGGACGAACTGAAATCCGCCGGTGGTGCCGACGCCGGGGATAGCGGGCGGCGCGAACGTGAAAACCGTTCCTTGCGGCAGTTTGCCGAGTTCACGGTTCAAGGTGTCCTTAATGGATTGATACTGCTCTGCGCGCGTTTGGCGATCGCCCCAAGGTTTGAAAGTAACGAAGAAGAAGGCATTGTATGTGGTCTGGGCGAAACTGAGCAGGTTGAAGCCGATTACGGTGGTGGTGTAGGCAACGCCAGGCGTGTTGGCGAGAATTTTCTCTACTTGCCTGGCGGCCGCGTCGGTGCGCTCCATGGATGATGCCACGGGAAGCTGCAGGCTCGCGTAGATGTAGCCCTGGTCTTCATCAGGCAGGAAGCTGGAGGGCAGGTGGCCGACAACGAAAACCGCACCTGCGCCGCAGACAGCCAACAGCAGAAACACGAGAGCGCCCTTGCGAATCACAGCGCCCGACCAGCGGACAAACCCGTGCGTGCTACTCTCCCAATAGCGATTGAAGACACCGAAGAATCTGGCCAGCGGTCCGCGGCTTTGCTTCTCGGGCTTGGCGCGCAGCAGCATACCGGCCAGTGCGGGGCTGAGCGAGAGCGCGTTAAAGGCAGAGATGACTACGGAGATGGCGATGGTGAGCGCGAACTGTTGATACAGCCTTCCGGTAATGCCCGGGATGAAAGCGGTGGGCACGAACACGGACGCCAGGACGAGAGCGATACCGACGACGGGCCCCGAAAGTTCTGACATGGCTTTTTGAGCCGCCTGCTTAGGAGCCAAGCCTTCTTCGATGTGGCGCTGCACGCCTTCGACAACCACAATGGCGTCATCGACCACGAGGCCAATGGCGAGCACCAAACCTAACATGGACAGCGTATTGATGGAGAAGCCGAACAGCGGAAAGAGCACGAAGGTGCCGACGAGCGAAACGGGCACGGCCAGCATGGGGATCAAGGTGGCGCGCCAGTCCTGCAGGAAGAGGTAGACGACCAGGATGACCAATACGATGGCGATACCCAGAGTTTCACCGATCTCCCTCATGCCTTCAGTGACCGGTCGCGTCTGATCGAGCGAGATGGCGTAATCGACGTCCTCAGGGAAGCGCTTTTTCATCTGGGCCATCAGCTTGCGGACGCCGTCGACCGTTTGCACAGCATTCGATCCGGGCAATTGATAGACCGGGATAATGGCGCTAGGCTTGCCATTGAGGCGCCCGATGACGCTGTAGTTCTGCGCGCCCAGTTCGACGCGCGCGACATCTTTTACCCGCACGATTCCACCATTGGGGGCCTCGCGGACCACGATATCCCCGAATTGTTCCGGCGAGGTGAGCCGGCCTTGCGCCAGGACCGCGTAAGTGAACTGCTGGTTGGCGGGAGCGGGTTCGCCGCCCACCTGGCCGGCCGGGTTGATGGTGTTCTGCGCCTGGATAGCGTTGATGATATCGGTGACCGTGATGCCCAACTTCGCGAGCTGATCGGGTTTTACCCAGAGCCGCATGGCGTACTGGCCGGCTCCGAAGACGTTGGTTTGCCCTACGCCGTAGGAGCGGCCAATGGGATCGTTGAGATTGATATAGGCGTAATTGGCCAGAAAGGTAGCGTCGCGAGTGCCATGCGGCGAGAATAGACCGATCAGCATGAGAGGAGCGGTGGTGGACTTGCGGATCGTGACCCCGTAAGCGTTTACCTCCGGCGGGAGCTGCCCCGAAGCGAGTTGCTCGCGCGACTGTGTGAGGATAAGGTCCATGTTGGGATCGGTTTTGAGATCGAAATCGGCGAATAAAGTAGTTGAGGCGGAATTGGTCGCGTTGACGGAGTACATGTAACTCAGGTTGTCGACGCCGGTGATCTGCTGTTCGATGGGCGTGGCGATGGCCTGCTCGAGGGCAGTGGCGTCAGCGCCCACGTAGGTGGCTTGCACGCGGATTTCCGGCGGGACGATGTTGGGGAACTGCGCCACCGGCAAAGCCACGATCATGATGACGCCTACGATTACGGTGAGGATGGCGATGACCATCGCGACGATGGGGCGCTTGATAAAAAAATTAGACATGGTTTTCGACGTCCTCTAATTGCCTTGGAAGGGCTGGGGAGCTACCAGGGTGCCCGGCCTTACGGATTGACCTTGGACCACCACGCGGTCGCCCAGCTTCAACCCCTGGTTAATCGCCCACAAAGTGCCGACGCGGTCTCCGACCTGGACCGTGTGAGTGGCCACGCGGTTATCGGATCCCACCGTTTGCACTTGGTAGCTGCCTTGCAGCTCGGTTACCGCGGATTGCGGAACGAGTAAAGCGCCTCGGTCGATGCCGGTCTCCGCGCGCACCTTGGCGTACTGCCCGGGACGAAGAATGTTACCGGGATTGGGAAAGAGGCCCGTTAGTTGGATTGCGCCGGTGGCCGGGTCCACCTGGCGATCGGCAAAGGAGAATCGTCCCGGCCGCGGATGGACGGAGCCATCGGCCAGAATGACGTGAAGCTGCAACTTATGGAGCGCATCGGCACGCGCGAGGGCGAGATATTCCTGCTCGCTGACGGTGAAGTTGGCTTTGATAGGATCGAGCGTGGACACGGTGGTGATCGCATTACCCGCGGGACCGACGAGGTTGCCGACCTGAATGGTGGCAACGCCGGCGATACCATCGATGGGAGATGTCAGCTTGGTGAAGCCGAGATTTACCTCAGCCGTTTCGAGTGCCGCCTGGGCCGCTTCCACGCCAGCGCCGGCGGCTTCAATCTGCGCTTGCGAGGTCTCGATCTGGGCTTTGGCCGCGGCGACTGTCGCCTTTTGAGCCGAATTCGTCTCGCGGGCATTGTCCAAATCCTGCTGCGTAACAGCCTGCTGCTTGGCTAGAGGGATATAGCGATCTTCATCGAGTTGTGCCCTGCGCTGATTGGCTTGGGCAGTGACAACCTGGGCTTGCGCCTGGGTGAGGCCGGCTTTAGCCTGGGCCAGTTGTGCACGGGCTTGGGCTAGTTGCCCCTGAGCCTGGTCCACCGCCGCCTGAAAGGGCCGCGGATCGATTTCGAAAAGCAGTTGCCCCTTGCGGACGAGGGAGCCTTCCTTGTAGTCCTGACGGAGCAAATAACCGGTGACCTGGGCCCGAATGGCTGCATTGACCAGGCCGTCCAGAGTGCCGACCCATTCACGCTCAATCGGCAAATCGCGCTCGATGACTTCGGCTACCTGGACCGTAGGCGCCTGCTCGGGCTTGGCCGCAGCGGTGCTTTTCGGCCGGCTTAAGACGATGGCGATAGCCGCGATTGCCACGAGGGCCGCGCACACAGCAATCAGATGATTTCGTTTCATGTTCACTTGTCCTTTTGGCGTGCTTGTTCCCCTTCCGGGCGATTTCCGCAAAGGCCTTCAAGCCAGCGCCGCAGCGGACGGCCGGAACCATTCTTTAACGATGCGATGACGTGCTGGTTTTCCACTCCGGCGGCGACCAGTTGCGCGCCCGCGCTCTCCATTTCAGCGAGCAACTGTTCGCCGGCTTCATCGATGAACACGACATCTTTCAGATCTACAATCGCGTGCGCGAGCGGCGCCCGTTCCCGGGCTTGCCCCCAACACGAGCGCAACTCGCCAACCCATGGACCGGCGAGGCGGCCGCAGAGACTCCAACGTTGTCCCTCGGCGCTTTCGGAGTAAGAAACCCGAAGCATTGGCATTTACCTCTTCGGGGTTGCGCAAGCGCAAGTACATAGCCAAATGGGGATTACTCATTTTAAAGGCGTTAGTTTCTGGTGGGGCGGTTGGCAGAGCCGCGGAGCCGGCAGGTGCCAAAATTTCGGTAGATGCCGGCACTGCTTGCGAAGCTGCCGCCATCAATCGCATGATCGCCAGGACCGGAGCCATACTTCTACGCGGGCAGAAACGCACCAACGTGGAGCCGGCCATAGCTCGCTCGCCGCGCCATTCCACATTCCCTGATTTCCTGGTTCTGACGGTGCCCGCGTCAGGCACTTCTAATGTCGCGCACCAGGGTCACATGCAACTTATCGGCGGCTCGGTAGACTGTGGTATTGTAGTGGCAATTTTCTCGGAGGATTCGGCATGCGACACCTGCTGGCCGGAACGATACTGGCAATTACCACCGGGGCATTATCTGCCGCTTCGGCGAACGTGACGTTTAATAGAGATGTGCTGCCGATCCTGCAGCAGAACTGCCAGGTATGCCACCGGCCGGGCGAGATCGGCCCTTCCTCGTTCCTCACCTACGAGAGCACGCGCCCTTGGGCGAAGGCGATCAAAACGGCGGTGCTCACACGCAAGATGCCGCCCTGGTTTGCGGATCCCCAATACGGCCACTTTGCCAACGACCGCCGCTTGAGCGATGCCGATATCCGCACGATTGCGGCTTGGGTCGATGGAGGCGCGCTCGAAGGAGCCGCTAAGGATAAGCCTGCGCCTGTCGCGTGGACGGATGGCTGGAACATCAAACCGGATGTGGTTTTTTCGATGCCCAAACCTTATCGCGTGCCAGCCAAAGGGACGGTGCTCTACACGTACTTTGTGGTTCCGACGGGCTTTACTAAAGACACCTGGGTTATCGACGCGGAGGTGCGGCCGGGGAATCGCGCCGTCGTGCATCATGCCAGCGTCCACGTGCGGCCTCCCGGTTCGCAGTGGATGAAGGATGCCAAACCGGGCGAAGCGTACATACCGCCGGGCAGTAACGGTGAGGCAGCGCCGCCCGCTCCCGTCGACCCGAATGTCAGCGTCGCCAATGAGTGGCTCCTCGGTTATGTGCCGGGAACACAAACCCAAAGCTATTTCGACCGCGGGCACAAGGCCGCCAAGCTGATTCCGGCCGGCTCGGATATAGTCTTCGAAATGCACTACACGGCTAACGGCACCGAAGCTGTGGATCAAACCAAGGTCGGTTTCGTCCTGGCGAAGGAGCCGCCGCAAAAGCGTCTGCTGACCGTGCCGGTGTACGACGACACCTTCGTAATTCCGCCCGGCGACCCCAATTGCGAAGCCCATGCGTTAGCGACTTTCAATGAGCCGGTGGAACTGATCTACTCGCAGCCGCACATGCATCTGCGCGGCAAAGATATGGCGATCCAACTGAAGTACCCTACCGGAGAATCGGAAACTCTGGTTAGCGTGCCGCACTACGACTTCGGCTGGCAGCTCATCTACTTTGAACAAAAGACGCGCCTTTTGCCTAAGGGCACGCAAGTGGAACTCACCGCGCACTGGGATAATTCGGCCGCTAATAAGTACAATCCCGATCCGGCGAAGGCGGTCCGCTGGGGCGAACAAAGCTGGGATGAAATGATTTTTGCGTGGGTGGGAGTGATGGTAGATCCGCACGCCGATCCAGCTAAGGTGGTCACCAAGGAAACGGTGCATTAAAGCCGTAATATCAATGCCTGTCCGCTTGTACGGCCAGTTTGGCCGCGCTGATCGCCTCCCCGACGTGCCGCATGGTGTGCTCTGCGATGTGCGTCAACAGGCCGATAACCGTAGTAGGCAATCGCTTCCTTCCCACCCAGCGCGGTTCGCGGAGAGTCGCAGGGTCAATGGCCCGAACCACTGCTTCCGCTCTTTCAAACACGCGGTCTAATTCTCGCAGCAGTTCCGCGGCGCCTTGCTCTCTCGTCTCCTGCTCCGACGCCAGAGCGGCCATTTGTTCTTTGGTAAGATCGCACGCCTGCAGATAAGTCAAGAGACGATCCGTGCTGCCGCCAATATGAACGATATGGAATCCAACGGAACCAAAGCCATACGGCTTCTTCCAAATCTGCGCTGGAGTAAGGTCGCCGGCCCAACGGCTGAGATCTTCGCGGGCGTGCTCGAAGGCATAAAGCAGCGGCGCCAGCAGAGGGTCCACCCCGGAAATCGGGCCGCGAAGCCAAGGTTCCGCAACATCAACCATAGGTTAGATTTTGACGCACTACGAGCATTTCCGACAACCCGTTTCCACGGCGCTGCACGAGAAGCAGAGAAAGTAATCATCATCAGGCCATCAGGTCGACAAGCTGCCCTTTCTGACTCTCGGAAGCGGTGGCGTTTTTTCGGCTCGCTGTCCCGGTGCTTCCCGTGGCGCTGGAACCGGCGGCCGCACTGAGGGAAACTACATCTTGCGGGTTCGAATCTCCCGAATTAGCCTGCGCCCCGGCCGGGCGCGCCGGCGAACTTCAACTGCTGCCGGCCGCACTACACAGCGCCGAGCTAAAAGACAATATGCTGACCGGGTTCATCAAAAGAACATATCGGCAGGTATTGGGTGGCTTTGAGGAAGCGGCGAGTCCCGGCTAAGGTGCTTCTGTCGATAAACAAAACCCCTCGCCGTGCAGCCAGCAGGTTTCTGCCGGCTGGTGCGGGTCGCGGCGCACGCTACGGATGTCCGCGCGTTTTCCTAGGATTGTTTCCTGGAACAGTTTGCCGAGCATCGCGTTGAACGCCGGATCCCGGCCAGTCGGGCTCGAGTAAATGCCTACTATCGATTCAAACGAAGCCGGGTAATTTTCGTGAACGTGCCGCACCAGCAGCATGTGGCCCGTGCCCATGACGCCTTTGGGGTCGTAGGGCGCCGGCTGGACCACGGTCATCGGCGCCATCAGGCGGCCATTGGGCCTGAGGCGATCGAGCCATAAAGGTTGCGGGTGCGTGACGCCGGCGTTGATGAAAATGGCGTCGCACTCTCCGGGATCGTAGGTGATGGCATCGGCTGCCACTACCCTGACGTTGCGCAGATGAGCCAGGTTGACATGCGCGCGCTTGGCCAGTTCCGGATCGATCTCCACGGCTAATACATTGCCGCTCGGGCCGACCACTTCGGCCAAAATCGCGGTGTAGTATCCCACGCCGCAACCAGCATGATACACGCGATTGCCGGGCTCGAGATCGAGAAGTTGGAACCATGCGGCCAGGGCGGAAGGTTGGCCGTTATTCAGCCAGCGGGACCGGTCCAAAGCCACCAGTTCGTCATGATACAGGTGGCGCGGGTCATCATCTTCGGTGGTGATGTAATCGCCCAGCCGGAATACGTCCCATGGGCCGCCGCCAAGATAGCGCTCCCTGGGTACCGTGGCAAAGGCCTGCGCCAGGCGGCCCGCGGGTATGTTGGCGCGCGAACGAACGTCTTCCGCATAACACAACCGAACCACTTCGAGCGGCAGATGACGAGTGAGTGTCATGCGATGATTTTCGCGTACAATGCTCTCGAATGAAAAGCTTGTGGGCAGTTTGCGCCGTCCTGCTGTTGTTGCCGGGCTGTCAGCGGCCAGCGGGGCTGTCTCTTTACCAGCCGCGGCCGGCGGCGGAGAGCGCTACCGATCCCTCGATTCTGGCCGGCATTCAAAGCATTCGCGCGATCGATAATCACGCGCATCCGGTGCGCCCCGTCTGGAATGGTCCACCGGACCGCGAATTCGACGCTTTGCCGGTGGATAACATGGAACCCTCTTCCGATCCGCTGATTCTGCGGCCCAACGCACCGGCTGTGCTCGAAGCGCACAAACAGCTTTACGGCTCTGCCAGCAAGCAGGCGGTCATAAAAAAAGAGGGCGATGACTACCCGGCCTGGGTGCTCAACCAAATGGGTGTCGAAGTAATGCTCGCCAATCGTGTGGCGATGGGTAATAGCATTCAAGCGCCGCGATTCCGCTGGGTGCCGTATGTAGACGCGCTGATCTTTCCGCTCGAGAACTCCCGCCTGGCCGCGCGCAATTCCGATCGCAAGGCATTCTTTGCGCTCGAAGACGCGCTGCGCGGGCGTTACCTCCAGCAAGCCGGCGCGCGCACGCTGCCGCCCACGCTAGCCGATTACCTTTCCCGCGTGGTGACTCCAACGCTCGAACGGCACAAGCAGGGCGGGGCCATAGCCGAGAAGTTCGAGGCCGCCTATCTGCGATCGCTCGCGTTTGATCCCGTGGACCAGGCTACGGCCGCGCGTATCTATAGCCAGTTTCGATCCCGCGGGGCGCCTCCGGATGGCGAATACAAACAGTTACAGGATTTTTTGTTTCGCTACATCGCGGCGGAATGCGGCAGGCTGGGAATGGCCGTGCACATCCATTGCGCTGCGGGCGCGGGAAGCTATTTTGATATTGCGGGCGCCAATCCGCTGCTGCTCGAACCGGTGCTCGAAGATCCCGGCCTGCGCAGGACGCGTTTCGTGATGCTGCATGGCGGCTGGCCATTCACGCGGGAAATCACGGCGCTGCTTGAGCGCCCCAATGCTTATCTTGATTTCTCCATGCAGGACCTGCTGCGAACCCCCGCTGCGCTGGCCGCGGACATGCGGGAGTGGCTGGAATGGGTACCCGAGAAGGTTTTGTTCGGCACGGACGCTTACCCCTATTCGGACCAGTTGGGCTGGGAGGAATCCGGCTGGATCGCTGCGCATAATGGGAGGCAAGCGCTGGCCATCGCATTGACCGGAATGCTGCGGGATGGCGAAATCAGCCGGGACCGTGCGCGCGAGCTCGCCCGCATGGTTCTCCGCGACAATGCGCGCCACCTCTACGGACTATGAAGAAGAAGATGACCACTCGCCGAAACTGGGAACTGGGAAAAGTTGTGCGCAAGCTCCTGCGCGCGCCGAAAAGCGGCCAGCGGGATGCCGCGATCCGCAAGGCGATTCGTCAGATCCCTCGCGGCAAGGTCGCAACCTACGGGCAAGTCGCAGCCGCCGCCGGATATCCGCTCTACCATCGGCAGGTGGTGCAGGTGCTGCGCAAGGCCGGAGGGTCGCTTCCCTGGCAGCGCGTAGTGGGAGCGGGCGGCGAAATCAAATTCAAGTACGAAACCGCCAGCGAGCAGCGCTTTCGACTTGAAATGGAGGGTGTGCGCTTCCGCGGCAAGCGCGTGGATATGGCAGCCCACCAACACGTCTTCCGCACATGGGAGTTTTAGCCTTTGAACCGCTGCCGCATGGCGGGTAGCGGGAGCATTGTGTTCCCGAACCTTTTCCAATCAGACGCTACAAATGCTGCCAGCGTAGCGGCGGCGCGAATCGGCCGCAATCCGTATCGGCTGTGACACACTCGCAGCCGTTTTCAATTGCCAGCGCGGCATGGACAGCATCGGCCACGATCTTTCCTTTCAGCCCGCCCCTTTCGCACAACTCTCGGAAGATACTCCAGTGATTCGGGCCCGGGCGGATGAAACAGCAGCCCGGCCTTGCCAGTAGCGAATCGACAAAGTCCATAGCCTGCTTCCTCGTGGATGGCGGGCGGAAGATCCGCGGGTTGGTCACGATCCGCAGAAATCCGTGAACTGTGAGCTCGGAAATGGCGAAGGGCTCGGGCCCCGTTGCCATCTCCACAAGCCATGCCGTGGAGCGCTCATGCCCCTCGGTCTCTTCGCGATGCGCGTAGACCAAGACATTCACATCGGGCATCAGCACGGGCTTCTGCTATCCGGCTGTTCCGAACCGAGCCTCATCGTCGCGCGTGATCCATTCGGACGTCCGGTCCAGGTTAACGTTCGGATCAACCAGCTCTCCGCGCACCGTAAGCAATTCGAAAGGCGGAGCCGCAACATCCGGCTTCATAGCCAGGTAGCGTCGCAGCGCATCCTCCAGCACAACACTGACTGTTACGCCGCGCCGGGCCGCGGATCGCCTGGCGTTTCTCAAAAGCGGTTCGGCGATATCCACCGTCGTTCTCATAGGCGATTCCATATTACCATTAGATGCTATTCGCATCAAATGATGATGCCGAACACATCAACGAGGGGCCGCCTTCCCCAACCGTTCCCACAGTAGAAACCCGATCATGGTTTTGGCGTCTTCGATTTTGCCCGAATGGATCATCTCCGCGATTTCCCTCCGCGAAAACCAGCGCATTTCGATGCGCTCATCTTCCGTTGGAGTAGCCTCGCCCGCGGTCAGCTCGGTCGCGAGAAAGATGGTCATCTTCTCCTCCACGTAACCGGGGCTCACCCAAAAGGAGACCAGTTTTTTCCAGGTGCGCGCGCGGTAGCCGGTCTCCTCGGCAAGTTCCCGGCGCGCTGTCTGTAGCGGCTTCTCACCTGGATCGATCCGTCCAGCGGGCAACTCCCACAGATTCCCGCCGGCCGGCAAACGGTATTGCCGCACCAGCAGAATCCGCTTCCTTTCATCTACCGCCATCATGACGGCCGAACCGGCGTGGCGCACCACCGCTCGGTGTATCTGAATGCCGTTGCGGGAATCGGCCGCCTGATCCTCGGTTACACGGAACAGGCTGCATTTATATACTTCGCGTGAAGAAGTGATTTTCATGATTTGTGCAGAGCGGCCGCCAACCGGTCCGCCGGGAGCGTGTTCAAAATATCATCAGGCCCCAGCCAGCCGCGCCGCGCGGTGATCACGCCGTACCGCATAAAGCCAAGGTGCGACGGATGATGCGAATCAGTCGAAATGGTGAATTTCGCGCCCATGGCCTTGGCTGTGTGGATCATGGCGGCATTCAGGTCGAGCCGCTCCGGATAAGAGTTGATTTCGAGCCACACGCCGCGCCGGACCGCTTCCTCCACCACGCGCTCGAAATCGAACGGGAACGGGTCGCGATGCAGCAGGATGCGGCCCGTGGGATGCCCCAGAATTTTCAGTGAGGGACATTCGAGCGCGCGCAGAAGCCGGTCGGTCATTTCTGCGGCTTCCAGATTCATGTGGCTGTGCACGCTGCCGATCACCACGTCCAATTCCGCCAGCGCGTCGTTGGCCAGATCGAGCGTACCATCGCGCAGAATGTCACACTCCAGGCCAGAGAAGATTCGAATACCCAAGCCGTCGCGGTTGATCTCGCGCACCTGCTTGGCAAACGCGACGGCGCGGGCCTCGTCCAAGCCGTTCGCCATCGCCAGCGCCTTCGAATGATCGGTAATGGCGATGTATTCATAGCCGCGCTCGCGGGCGGCCGCAGCCATCTCCTGCAGTGTGGCCCGGCCGTCGGTCTCCACGGTATGCATATGCAAGTCGCCGCGAATCTGTTTCAGCTCCACCAACTCGGGAAGCCGGCCCTCCTCGCTGGCTTCGATTTCACCGCCATTTTCGCGCAGTTCCGGCGGAATCCATCGCAAGCCCAGCATCTCGTAGACGCCCGACTCCGTTTCGCCCGCCACCTGCGCCTCATCCTCCACGCGATACAAACCGTACTCGCTCAGTTTCAGCCCCATTTTTACGGCACGCGTGCGTATGGCAACGTTGTGGTCTTTGCTGCCCGTGAAGTACTGCATGGCCGCGCCGAAACTTTCCTTGGGCAGCACGCGCACATCCACCTGTAGCCCATCGCGCCCCACCTTAGCGCTTGCCTTGTTTTCGCCGCGCCCCAGCACTTCGTCCACCTTGGGGTATCGAATGAAGCGATCGAGCGCCGCTGTGGCGTGTGGTCCCGTGACCAGCAGATCGAGATCGCCCACCGTTTCGCGCCCGCGGCGCAGGCTCCCAGCCGGAGTGACGGCCTCCACACCCGGAACCTCCCGGAATACCGAGGTCAATTCCTCCGCGATCCCTTCCGCGTAGCTCAGCAGGTACCGCCCGGTGCGCTGGCGGTACTGGCTGATCGAGCGCAGCACCTTCTCTTCGAGCTTGGCGCCCATGCGCGGCAGCACGCGCAATTTCTGTTCGCGGCACAGCCGCTCCAGGTCGTCGATGGTGCTCGTATGATAATGCTCGAAGATGAGCGCGATGCCCTTCGGACCCAGTCCCTGGATCTTGAGAAACTCGAGCGCCGTTGGAGGGAACTTTTCGAGCAGCAGGTCGCGCCGTTCGCACGAGCCGTGGTCCGCGATTTCGGCCAACACGCCCGCGAGGCCCTTGCCGATTCCCGGAATATCCGTCACTTTGCGTTGCGGGTCTCGCAGGATATCCTCGATTCGCTCGGGATATCCCTCGACTGCCGTGGCGCCGTTACGATAACTGCGAATGCGGAACGAATCTTCGCCCGCAATCTCCATCAGGTCGGCCGTCTCCAAAAGCAGTCGCGCAATTTCCTGGTTCTCCACGCTTCAATTGTACGATTGAGCCAGCCGTTGGGCCTGGGGCGCCGGTCAAAGCTCCGCCGGATACTACAGCAGGGATTCAAGGTAAGCGGCCGCCGCCGCATCATTTTCAGCCGGCGCCCAAGGAGCAAACTCTTTATCACTCGCTGGCTTCCACGGACCGGGCTTCACTTCAAAACAGACCACGCGTTCGGTCCGCGCGAGAATCGTGTGCCATACACCGGCCGGCAAATCGATTCCCCAGAGCCGGCCTTCCGGCGATCGACAAAGCCGGCCCTCCGGCGATCGCGTGCTCTCGAGGGTGCCAAGCCGGTGCCGCTCCAAAATGACACCGTCTTCATTAAATATCAGTACGTCGGCGGCCCCTTCGAGCACCACAAACGTCTCGGATTTTGGAGGATCGGCGTGACGATGCGGCCGTATATAGGTTCCCAACAGCAGAACGTTTAGGAACCGGTGTGGATTGTCATCGGGACCCGAGTGGAAATTGTGGTTCATCCTGCGGCGCGGAGATCCCGACGCATCGAGCGCTACGGCATCGAACAGCGCCTCCGAGATCAGATTCATGGCAGCCATACGGGCATGATAACAACGCCCGCGCGGGTGAATGTAGGCCGCGGAGTAAATCGTTATAGGCCGAGGGAAAGGATAGCCGGTTCGGGCGGATCGTCAAACTGCAACGCCGCTCCTTCGGAATGGGACTGCGCTTTGGTGCGGCGGCGGAGCAGGATCGCGGCTGAGGCGAGAAAGGCCACTGCGATGACGTAGAGCATTGGACTCGCGAGCGCGGCTCGTTCCCATGCGGCGCCTTTGTACATCAGAAACAGAAACGCACCGAAGGTTCCTCCAAGCATGTGGATGCACGATTTGCCGGGCTGGTAGGAGCAAGAATGCGTGGCCAAATCGAGCAGAGTGATTTCGGCGCCTGCAGGTTTGGGCACGACGCCGCGCGGCAGAAGGTCGCGGACCGGTTCGTCCAAGCGCACGCGATGTTCGGCCACCATGCGGGCCAGCAAGAGCGCGGTGAATGTTTTGCTGGTGGAACCGATCTCGTAGATGGAGTCGGGCTTCGCGGTTCCATACGTGAAGATACGCCGCTTTCCATGCTTCACGATGCCGACAGTGACGCCCGCACCAACTCCCGGCGCGAGAGCGCCGTTGGGAGCGGCGAATGCGGGCGCCAGATCGCGGTCGAGCACGGGTTTCAGGTCCGCCGCTTCGAGTGGCGCCATGGCTGCATCGTAATGGGGAGGGGGAAGGGCCGGCGCCGTGGCAAATTCTAGGGGTGCCAACAGGCTCGTAAATAGATTGAAGCCGAACACTGTGAGGCTTAGGGCTGTGGCAACCGCGGCAATATTGGCGGTAAACAGAGTAAGCGCGCGCAACGGGAGAGGCGAAAGCACGAGCACATCGCGGCGGTCCGGGAACATGGCATCCCAGCTCAGCACGGCGAACATGCCTACGATCAGCATGGTGGTGGCGATCAGGAAGTGCTCTGCGATCCAGGCACCGGCTAAGCCAATTTCAGGGATGGAACTGACAGAGGCGAAGATCCCGACGAACGGTGTGAGCCATAGACTCAGGACTAGCAGCAACGCCGCGAACTGACCAAGCAGTTTGCTGATCTCACCCTGCGGCGTCAGGATCTCCAGATCGACGACCCGGAAGAGAAACTCGCTATACAGCACACGGAATTGCTGCATGGCGGTCTTTACGAAAGCGGTAGCACGCCGTCGCGGTAGAGGCCGAGAGAAAGAACGGCTGGTTCGGGAGGATCGTCGAAGTGGAGGACTGCGCCTTCTTCGCGGGCCTGCATATTGGTGCGGTATCGCAGCAGGATTGCGATCAACGCGAGCGCCCCCGCGGTGATGGCGAAGAGGCGTGGACTATCGAGCGCGCCGCGCTCCAGAGCGGATCCGCGGATGGCCAGAAACATGAGAATTACGAAGATGAGTCCGGCCATGTGAAATTTCGATTTGCCGGGCTGATAGGAACACGTGAACGGAATCTTTTGAAAGCCGGCGAGCCACAGTTCGGCGACGATGATGCCGATGAGCGCGAGAACCGTGAGGTGCTCCGCCGCAATACGCCAAGGCCATATCCAGAACAGGAGTGCGGCCAAAATCACCCAAACGGGCGCCAGGGCCAGCGCATACAGCGATCGCCGAATGGCCGGCAGACATTGCGGCAGCGGCGGCAGGGGCATTACGCGAAGCATCCAGTTGGCACGCGGCTCGATCGGCATGGCGAAAACCACGCGGACGCCGATGGCGGAGGAGCAGATCATCAGGACGCTTGCCACCAGCAGCGAGGCGTTCACCTGATACCACAAGTCGTCCGGCCGCTCCTCGCCGAGCGCAGGCGCTTTGGCGATGAACAGCGCCAATCCGAAAGCCACACCCAAATAGAACGAGAGCAGAACGCGATGCTGGCGGCTGCGCAGCAGGCTGCGCACGCTGAATTGTCCGATGGCGGTTGGGAACGGGCCGCCGAATCGCGGCATCCAGCGAAAGAGGCGGCGATCCGGCAGGATGTCCGGCTGTTCGGCGATCTTCCGCAGAGTGCGGAGGTAACAGAGCAGGTAAGCTCCCGCAGCGCCGCAGATCGCGGCTCCCAGTCCGATCCAGGCGCGGTGCGTCAGAAAAGCGAGATTCGGATTTAGGGGACCGTTTAGCTGCTGGAACAATCCAAAAAACCAGTACGAAGGCAACCAGCCAAGCGTCGTCTGGTTTTCGGCAAGCGTTTCCAGATCGGAGAAACCCGGCTGCAGAAAGTAGACCGTCAGCAAAGCGACAAAGAAGGCGAGTTGCAGGAACGACGAGACGCGCAGAAAAAGCTGGCGCGGCAGTAATTGCGCCAAGCCCTGAATGCTTAGAACCAGGCCAAAAAGGAAAATGCCGCTGGCCGCCATGGTGATCCAGTAAGCTGCGAACGAGCGTAGTGTGGCCAGCGCGCCGCCTTTTCCGGGGATCACCTGGTTGACGAGAGAAAATGCGGGTAGTCCCGTTAACCTCGCCCCGATGTGTTGCGCCAGCAGTCCGGCAAAGCCCGCGGGAGTGGCTGCATTAAAGAGCACTACGCCGCCGAAATCGGCCTGGGGCTGGAAGAAGGCATAGCTGGTATATCCGGAGATGGAACCGTCGTGGATGTAAACGCCGAGCAAAGGTACGAACAGCCACGCTAATGCGATGCGCTGGCCGGAGCCGGCATCGGCGCGAAGCTCGTGCGAACTGACAATCGCGGTCCGCAGCGTGCTGAGATTCGGGGGAAGCTTCTCCGGGTGGAGTTGGGCTTCGAGATATGTCAACATATCGGCGGCCGTCGAGCGGACCGTTCCCGCGCCCGCAAGCGCACCCATGTCCCACGCGGGAACGGGCTTGTTCCGCTGATTGTAGGCCTGGATTAGCCGTACCCGTTGCTCTGCCGGCACCTTGGTTGTGGTGTCGTTCATGCCAAGCGGTACCGTAATCTCGGCTGCCAGGAGCTTCTCGTAGGACGTTCCCGCGCGGTGCGCCAGCGCTTCGCCCAAAAGTCCGAAACCGAGGTCGCTATCACGGAAATGTGCGTTGGCCGGTTTTCGAACGCCATGCTTGGCGAGGAACGTGTACAGATCGGAGGTGCGATACCGGGCAAGCGCCAAGTCCATGGTTTCGAAGTCGAGATTGCCGGGCATTCGCGGAAGGCCGGAGTGATGTGTGGCCAGGTCGAGGAGAGTAATTTCGGGACCGTTCGGCTTGGCAACCACGCCGGATGGCAGAAGTTCGCGAACGGGCTGATCGAGCTGCACGCGGCCCTCCGCCGCCATACGCGCGAGGATGAGTGCGGTGAAGGTTTTACTGAGGGAGCCGATCTCGTAGATCGAGTCGGGCGAGGCCGCTCCATAGGCGAAAATGCGGCGCTCCCCGTGCTGTACGATTCCGACGACAGCGCCCGCGCCATTGCCACGCGCCAGAGCGCCATTGGGAGCGAACGCGGGAATCAAATCGTGATCCAGGACGGCTTGCATGTGGTCGATTCCGACGGGAGCCATGGCTGCATCGAACTGCACTGGAGGAGCAACCGGCGCCGAGGCGAAGACAAAGGCCCCACCGATGCCGGCGAACGCGTTCAGCGCGAGTACGGTGACACCCAGTCCTGTCGCGACCGCGGCGGCTTTGGCCGCGAATAATGCTGGGGCGCGCACTGGTAAGGGCGAAAGCACGAGCACATCGCGCCGGTCTGGAAACATCGAATCCCAACTCATCACAGCGAACAGTCCGACTACCAGCATGGTGGTCGAGATCACAAAGTGCTCTGCTGTCCAGGCACCCAGCAGACCGATTTCCGGTACCGCGTCGGAGGAGCCGAGGCCCACTACTACGGGCAGCATGATGTACATGCCCACGAACAGAAGCAATGCGGCAAACTGCCCGAGCAGTTTCGTAATATCGCCCTGCGATGTGAGGATCTCCAGATCCACCAGGCGGAACAGAAACTCGCGGTAGAGAACCCGAAATTGCAGTTTGCTCATAGCCGGATGAGGTCCGCGATCTCGCGGGAGACCGCCGCGGTATCCTGCTCCACGGCGAGTTGAGAAAAGATGTCTTCGAGCGTGGGCAGCGCCATCAGGGTTCGCAGATGCTCGATGGAATCGTCCGCCACCACGTGGGCGCGGTGCAGAATAATCACGTGTGCCGCAATGCGTTCGACCGTATCCAGTTCGTGCGAGCTGAACAGCACCACTTTTCCGCGCGCGGCCAGTTCCTGGAGGAGGCTGCGTATTACCAGGGCCGAGGCCACATCCAGGCTGGAGAAGGGTTCATCCAGCAAAATCAAATCGGGGTTATGGAGCAGCGCGGCGGCCAGCAGCACCTTCTGGCGCATTCCCTTGGAGTACGAGGAGAGAGGCAGGTGGCGGTCGCTGTGCAGAGAAAATGACCGCAGCAATCCATCGATACGCTCCGCGGTGCGCTTCTCCGGAAGGCCGCGCAACTGGCCGACCATGACCAGATATTCGAGGCCAGTGAGATGCGGATAGAGATGCGGCTCTTCCGGCACGTAGCCCATGCGCCGTTTGAAAGCGATGGGGTCGCGGTCGGTGCGCTCGCCATCGAACAGGATTTCCCCGGACGTTTTTTCGATCAGCAGGGTAATCATTTTCATGGTCGTGGATTTGCCGGAGCCATTCGGCCCCAGATATCCGGTCACTTCGCCGGGGCGGGCGCAGAAGCTAATGCCATCCACCGCGGGGATGCCATTGAAGCGTTTGGAAACGTTGAGGAGTTGCAGCATATCGGCAGCCGATCTATGTAGCATGCTACATTTGAATGCCGGCCTTGTCAAGTAGCATTCTACATAGGTAAAATGGGGGTGATGCTTCCTGAGCCGAAGCTGTCGCACACAGCGGCCATGATTTTGCACGCGATCCACGCTGGCTACGTTTATGGATTCAGCGTGATGGAAGTGACCGGCCTGCCGAGCGGAACGGTGTATCCGGCGATGCGGCGGCTGGAGCGGGATGGGCTGATCCGCTCGGAGTGGGAGCGGCAGACGGCCGCCGATCGGGCGCTTCGTCCCGCGCGAAAATATTACAAACTCACTCGCTCCGGGAAGGCGACGCTGGAGGCCTCGCAGAAGCGCTATCCGCTGCTCGCCGGCCTGATGCCTCCTGCCGAGATGGAGAAGGCATGAGCATCCGATTAGCTATCCTGCGCACTGCCGGTTGGCTGGTGCCGCGCGAACAGCGCTCGGAGTGGCTGGCGGAATGGCAAGCGGAGCTTTTTTATGTGGAGCAGGAAGTGGAGAGTCAAGCTACTGCTTTCTGTCTGGGCGCGTTTCGCGATGCGTTCTGGTTGCGGCGAAATTCGCTGCCCAACGCGATGCCCGCGTTCCCTCCGGCATCGCCTTATTTCTGTCTTGCTGCTTTAGCGGGGATAGCGGCTGCACTTGTGTTACTGGCGTATGTGGTGCCTTTTCCGGACGGACCAAGCCCACCCCGCCCACCAATGCCGCGCGCCGCACTGATCGTCGACGCCTTCGAGTTTGCGGCCTTCCTGACTGTTGGGGTTATGGGTGTGCACGCCGCGCGGCGTGGACTCGAAAGCCTGCAGAATGCCTTAGATCAACAAGGCATGGTAACTCTGGATCTTCATCTGCCTCCTCGGCCGATCGAGGAAAACCGGCCGAGCCGTTACGCGCCGCGTGGCGTCGCACGGCTCGGCCGCTATGTTTTCTTCGTTGTTAAGAGCGCGCTGGTGGCGGTAATCGCGGTCTTTCTTTCGTTCGATATGGGCGTGGCGGGAGGTATTGGCATCGTACTTTCCTACCTCGTCGTATTCCGCTGGGCTGTAGCCGATCAGCGAAACCGCTGCCCGGTATGCCTGCGGAGCCTTACCAATCCTACGCGCATCGGCGAGCCTTCGCACACCTTCCTTGGTTGGTACGGCACCGAATTGGTGTGCGCCCGCGGCCACGGATTGCTGCATGTTCCCGAGATTCGCGCGAGCGGTTACAACACCGAGCGCTGGTTGTATCTCGACCCTTCGTGGAGCAGCTTGTTTTTGCGGCGGGCGTGAACTGGCCCGGGTTATTTCTTAGCCAGTCACTTCTTAGCCGAACCGGGCTCCGTCTCTTTCCGGTGTATTTGAATTCACCACCCCTTGGGATGCCCCGCCAGAGGAGGCGCGCTTCGGAGGCTACGATTTCGAAAAGATGGGGCGCGAGGCGATGTAAAGGGGTCATGCGCATCCAATTCCTGTTCGTTGTAGCGGCGCCCGCCCGATGAAATCAGAACGTTGCTGTGCTCAAAGTGCGCGAGCGCGGCTCGCTTTTCGGCGCTCACGGTTGCGAAAGGTTCGGGAGACCCGGCGAGCACGCGGTGAACGTGTTCGGGATCGAGGATCAGCGCCAGAGAACGCCCGGGAAACCACAGCAGTAATGGGCCCGGAGCATACTTGTTCCGTATGTGCTGCATGCGGCGGATCGCACGGCGGTCGAATTGGAGGAGTTCCGCCAGCCGCATGATGGCGGCGCCGAATGATTACGCCGTTGGCCAGTGTGGGAAGAAAGACGTCGCCGAAGAGGGCTGCCGTATCGAGAATCGTTGCATGAGGAACGGACGCGTAAGCATCCACGGTAGTGGTGGGCGAGAATTCGAAATCGGCGGGGTGTAACTGGCCCATATTTAGGGGTGGGCACGTCAAGGTCCGGAGCTGATTCGGCGTTCAGCGGGAAGAGCCGGCCAGGAACTTGCGGACCTTTGGTGCGCTGCTTGCTCGGAAGAAGTATGAGAAGGTCTCATGCCAGGAAAGAAAGCGCACAAACCAAAATCCCGAGGGAAAACCGGTGCACTCGGGTTCTCGCACTCCGGCCCCGGCCGGAAGAGCGGCGGCCAAACCGAGGGCCAGTTCCGCCGGGACCCGAAGAGGCGCAAGGGGCAGTACGGCGGCCCGGGCGATTCGCCACTCACTATGAAGTAATCTAAGGCCCACGCCGGCGGCGTGAAAACGGCTCTGCGCCGTAATCGGCCCGGTACTCAGCCGGATTCGGATACCGCTGTCGTTCGAGTCGGATAACATCGCGGGGAATTTCCACTGGTTGTGCCGGCCCGTAGCGCCGTCATGGGGTCACTAATCATTGGAAACTTTGTTTTCTTTCTTTTCAAGCACATACTAGACACTCTTTTAATTCCGGCACAAATAAGAATGTTATTTTTGAGAACGGAAGAGGGTTGCGGCTCCGGAGAGACTCCGGGGCCATTTTTTTATGGGCTACAAGCGAACCGCCAAGGAAAGAAAAGAAGTGGTGCTAGATGCGCCTGATACCGGCGAACACTCGCCAGACATTAAACAACAAAGACTGCGACTGGCGAAGTTATTGAGCGCCGCGTGCGATGGGCTTGAGGCCCGGCTGGCAGCAAATGAGACACTCAAGCCTTCCCTGGGCGACTACTTACGGTTGATGCAGGTCGCTTGGGAAATACAAAAAGAAACTGACAACGACGAAGGACCTAAGGAAATCAAGGTCACATGGGTGGATCCACTCTTAAAAGCCACGAAATAACTTATGATCCGCTCCCATCTCAGCTTGAGTTTCACAACTGCCAATCCAGGTTTAAAGGCTTCTCCGGACCGGTTGGGAGCGGCAAGAGTCAAGCGCTTTGCCACGAAGCCATCAGGCTCAGTTACATCAACCAGGGCCGGATGGGGCTGCTGGGGGCCCCGACTTACCCGATGTTGCGGTCGGCCACACAGGCCACTTTACTCGAGATTCTGGAAAGCAACCATATTCCGTTCGATCTCAACAAGGCCGAGAACATTTTGATGATGACCCAGACCCGATCCAGAGTTCTGTTCCGCCCCGTGGACGAGATCGAACGGCTTCGTGGCACGAATCTAGCGTGGTTTGGTATAGACGAACTTACTTACACACACGAGGATGCGTGGCTACGGCTGGAAGCACGGCTGCGCGACGGCAAGGCTTCCCGGCTATCCGGATTCGCGGTATGGACGCCTAAAGGTTACGACTGGGTCTACCGCAGGTTCGTTTCGGACGGTAAAAAGAACGATTATCAGGCTATTTTTGCGAAGCCCAGAGAGAACCGGTTCCTCGCCCCGGATTACTACGAGTACTTGCAATCCAGCTACGACGAGACTTTCTACAAACAGGAGGTACTCGGCGAGTATCTCAACATTACGACCGGATTGGTTTACAGTTCCTTCTCGCGGCCGGAAAATGTCGTGAAGCTCGAACGGGAACCGAATATTCCCGTGCTATGGACACTCGATTTCAACGTGAACCCCATGTGTTCACTCATCGCTCAAAAGGCCGGGCCGATTTTGAAAGTGCTGGACGAGATTGTACTCCAGCACGGGACTACAGTGCAGGCTTGCGAGGAGTTTCTCAAGCGCATACCTGGGCAAAGAGCGGAAATTCTGATCTACGGAGACGCCTCCGGGCATGCCGAAAAGACAAGCGGATCGTCAGATTACGAGATAGTTCAAGACTTCATGGCGGAACACGCCAATTTGCGGGTCTCTTACCGTGCGCAGAAGGCGAACCCCAGTGTGCGGCAGCGAATCAATCTGACCAACGGCAAACTACGGTCCTCCTCCGGCAACGTCGAACTCCTGGTGGACCCGAAATGCAAAGAACTAATCATGGATTTCGAGCAAGTCTGTTTCAAAGAAGACCGATACGAGATCGACAAAGAGCGCGATCGCCACAGAACACATCTTTCCGATGCGTTGGGATACCTGCTTTGGTCGGAGTACCGTCTCCAAAGGCCAATAGGTGAGCGCCAGGAACGGATCATATGATCGATATCCCAAATATCAACCGCGAGCATCCGGAATATATCATCCGCAAGCATATGTGGAGGAAGTATAAAGATCTTTATGCCGGCGGCGAGCGACTACGGGAAAACGCTTTCGAATACTTGATCCGTAGGCACAAGGAGCCAGGGGAAGTATACGCCGAACGGCTAACGCGCGTATTTTATGAAAACTACATCGGGTCCATAATCGATTGGTACGCGGCGACGCTCATGCGCCGGGAGCCGGTACTGTTGTTTGAGGGAGCCGACACCGCGGCAAAGACCTTCTTCAGCTTTTTCGCAGAAGACTGTGATCTAAAGGGAACCAGTTTCAGCGAATTCTTTCGCCAACGAATGATCCAGGCATTGGCGTGCGGATCCAGCTATATAGCGATTGAGTTTCCCCGAGGCAACAGCACAGTATTAACGCGCGCGGAAGAGGATGCTTCGGGCCAATCGAGAGCGTATCTGGTCGATTATTGGCCTGACGAAGTTATTAATTGGAATTACGACGAAACCGGCGGTCTGGAGTGGGTAGTAATCCGAACTTCCTGTCTAAAGCAGTCAAGAGTGACGGATACCAGGTGGGAAGCCGAGACTCGCTGGATCTACTACGATCGGGAGAACTTTCAACTTTATCGCAAGTCGGGAGAAAGCCAGCCGACAGAATTGATCAGCGAAGGCCAGCATGGCCTGGCTAGCCTCCGAAGGGTGCCCATCTTCCAGTTACGGGTCAGTGAAGGGCTGTGGCTGATGAATAAGGCGGCATTGCTCCAATTGGAACACTTTAATAAGTCGAATGCGCTTTCGTGGGCCCTAACCATGAGCCTGTTTGCGATGCCCGTTGTATATTCGGACCGCGAGTGGAATCAGATTGTAGGGGAGTCCTACTACATCCAGCTTGGACCGCAAGATCGCTTTGGTTGGACAGAGCCAGATGGGAAAGTTTATCAGATTGCCGCGGATAACCTCGTACGCCTGAAGGATGAAATTTACCGGGTTTGCTACCTGATGAACCAAGCGGGAAACGCCAGCGCGGGCGATTTAAGACTGTCGGCAGCGAGCAAACAGCGGGACTTCAGCATCACGCAGGAAGTGTTGCGCGCCTACGGCGACTCAGCGAAAGACACGATGAAACAGGTGCTCCGGGCGATTGGGGCCGCACGGCAAGATGGGGTGGCGATTGATGTGAGGGGCCTGGACGAATTTGATCTCGGCGATTTTGGCAATGACCTGGATGATGCCAAAAAGTTGCTGGATCTCGGTATAGGTTCGGAGACACTGACAAAACAGGTGTTCAAGAAGCTAGCGTTCAAATATCTCTGCGATGCACGCCAGGAACTGAAGAATAAGGTCGCAGAAGAGATTGACGCAACGAAGTATGCCAGTTAGGAGGCGTGATGGAAGAACTTGATGTACAGGCGCTGATTCGGAACGCGATTCAGGAGTACGTAAACCAGGATCAAGCGAAGAGCGAGCCGGCCTACAAGGCGGAACTGCAGGAGGAGCGGAAGCGGCGGGAGCAGCTCGAGCGGCGAATGAACGAGCTGGTGGAGGAAAACAAACGCAGCCGGAGAATGGCAGAAGAAGCGGAGCGCAGCACGGCGATTCGTTCGGAGCTGCAGCGGCTAGGGGTGGCTAAAGTCGATTTGGCTTTTAAGGCAGTGCAAGATGCCATTCAACGCAAAGAGGACGGACGGCTCGTGGCTCGTTCTGACGATGGCGATATGGCAATGAAGGACTATCTCGCAACGTTTGTGGCGGAAAATCCGGAATTCTTGCCTGCGAGGATTTCGGGCGGTACGGGAATGACGACGGCGTCGAAGTCGTCCCACGGCGGCCGGGAGGCGGTGGATATTGCAAAGATCCGTCCCGGCATGAACGCGGAGGAAATGCAGAGAGTGCGCGAGGAGATTGTGCGGGTCGCGTCGCAGACGCTGCGGGGCCTCTAGTCTGCGTGGCGCGAGGAAGCGGGTCCGGCCTGCGGCACGGTGCTGCGCGGGACGAATCGAGGTCAGTGGAACCTGACTAGTGAGTATAGACCGGCCATCGGCCGGTAACAGGATCAAAAGGAGCACGGATGGGAGTTATCACATCAAGTAACGTCGCAAATGCGATTGTGAAGCTGGTGGCGGCGGACGCATTGCCGGTGCTGGTCGGGAACCTCGTGATGGGTAACCTGGTAAATCGCGATTACGAGCCGGTTTTGGCACACGCTGGCGATACGATCAATATCCCCATACCACCGGTGATGGTGGCGAACAACATTCTGGAAGGTGGAAGCGTACAACCGCAGAACCCAAGCTTGGGAAATGCGCAGATTGTACTGAACACCCATGTGGAGGCGACATTTCAAATACCGGATGTTACTAAGGTATTGGCTGTTCCTGACCTACTAAAAGTCTATATGCAGCCGGCGGTCGTGGCGATTGCAGAGAGGATCGAGACCGACTTGCTCAACTTATATGCCGGCTTCACCGCAAACACGCCGGTGGGCACTGCTGGCACACCGCTTACGGAAGCGACAGTGGATGCCGCAGAAACTGCTCTCTTCCTGGCGATGATTCCACCTAATCAGCAGAGATACATTGTGGTAGACGCCCTCGCATACTCGGCATGGCGGCAGATTCCGCTATTTGAGGAATTCCAGACCGCCGGGGCGGCAGGTCTGCAAACATTAATTCAAGGCACAATCGGAAAGTTCAAGGACTTTTACGTTTTCCGTTCGCAATATGTGCAGAAGACCGGTACCAGTCCGGTAAATACGCATAACCTGGCCTTCACACGCGATGCGATTGGCCTCGTAATCCGAAGACTTCCGCAGCCGCTGCCCGGCACCGGCGCGATTGCCGAGTACGCGGAGCTGGGCAATTTCGGAATGCGAGTAGTGATGAGTTATCAGCCGAATACGCTGGCGCAACAATTTACAGTGGACGTTCTGTATGGGTGTGGAATCCTGATGAACAGTGCGGGAGTCCAGTTCAACACTTAGCCAGCCACGCGGTCCGCTAGTTGCCAAGCGGACCGCATCCCAGTGAAAACACGAAGGAGAGAGACATGGATTTAAGGAACTATTACCAAAAGGTAAAGGATATCGCGTCGAAGATTGCGGACAATTGCACGGTGATCGTAAGTCTGGAGACCGCAGATGGCGGTAAGGCCGGGACGCAGACGGAGGTGCCGCGAGCCTTGGCCGCAAAAATGATTGTGGATGGAATTGCTCGCCTCGCCACTCCGGAAGAAAGACAGGCGTTTCACGCACGCAAGGCGCCTGCTCAGCCGGCGACCAAGTAGGAAGGCCGATGGCTCTGTTCATAGATGGCTGCATCTCGAATCTGGATGACCTAGCAGCGCAAGATTCACAACTTCTAAATATCGCTAGCGAAGAGGGAATCAATGTCACCCAGAAACTTGCACTGGCGCAAGAAGAGATCGGTCTTGATCTTATTTCCATGCTCCGGGGACTGAGATTTGAGGGTTGGCCTGGGTGGTGGGTAAAAGAACCACATCTGGAACAGATTGTGGTAACGCTGGCTTTGAAGCTCTGGCACACGTACCGCTCGCTGGAGATGGTATACAGCGATGCTTACTTCGATCAGCTTAATGACAGGTATGGAGCAAAACGCGACCAATTTCACCAGGCTGCAGAGTCGGCGCGAGAGCGGCTGATTCGAATCGGAATCGGGATCGCTGTAAATCCGATTCCTCAGGCTCTCACACCACAGCTTGTTTCAATATCTGGGAGCCTTCCGGACGCAACATATTATGCAACCATGGCCTGGATCAACGAGGCCGGGGAGGAGGGCGCAAGTGCAGTTCCCGATGCAATTACGACTTCGAGCAGCGCTTTCGGGGTGCAACCCCTAGCGACTCCGCAGAAGGCGACCGGCTGGAACGTATACGTAGGGAATGCGCCGGGATCCATGTACGTTCAAAACACTACACCGCTGGCACTGGGCCAAATGTGGGAACAGATGACTCCGCCGGCAACGAGTGGATCCATGCCAGGGACCGGGCAAACACCAACTTATTTGAGACCGCTTCCGCGGGTACTTTGGAGAGGATGATGAATACCATTGGGAGCACGGCCACCACAACTGTAATAGGGTTGATTGGTGGGCCTAATGGCATGAACGCCAACTTGGGATCGTTGAGCGCGCCTGACAGCTCGCTCGCATTTCCGATTGACGCCGGACAGATTTATGGGCAGAACGTGTCCTCAGAACTTGCCGAACGCAGCAAAACCACCACATACCCGTCGGTATATGTGTACTGCGAAAAACTCGCGAACACGCTGACGGAGAAATTCCGAACGTTTTCCGGTAACATACAGATGGCCATTGAGGTACGGCACTCCCAGGACCGGCTGGATGGAATCCAGAACACGTTAGAGCTGTATGCCGACTCAGTAACTCAAGTGTTGGATGGCGAGCGCGGCGATTGGGGCAACGGCCTGTACTACTCTGGTGGATATAGTGTAGCCGTAGGCCCTGTTAAACATGGCGGCAGAAACTTTTTGCAGACAGCAAAGATAACATTTCAAATCGAAGTGAGCATTAGTTAACCATGGCATCTTACGTCTCCTCGAATGCGAACCGATTCTACACAGCGCTCGAAAGCGCATATGGAGTCGTGCCGACGATTTCAGCCAGCAACCGGATTCCGGCTTTGAAGCTGACTGTTCAGAATCAACTCGAAGTAACACAACGAAAAGATAAGACTGGAAGCCGAACGTTCGTTGGGCTGCCATCAGGCGGACAGCGCCGAACTAACTTCGGACTGCAAACCTATTTGACTAGCTGGCAGCCATCGACTGGACCGGCGTATGGGCCACTTTTCCAAGCCGCGCTCGGTGGGACTCCACTGCAGTACGGCGGGGGAACCGTGAGTTCCGCAAATAACACCGGCCAGTTAACGTTCACTGGGCCGCACGGTCTCAGTGTCGGACAAGCCATTTCATCAGGCGGTGACGTCCGATTTGTGACGGCTATCGTTAACAGTGAGACTGTGCAACTCAATGCCCCCCTCACGGTGACTCCAGGCACAGGCGCAATGACTGGTCCCACTGTGACGTACACGCCCTCTAACGAGTTACCTAGCGTCAGCATCTTTGACTACTGGGATCCATCGACTGCGGTTCAGCGGCTCTTAAGTGGCGCTGCGGTGGATCAGATGAATATCCTGGTGAATGGTGATTTTCACGAATTTCAGTTCCAGGGTATGGCCCAGGATGTGCTTGACACGAGTAGCTTCGCGGGCGGGGGCCCCGAACAACTACAAAGCTTCCCCGCCGAGCCACAGCTAGGCGCTTTTGACTACACTATTGTGCCCGGGAACCTGGGTGAAGCCTGGTTGGGGACATCTCCGGCACAGTTTTTTACTATTACCAGCGCGTCGGTTCAATTGAAAAACTCCTTGGACGCCCGGATGAGCGAATTCGGCTCGAGCTTGCCCCGAGCCATTGCTCCCGGGCCACGAACTGTCTCTGCCACTTTTAGCTTATACGGACTGACCGACTCAGCGACCCAAGGACTTTATCAAGCGGCCCGCCAGCAATCACCGGTGACACTAATGTTTCAGTTAGGGCAGACCGCAGGACTGACTTTTGCCGTGAACATGAACAGCGTGATTCCGCAGGTTCCGGAGTTCGACGATAGTTCGAACCGTTTGCAGTGGAAGTTTCGCACATCTCGAGCGCAAGGCACGATTGATAACGAGGTGTCGATAGCATTCGGATAACCATGACTTACGAAAGCGTTGCTGTGATCGAATCGCAAATCACGCCGGGCGTGACATTCACTGTCCACAAAATGTCCTACGGCAGGCGTGCTGAACTGATGTCGCGTATCAGAGAGTTGGCCAGAAAGCAGGAATTTCTGAGAGCAGGCGAGGACCCTGGTGACAAAATGGATGCCGCTTTGCTGGAGGCCCAAATCAATCGTGTCTATTTAACGTGGGGATTGAAGTCGATCGAAGGGCTGACAGTGGATGGCGTGGAGGCGACGCCGGAACTCTTGACCGATCATGGTCCCGAGGATCTTTTCCGGGAGGCGCTTGAGGCGGTTCGAGCGCAGACGGGTCTCAACTCAACCGAACGAAAAAACTGATTGTCGCTTTCCATTTTCAGTTTTCTAACCAGGCCGGTTGGAGGTGCGACATCTGCCGTAAGTCCGGCCTGGAACAAAAGCGGCGGTGTGGATGGCTCGGCTTGGGCGAGCAATCGGAGAGTCCACCAGTCTGGGCCCGGAAGCATGTAGTGTTGGGGACGTGCCCGAAATCCTATATATCAGCCGAGAGCGCAAGCTTGCTGGAGGAATTCTCGTTTCGCCGGCGGTTCGGCCGCATGGATCTTGGTGAACTAACGGCTCGACAGGCTGACGCTTTTGTCCTGTTGGAACATGAGTTGGCTATAGAGATACGAGATGGCGAACGACGAACAAGGAATGCTGTTTGATATTATTCAGGCATTATCGAGCCAACAGTATCGAAGTACTGATCCCACTTTAGAATCTGGGTTCAATGCACCGGCCATTAGCGGTAATACGAATGAAGGGCTAAGTGCATTGATGAGCGGCTTGAGCTCGGATCAGGGAATGAGTGGGCCGAGCAGCAGCGCTGGTATGGCTCAAGGGCTGGACGCGCTCATCAGCGGATTGAGTGTGAGTCAGGAAGGTGCTGGACAAACCACAAGTGGTAGTGGAGGTTCAGTAGGTGGTTTTCCGGAGAGCAGCGCCGGCACGAGCGAGCCGAGTGTGATCAACATGTCGGCTGAAGCTGGCAACCGATTGAATGCCGAACCGACAACGATAGCCGTCGAACAGAGCGGTTCGGATGGTTCGAGCGGTTCGAGTGGGGGTAGCTCGATCCTGTCTCTGGTTTCTTCGGCGCTCGGTGGCGGACTAGGAATGATCCCGTTAGTAAGCGGTCTGATAGGCCTGTTTGGAGGAGGATCGTCACAGCCGCCTCCATTGGAAAAATACGTTAAGCCTGACCAACTGTACTTCACCGGCGCTGACACGCCGGGCGGCGTTGAGGATGCTGACTATGACCAATATGGGATGCCCAGACTGTACAGCGATACCACGACTACTGCCGCCTCGCAATCCAGTTCACTTAGCACTGCGGGGACAAGCGGCAGTGGGAGCAGCGCGGGAGCGCCAATCAACGTCACCATACAAGCACTAGACTCGCAATCTTTCCTGGATCGTAGCAACGATATAGCACAAGCTGTGCGCCAGGCCATGTTGACTTCCAGCCCGATTAACGATGTGGTGAACGATTTACAATGAGCAGCTTCCCAACGCTTAAAACTGGAGCGGTTGCGCAATATCCTGCAACCAAAGTGTTCCGTTTTCAGCAGCAGATTTTGCACTTCATCGATGGAACTGACCAAAGATATCGGGATTGCTCAGGTCCACTATACACCTGGGTAATCCGCCTTGACCTATTGGACGAAGGAGAAATGGCGGCGCTCGAGGCCTTCTTCCAGCAAAACCAGGGCGCCTTCGGCAGTTTCGCATTTACCGACCCCTGGACTGGTCAAGTGTACCAGAACTGCAGTCTGGCGAGTGACCAAATGGATATGATCTCTTTAGCCGAAATGAGGGGTACGACTTCCCTGACAGTAATTCAAAATGGGGGCTGAGGCTTAGGCATGCTCGTGTACCCCCAGTTGACAAGTGGAGCCTTGACACAATTTCCGGTGCTTAAACGGAGACGTACGCGAACGGTCGTCAATACATTGTCAGATATGACAGTGATCAAGCTGGCAGATCCTGCAGGTGAAACAATCCAGTGGCGACTACAATACGAAGGCCTATCGGACGCCGAGGCCGCCAGCTTGCAGCAATTCTATCTGGCGGCTGAGGGAAGTTTGAATGTCTTTACCTTTCTCGATCCGACAGCGAACCTCCTCGCCTGGAGCGACCAATTAACCAATGACGTGTGGACCGCTGATCCGTTCCTCGCCCTGACGGGAGGCTTGAAGGACCCAACCGGCGACACCAATGGGTGGACCCTGAGCAATTCGGGGGAGGCCCCTCAGGGAATTCACCAAACGCTAAACGCCCCCGGATGGTACACATACTGCCTCAGTGTCTATGTACAGTCATCTATACCCGCAACCGCGACATTGCTTCTAGGAACTCAGCAGAGCGCTGCCAGTGTCCCTAATATCTGGACCCGAATCTCGATTACCGGCCAGGGAGACGCATCTTCGGACTCGATTGCATTTGGATTGCAGGTACCGCCCGGCATTTCACTAAACGTCTTTGGGATGCAGGTAGAAGTCCAGCCGGCCGCTTCGGTTTATAAGCCCAGTACCACAGGCGGCCTGTACGCAACCGCATATTTTCAGGATCGCGGATTGGCGTTTACCAGCACGGACGTAAACCACAACGCCGTTACCGTGAATATCTTTTATGCAAGCACCTTATCAGCTTAAACAACAAGAACTGACAGATACGCCGCTGGTGCTATTCGACTGCTTACTCGCGGACGGAGAGGAAGAACATTGGTGCACGCACACAGTATCCGTTGGTACGACGAATTATAACGCCCGGGTCTTGCAGCACAGCTCATTCGACATACAAACGGCTTCTGATCAGGGTATAGATGGCGCCCCGCGGATCGTAGTTTTATTAGCCAACGCCGATTCTTATTTCTCTGAAATCGAGCAATCTAGGGGGTTCAAAGGCGCCCAGGTTACCGTCAGTTTTATCTTCTACGACCTACCAAACAGCCAGGCCCTCACCGATCCTATCGTCGTTTTTCAGGGGATCTGCAATCCGCCCGATCAAATCAAGGAGTCCACTTTCCGTTTGAGCGCCGCCAACCGCATGAATCTGCAAAGGTTGACGCTGCCGCCAGTTCACATTCAGCGCCGGTGTCCATGGAATTTCCCAACCACTTTGGACGAGAGGACAGAGGCCGTCAATGGTGGTGCTGAAGGTCAGTATTCCCCGTATTACCGCTGCGGTTACTCTGCGGATGTCCCTGGAGGCACTGGAAGTCTCGACAGCGGTGTAGCTTATACATCCTGCGGATATGTTCGGACCGACTGCCAGGCGCGAGGTATGTGGACCCGGTTTGGCGGGATTGAGTTTGTTCCCGCCGTGATCACCGTCCGGTCATACGGACAAGGCTCGGTTCAGTCTAACGTTTCCATAAATCAAGCCCGCTATAACGACTTTGTCCCAATGTTATACGGCACTGCGTGGTATTATCCCCCGGTAGTTTTCGCGCGGAACGATGGCAACCTGACTCGCATGGAAGTGCTCCTGGGAATGGGAGTCATGCAAGGCGTGCTTACTGTGCTGGTCAACGGTTATGAGATTCCGCTTGGCGTAACCGGACAGAACATGACAGCCACCGGCTGGTACAACGTGGTCACGCTCGGAACCCGCGATGGGGGATTCGACCTGAATTTCACCGATTCGAACGGCAACCCGCTGGGTGATCCCTACGGGAGCATGGGCTACCTGGCAGTGGTCGTGCCGAACTCGATTAGCACCGGTAGTTCACTGCCCAGCGTTCAGGTGTTAGCCCAGGGCATACAGGTGCCCACGTATGATACGAATGGTAACTATCTTAATAACGAGTTTTCCAGTAACCCAGCCTGGATATTGCTGGACGTGTTGCGGCAATGCGGTTGGGCCGCCTCCGAAATCGACTTTACCAGCTTCGCAGCAACGGCCGCTTACTGCGATCAGTTGATCAACTCCACCGATCTCAATGGCAACCCGATTCAAATCCCGAGATTTCAATGCAATGTAGTTCTACAAAATAAGCGCAGCGGCGGCGATTTTGTGCGCGGCGTCCGGAATGCATCGCGGCTTTATTTGACCTATGGCCCCGGCGGAATTCTCCAGTTACAGGTTGAAAATTCGATCGCTCTGCAACAGCCGAATCCGATGCCCAACTCCAACAGTACGCAACCCCTGAATGGTGGCTGGCCGAGTTACGAATTCGGAGACGGTTCTTCCGGATTTTCGGACATCTTGCGTCTCCCTACCGGAGAGCCGAGCATTACGATAACCGCCCGCAGCATTGCCGATACTCCCAACGATTTCAGCGTTGAGTTCCAAGACGCTTTGAACAGCTATCAGCAGGATAGTTACGACCTATTCGATCCGGACGACATCCAACTCATCGGACAAGAAGTTTCCACCACTTTGATGGCTCTGGGACTGCCCAACTACGACCAAGCTGCCCGAATCCTACAATTTAACCTGGACAAATCCGTCCAAGGAAATACTTATATCCAGTTTCAGACGAGCATCAAAGCGCTCGGAATCCGGCCCGGCGATATTATTACGGTGACTTACCTTAAGGAAGGTCTGCAACGCCAGCCGTTTCGTGTTCTCAAGATCTCGCCGTCAACAAATTATCGAACATGCACGATTTCTGCGCAGATACACGACGATGAGTGGTACGCGGACACTAATGGGCAGACCACCTCGACAGCCGGAAATACCTACGGGGGGGCCGCGGGCGTCGGGACGCCAAACCCACTATTAGGAAGCACAACCGACCAAAACGGCAATGTGCAGTTCGGGATTGCTGAGGCTGCCGTAACCAATAGCGATGGTACGGTGGACGAAGAACTGACTGTAAGTTTTACGGTCCCTACTGTGCCAAATGGGCAAGGACCACCCGCGCCTCTGGTGAGTCTGGCGTGCACAATAGGGACGGGCGGCTCACTCCAAGGAGGGCAAACACTATATTATGCGGTTTCAGGGCAGGACAGTGCGGGTAACGAAGGCGTGTTGTCCTTTCTGGTGACTGCGGTTATTTCAGCCAACGGCAGCACCGTCACCCTGTCCGATCTTAGCTTCGCACCCAATACAAGCACCTTTAATATTTATCGTGGACTTACGCCGGCGAATTTATTCCGCATTGCCACCGCGCAAACTTTAGCAACCACATTCACGGATACTGGCTTGCCGATACAATTAATCGCGCCCGCCGACCCTAACTTCGATCACGCGAACTTCTACTGGAGGATGGAGGAGCAGCCGGAAGTCGCAGGGACCGTTTTCTCGCCGACCACTATCGGGAACGGAACCCTAGAAATGGCCGTCAACGCATACACCGGCATGACGGCGCGTATCACACGCGGCACTGATGGCGGAGACGAAAGGACGATTCTCGGCAACACCGCGACCACCCTGACGGTCTCACCAGCCTGGAGTATCGTGCCCGACGCTACCAGTTTCTTTGTCGTCGCGGAAGCAGGATGGCACTTTGCAGCGCAGACCAAGAGCAGCCCGGTCCAGTTTGAGATTCCCAACCTGGCGGGCGAGGTGGTCGAGATTACCGGGCGATCGGCCAACGTCAACGACATCGAGAGCAGTCCGCAACTGGCGACTGTGACACGCTGGCAAATCGACGGGTCGGGAGTCGCCGACACCGCGGTTCCTCCAGCACCTCTATTTGGAATAAACCCTGCTCAAGTAAGCGGGACAATTCAACTTAGTGGAATCTCCTTTCCTAACCTCACGAATACGCGGACAATATCGGCGGCAACTCTCACTGTCTATTACTGGAATGAGTTACAGACAGATCCCACGCTGGCTCTAGCTGCAAACATGGCCGCCACTGATCAATCTTTGACATTAAATTCCGCGGGCACGGCTCAGGCTAACACCATGATTCAGATAGATAGTGAAGTCATGCTAGTAACCGGGATCGGCAACAATGGCCTGCAGTATCAAATAACTCGGGGCGCTGATGGAAGCCTGGCCGCTGCGCACAACTCTGGCGTTCTGGTATATCAGCTTACATCAATGACAGTCATCACATCCTTCCCATCGGAATTCTTCGGAAGCCCCTACAGCGGCAGTTGGACTTACTCTGTGCCGCTTCCGGATGTCCGAGTCGCCAGCGCTGAACTATTCGTTACAAATGATCAGGGCAACAGCCCCACTGCCAGCGTTTGTATGACCGGGACTGCGGATAACGGCTTGCGAACGCTTTACGGTGGCCAATATTCAGTCCAGGTACAGGGCTTTCTCGCCGTCGATCAGAATGCAGTTCCAGCTCTGGTGATCGATAGCTCCCACTCCGTTCGCGATGTGTTCGCGATATTGGGTAGTCCGGCTGATGCGGCCATTCAGTTACAGTTGAATGCCAACGGTTCGGCTTACTGCCAGCTCACAATAGCCCCGGGGCAAGTGACATCGAATACTGTTCCTGGAAATTCGTTGCCACCTTTGATCGCACAGACGCAAGTCACTCTATCGGTTCTCACGGTAGGGCAAACATATCCAGGTTCAGACCTTACGGTAATTATTCGAATCTAATGCCCACCACTTCGACGAAGCTTTGTCCCAATCGAGACTTGCAATGCTATTTTTTTGAGCCTTCAGCGATTGCGGCGCTCAGTCAAACCAGTGAGACTGGGTTTACGGTATCCGGCACATGGCGCCAGCAGTTTGACTGGGCGGTGGTAGAGTGGAACCGTGACAATGTCTTCGAGCATCCGGCTTTGCGCAACCTTCCTGATGGGAATTTGAGTGGATTATCTCTTACGTATCAGGAAAGCCGCACGGATTGCATTCCTTTAGACTCCACCTGGTATCCAACGGTCGACTGGCCATATTTGAGAATCTGGTCAGATACAAATGGCACAGAAACGATGTACCAGGTGCCGCTTGCGAACTACGCGACGCCAGCTTCGGGTGGCTATACCCCGGCTACAGCACAGTTCCAATTAGCGGGCACTCCGGCCGCGGGCGATTATATCGAGTTGGCCTGGCTTAACCAACATTTTAACTACCAGACAGCAGCCGGTGATACGCTTGAAACAGCCATTGCTTCGCTTGCAGCGGCCATAAATGCCGGGCAGGCTACTGGGGGAGTATCCGCTGTTGCTAGCGGGTCCCAAATCACTCTCACTTGTACGGAGGCCTTGGGGCTTAATGGCAATGTGATCGGTGTGTATGGCACAGTCTCCGGCCAAGGCTCCGAATCCTGGTCACCCACATCTTGCCTGTTCAGCGGGGGTGTCTCGCCCTCTGCCTGGCAGATAAGCCTTAATTTCGGCAACCTGCTCGACATCAATGGAGTCCAGGTGCCCACGTCCAACGTAAGGAAGATACGATGGACATATGCCGCTGCTATTCAGCCTGGCATCTTTCGCCGGCAGGAGTTCTCGGTAGTCGTCACGAATTGGGCCGTCAGCGGCTCCAACTTACAATACAGCGTAGCCGGGCCAGGAAGTTTTCGAATAGAGGACGATGCGGTGCAGGTGCAGTATCAGGGACCGCAGGGGTCATGGACTCAAAGCCGGGGGAATTACTCCGGCGGTTCTATTACAGCGACTAGCACGCCGGGAAATGAAGTAAGCTGCAGCTATTATTCTCAATTCGCTCACACACTATACCTGGGTAGCCGGCTGGCGACTGCGTGTGGCCAGGTAAGCGTACAAGTAGACGACGGCACGCCTGTCGTAATTAATCTGGCGCTATCCGGAGAGGATGTCCTGGTAAGAATACTTCTTGCGCAGATGTCAGGGCCGGGCAGTCACACATTTAAGGCAACCAATACTGGCGATGGCACATATTTCTATTTCGACTTTATCGAAATTGCCGTGCCTTCCCTAAACTTGCCCACGTTCGGCCCAAATCCACGGATTACACTGGCGACCGATTGGGACACGCTACACTCGCAGGCTTTGGCCCCTGAAAGGACTGCGTGGCTCATTTATACTCTGGGGTTTATCGGTCGCGCTAATCATTATGCAGGCGCCCTATGGTTCTATGATCTCGTAGATCCAGGCGCAGTGAACGCGACAGTTACCATTCAGTTTAATGGAGCGCCCGTATTTAGCGACTATACTCAAATTAGTATCGGCGGCACCATAATCCAACATCAAAATCTGATCGGCGACACGGCCGCGAGCATTGCAACGTGTTTTGCGCTGCTGATCAACCAGGGATCGAGCGCGGTATGGGCGCAAGCGAATGGATCGGAACTTACGATCACCGCCCGGGCGACCGGCGCGCAAGGAAATGGGCTTACGGTTTCGGTGACAACAAATAGCACTCAGTTTACAGCCCAGACCAGCGGAGCGGCACCGGCGGGAGGAGTCGACGCCACGCCGGAAGGCCCTCCCCAGGTAATTTGGCGGACAGACTTAAACGTGATTCCCAGGATAAACAGGGCTGCTCGGGATTGGACTCGCAGTTTCCTTGCCGCGCTGAAATCTTACGGTATCGATGCCGCCGTGTCATTCAGCATGGAATTAGGCAATGGCGACGATAGCGCTGCTACCGGCATCGCGCAGTGTTATCCGGATGGTCCTGTGTGGCTTTCGACTCCTTCGCTACAAACTAATTTTTCGCCGGCCTCGCTCGCCTTCTGGCAGCAAGCCTATCTGGATATGGCCAATGTGATGGCGGAAGCGGGCCTCGTTCCGTATCTTCAGTTTGGGGAAGTGCAGTGGTGGTATTTCGCTGATTCCTCTGGCATGCCGTTCTACGATGCTTATACGACAAGTACATTTCAGGCCACCTACGGGCGTCCAATGGATGTCATTACGAGTCAAAATGCAACTCCCGCGAGTTACCCGCAAGAGTGCACGTTCTTGCCGAATCTGATCGGCCAGTTCACGAATGCGATTATGGCGTTTGTGCGGCAAAGTCAGCCGAACACGAGATTTGAAGTGCTCTATCCCCCCGACACGAACGATACACCACTGAATCAACTGATCAACTTCCCCACCGCAGCTTGGACACCCATGGCTCTAAACTGCTTAAAGACGGAGAATTTCACTTTCACGGGCGACCGCGATTTGAACGCGGCTCGTACCTCCATCCAACTACCTATGTCGCTCGGATTCGCGCGATCGCAAGCTAGCCATCTAATTGGGATCAGTGACTACACGACGCCTTGGCTCAAAGAGGAGAACTTAAGCGTAGGGGCGGGTTTGGAGTCGGTTGTGTTGTTTGCGCTCGACCAATTCTGCCTGATCGGTTATCGGTTGCCACTCGGAGAGGGGATGGCGCTCGCGCGTTTCATGGGCGCATAGAATTCCCAGGGTGGTTAATTGAGTTAAACCGTTCCCTTTCATACGGCTACACCGTCTGTTGGCCGTGCTCTGGCTTGCTCCGTTCAACCCCTGCACTCGCCGTACAACCAATAAATTCAACAGTTTGATGGCAAGCCATGGTGAGCCGGCGACCCCGGCCACTATACTTGCTGTCGGGGTGATTCGCTCGCTCGCCGAGCCACCTAGGAGAATTCGGAACAATGCACAAGCCTATCAAATACGCGGAAAAACTGCTCACATACGCCGCAGGCGCAGCCTGGACTGTTTTTGACCGAGTGAACCAAATTCATCGTAACCCAGGGTTCACGCCGGCTTGGTCCGAGAAACCGCTCCTCAAATCATGGGAGAAAGTGAAGCCCCCGCTCGGCTGGCCGCGCGAGACCGATTCTCTCTGCCCCCGCTGCGTTCCCGAAATCCGCAAGAAGATTCTGGATGGCGCCACGCCACTCGATGTGCTTTACTCCCAGCGGCCTGGGGAAATTAAAGCCAAGATCATCGAAAGAGACGGCAAGATCTTGATGGTAAAGGACTGCCCGATCCATGGTCACTTCGAAGACGTGATGGCGATTGACACTGCGTTTTTCAAGCATTTGGAAAAGGTGTTTCCTGGCCGGGACATCCGCGCCCATAACGATGAGAAACTCCACCGCCACGGTTCGAGCACCATCACTCATGGCCGGGGTTCGGTGCTCACAATCGACCTCACCAATCGGTGCAATATGATGTGCGATCCCTGCTTTATGGACGCTAACCAGGTGGGTTTTGTACACGAGCTGAGTTGGGATGATATCCGGAAGCTGCTCGACAATGCCATTACGATCAAGCCGAAGAGACAGATGTCCGTCCAGTTTTCCGGGGGCGAACCAACTCTTTCTCCCTTCTTCTTGGATGCCGTTCGATACGCTCGCGAGGTGGGCTATACATCGGTACAGGCGGCCACCAACGGTATCGAGTTCGCCAAGGATCCCGAATTCTGCCGGAAGGCCGCTGAGGCTGGGTTGCGGTATGCGTACCTGCAATTCGATGGCATCGGCAACGCCGCTAATTCCCACCGTAAAGTGGGCAATCTGTTCGATGTAAAACTGCGAGCCATAGAAAACCTCTACTCTAACGGCGTCGATATCATCCCAGTGATCACTTTGGTGAATGGTATCAACAACGAGCAGGTAGGGCGCATTATTCAGTTCGCTCTTGACAACCCCAAAAAGATTCCATTCCTGTCATTCCAACCTGTATCCTTTACGGGTCGCGATGAAGAAGTGACTGATGAGCGTCGTACGGCGCAGCGATATACTCTCTCTCACCTGGCACATGACGTGAAGAATCAAACCGGCTTGGGCGAGCCGGCTCGTGACTGGTTCCCTATCTCTTTCATTTCGACATTCTCCGATTGGAGCGACTTAGTTCACGGCCCAGAATACGGGTGGGGACAATTAAGCTGCGGCTGTCATCCGAATTGCGGCGTAGGCATGGCCGTAATGGTGGACAAAGAAACCGGGGAGAAAGTGCCGGTGACTGCGTTCATCAATGCTGATCGGTTGGCCAAAGATGTCGCGCGTATTAATGATGCCGCTCGCGGAAAATGGCTTTCCATTATCGGCATGGCACTCGCGGCCGCCCGCAATTATGATCCATTCCAGGCGCCCACGCATTTCAAGCTCAGCGACTGGTATCAGAAACTCGATAAGACATTTGGCGCCACTGGAAAAAGTTACGGTAACGTAAGCAAGACCCGTACGAGGGAAGATATCGAGCAGCGACGCCGGGACCGCTGGAACTTCCTGTTTATTGCCGGCATGTGGTTCCAGGACTTGTTCAACTACGATTTCCGGCGCACGGAGCAGTGTATCATCCCCTACGCCACGCAGGAAGGGGAAATCTCTTTCTGCGCCTACAATACCGGCGTGGGTTGGCGCAATATCATTGAGAAGATGCACATGACGGCGTCGCTCACCAAGTGGTACGAGGAGCATGGGCGGCACGAAATCTTCGCAGGTGGCAAGCAAGTGCCGCTCACGTCGAGAGAGCATGGTTTGGTGCTTCGCGAAGAGATCATTACCAACGAAGAACAGCACGATCTCGATCGCTTGGGCATCGCCAAGAATGCGCGCGAAGAAAAAATGCGGGCGCGCGACGCTAAACTGAAAGAGCAGCAGGAAAATGAGCGCATGATGAAGCTCTATCGGCAACACGTGCTGAAAGAGCAGCCGGGGCCCGATCTGGTCCAGATTGGCGGCGCCAAGCCCGTTCCCGCTACTGCTGAAGAACGGGAAGAAGTCGGCAGCTTCGGTGACTGAAGTCTCGCTGGGCATACCGTAGGTGCTCCGCCCATGCGTTCGCCATTGAACTGATACACTGGGCGGAACGGCTCAACATGGTTGCACCGGCCCGCCCCACATCCCGCTTACGCCACATTGAGTTACTGATCCTGTTGGGCGCCCTACAGGCGTTCGCTCCGCTTTCGATCGACATGTACTTGCCGGCGATGCCGGTCATGGAGCGTGTGTTCCACGCATCGGCCGGAGCGGTCCAGAGCACCATGGTCACGTTTCTACTGGGATTCGCCCTCGGCCAATCTCTATACGGACCAATTACCGATCGCTTTGGGCGCAAACCGCCGTTGTACGCAAGCCTGTTACTTTTCATCTTGTCCTCGGCCGCATGTGCTTTATCACCCTCCATACCTTGGATCGCCGCATTCCGCATCGTACAGGCGGTCGCAGCCTGCGGCGGATCGGTTGTCTCGCGGGCCATGGTGCGCGATTTGTTCCCGCCCGAAGAGTTGCGCCGCGTCTTTTCGATGCTGGTTCTGGTACTCGGCGTTTCGCCAGTGATCGCGCCGCTGATCGGCAGCTATCTGTTGCTTTGGTTCGGCTGGAAGGCGGCATTTGTAACGCAGGCCCTGCTCGGATGCGTGTGCCTCGTCGGCATGCATTTCCGTCTGCCGGAATCGCTCGCTCACGATGCCATGCGGCCGCTGCGTCTGGATATCATTCGGTCCTCTTATGAGCAGTTGATGAAGGACAAAACTTTCCTTGGGGCGTCAGTGGTGTGCGGGTTCAGTTCTGCCGGGACCTTCGCCTACATTACCAGCGCACCATTCGTCTTTATCAACTTATATAAAGTTCCTACCGAGCGCTTCGGCTGGCTGTTCGGCGCAATCGCCGCCGGAATGGTAGTGGCGTCGCAAATCAACGGGCGAATGCCGCATCGTATTCCTTTATGGCGCGTGTTGCGGCTCGCCAACCTGGTGCAGTTGGCCTCGGGGTTGCTGCTGCTCGGTTCCGTGCTGACCGGGATTGGCGGTTTACCGGGAGTGTTCGCGGGAGTATTTGCCTATGTATCCGCTCAGGGCTTTGTCTTTCCGAACGGTTCCGCGATTGCGATGATGCGGCACGGAAAGATCGCAGGCACCGCATCCGCGTTGCTGGGCACCAACCAATTTCTGATCGCCGCGGTCGCCACTATTTTCCTTGCATTTCTCGATAATCCCGCGGTTCCCATGGCCTTGGTGATCGCCGCATCCGGAATCGCTTCGACGCTCCTCAACTACCTGACTTTGGGAGCGAGACTCGAAGCGATGCCTCAATCTGCGTGACAGCGATACCCGGCGCGTGTCAGTCCGGAAATCTACGGCGCCTTACAGGAAAAGTTCGCCGCGTCGTTAGTGCTGCCCGCCCCTTTGTACACGGCCACCTGCGGATAAGGGCAGAGAGGACGCGACATGTCCACGGTCGCGCCTGTCACATGATCGGCTAATAACATGTCCGGAGCTACGCCCGATTCGCGCCAGCGCTCCAGCGCCGCCATGCCGTTGAACTGATTCGGGCCGGGGCCGCCGCCGCAATGTTGCATCCCCGGCACCATGAACAAGCGATACCAGTCACTCTGCTTTGATCCCATCTTCTGTAGCACGCTCGAATAATAGTTGATGCTGTTTTCCGGGGCGATGGCCGTATCGTTCCAGCCGTGATACATCAGCAGCTTGCCACCATGAGCTTTGAACTTCGAGAGATCCGGATCAATAGCGTCGATTACTCCATCGTCTCGCTTGTCCGCAGCCAAAGTGTCACGGTCCAGGTCGAAGTTATGCCAGTCCCAGTTCGGGTCCGCATACGTCAGATACTCAAAGGTATCAAGGCCAATCTGCGGAGGAGCGGCATTGCTCACTACGCTTGCCCAAGTCATCTCGCTGCCTGGCTCGAATGATGGGAAAATCAAGTCGCCATTCTTGAACTTAGCGGGAGCGTAAATCTGTTTAACGACGGCTACCTGTTCCGCCGTCAGGCAATTTTCAGTATCACTTCCCTTGCATAGCAGCGTACCCGGATCAAACCGGCACTTGCGTGGATCGTTCAGCAGGCCGTCCTTCACTTTATCCAGAGAGTCACAGGCCGCAAGAACTGCCTTATTAATAATCGGCATCTTGCTCGCCGGAAGAATGTTCTCGTTACCCTTGATCGCCGCCATGCCGACCTCAACGGTCCAGGCGTGTAAGTGCGTTTCATAATTAGCAGGGGCGCCCGCCAGGATCGCATCAAAATCCTCTGGGAATCTCTGTGCCTCCTTAAGGCCTTGCCGCCCGCCGGTGGAGCACCCGTTCCAATAGGAAAGCTGCGCCGGACGCCCGTAATATTCGGTGATCAGAGCCTTCGCCTTGACTGTCATTTCGTGAATCGATCGCCAGGCGAAATCCACATACTTCTCAGGATGTCCTACCGCGAAGGCTGCGCTGCCACCCTTATGCCCGGTATCCGTAGAAGCCGTGGCATAGCCTTCCCGCAGCGCCGCAGCCATGGCGGGAAAGCTGATGACGCCGGCGAATCCGCCGTTGCCCACGGCTTCGAATTTTCCGTTCCAATCGGCCGCCGGCAGCCAGAATTCGACTTCGATATGCGAATCAGACGAAGGTGTCAGCACAGCGGCTATGCGGCAATGCGCGGGAGCCATCGGCGGCGGCGCCGCCGGGCCGCGTCCTTGCGCACGCGGTAATTGCAGCGGGCCAGCCGGCACCATTTCCGCCGCTGTGATCGTTGTATCGGCGAGCGATACCGATTTCAGGCTCTCGCAGGACTTTGCCGTTTGCCCGTACAGCACTGCGCCATATATGGCCACTCCCATCGCTACCAGAACAATGCGCTTCATGCACTCCCTCCCTCGATCTTCCAGGCGCCAGTCATTGGCTTCCCGTAGGCTATATCAGAAGACGCGGTGGTGTCAAAGCGGTTTTCCACCTGCGGTATACCGCCTGGGAACTCTCGCGCCAGGCGGCTGCCTATGTGTTGTAGACTTGACTCAAACTTATGTCTGTTACGACCGGGGCACATCTGGGGCCGTATGAAATTCAGGATCGGTTGGGCGTGGGCGGAATGGGTGAGGTCTTCCGGGCTCAGGATACGCGCCTGGGCCGCAGTGTCGCGATCAAGATTTCCGCCGAACGTTTCAGCGAGCGGTTCGAGCGCGAAGCGCGCCTGATCGCCGCGCTCAATCACCCCAATATCTGCACCCTGTACGACATTGGCCCCGATTACCTGGTGATGGAATTGGTGGAGGGACCCACCCTCGCCGATCGCCTTGCGGAAGGACCGATGCCGCTCGATGAAGCGCTGGGCGTGGCGCGCCAGATCGCGGAAGCTCTCCGCGCCGCGCATGAAAAGGGCATCGTGCACCGCGATCTGAAGCCTGCCAATATTAAGCTGAAGCCGGATGGCACGGTCAAAGTGCTCGATTTCGGCTTGGCCACGGCGACAAGCGCCGCAGCTACCGGACTCTCAACCGCGGATTCGCCCACCTTCACCATGGGCAACACGCAGGCCGGAACGATTCTCGGAACAGCGGGTTACATGGCGCCGGAACAGGCGCGCGGAAGGCCGGTAGATAAGCGGGCGGATATCTGGGCATTCGGTGCGGTGCTGTACGAAATGCTCTCCGGCGGCAAATTGTTTGAGGGCGAGACCGTTTCCGATTCCCTGGCCAACATACTCACCAAGGAACCCGACTTCAACCGTGTTCCGTTCCAGGCGCGGCGGCTGCTGCGAAGTTGTCTGCAGAAGGACCCGCGGCAGCGGCTAAACGATATCGGTGATGCCCTGCTGCTGCTGGACGAACCTGGCACCACCGTTACCGTGGCGGGCCGCCGGTCTGTTTGGTTATGGCTTGGGCCCGTTCTTGCTTTGGTAGCCGCAATCGTGTTGGACGTTGCAGGCTGGCTCCATTGGCGAGCGGCACCGGCGCAGCAGGAGAGTTTGCGTTTTCAGATTCAGCCACCGGAGAAAGTGACCTTGGCGGCCACGGGCCCGTTCGCTCTCTCTCCCGATGGCCGCAAACTGGTATTCGCAGGCATTGACAATGGCGAACAGAAGCTTTGGATCCGATCGATGGATTCGCTTGAGGCGCACGCCGTGGCGGGAACCAATTTCACTCGAGCGGCGCCGATGTTCTGGTCTCCCGATAGCCGTTTCGTAGCTTTTGAATCCGATGGCAAGCTGAAGAAGATCGATGTAAGCGGAGGCCCTCCGGAAGACATCTGTGATTTGCCGGCGGGCAGTGAGCTGATAGGCGGATCCTGGAACGGGAACGACGTGGTTCTCTTTGGGGGCAGCCGCAGCACAATTATGCGCGTGTCTGCCGCGGGTGGCACAGCAGTTCCGGTAACGGATCTGGATCGCCAGCGGGGGGATCGCTTGCACGGCTACCCAATATTTCTACCCGATGGGAAGGACTTCCTCTACATTCGTTTCACCGGCCGTGAATATGGAGTTTACGCGGGTTCGCTCGACACCAAACCGGAACGGCAGAATGCGAACCTCTTATTCAAAACCGGCTCGAACGTTTCGTATGTTCCCGCAGTCAACTCCGGCAAAGGGCACATCCTGTTTGTTCGCGATGGCACCCTGTATGCGCAGACTTTCAATCCGGGCCGTCTGGCAATAGAAGGTGAGCCGGTCCCTGTTCAGCAACAGGTTGGAGTAAATCCTGGCTTGTTACTGGGCATGGCCTCGGCAACCGGAAACGATCTGGTTTATCGCAGTAGCGCTGGAGAAGACCTCCAGCTTACCTGGCTGGATCGCAGCGGGAGATCCGTGCGCACCGCAGGCGAAGCGGGCCGTTACCAGATGTTTGTCCTTTCCCGCGATGGAACCAGGATCGCGGTGGCCAAACGCGACACAAAGGGCACGGACATCTGGCTCATGGATATGAATACGGGCGCATCCACCAGATTTACATTCACCTCAACGAACACAAATCCCGTTTGGTCGCCGGATGGGACACGAGTCATCTTCGCCTCGCTCCGCGGAGGGATGCAGGCTCTGTACGAGAAATCAACCAATGGAGCTGGAGCGGAAAACGTTCTACTGCCGAATGCGCCGGCTCTCGGGCTTTCCGACTGGTCGCGTGACGGCCGGTATTTAGTGTTCAACAGCAACGACACTATCTGGGTGCTGCCACTCATGGGTGATCGCAAGCCGATTCCTTTCTTGCACAGCAGCTTCATCCAGATCGGAGCGCGTCTGTCACCCGACAGCCGCTGGATAGCGTTTCCGTCCAAAGAGTCCGGCCGCGAGGAGATATACGTGGAATCGTTTACACCGAAGGCCGATGCAGGCTCGGCGGCTACGACCGGCAAATGGCTGGTATCGAGGGACGGCGGCGTGGGTATGATCCACTGGCGGCAGGATGGCAAAGAGTTGTTCTACCTGGCCCCGGATGGCGGCGTCATGGCGGTGCCTATCACTTCCGGACCGGCTTTCCATGCGGGCACGCCCGAGCGCCTCTTTACGGTTCCCACCGCCTTCATGCGCTCCACTGCCCCTGGAAATCTGGCCGACGTCAGCCCGGACGGTCAGAATTTCCTTCTGGCGCTGCCGAAGGGCGGAGAATCCAGTCAGGATTTTACGGTAGTGACCAACTGGCAGGCGGGTCTGCAGAATTGATCTACGCCCGCAGCAACTCGTACACGGTGATTTCGGGCGGCGCGCCGACGCGCATGGGCGCGGCGATGGTGCCGATTCCGCGGTTCACATAAAGCTGCCCGCCCGGGCGTTGAAACCACCCAGCCACATAGGGAGTGATCAGCCGGCTGGGCGCGAGCTCCGGACTGATAAATTCGAGCGCAAGTTGCCCGCCGTGGGTATGGCCCGCGAGGCTCAAATCGATTCCCAATTCCGCCGCGCGCGGAAAGCTATCGGGATTGTGGCTTAGCAGAATATTGGCTGTGCCTGGCGTCATGAGATTCTCCACTCCTTCGAGTCTTTGACTCGAGAGGTGTCCCCCAACCGCCAACATTCTGTTCGAATTGGTGAAATCCACGCCCATCAGGTTGAAGAAGTCATCGCCGGAGGTAATCGGCGTGCGCTGCTGCCGTAACATTTTGACACCGGTATGAGCGAATAGCTCGGTCAGCAAATCCTCTGCGCTGGCCCAAGCGTCGTGATTTCCGAGCGATCCCCAAACTCCGAAGGGCGCCCGAAGACCGGAAAGTGCATTTACCACGACCGGAGCGGTGGAAGCATCCCACGTGACAAAGTCGCCGGTTAAGGCGACCAGGTCTGGCTTCAGCTCATTCGTCATTTGCACATACTTGCGAATCTGGTCCGCGCTCATGAACGGCCCCACGTGAATATCGCTCAATTGCGCGATGCGGAAGCCGTGGAACGCGCGCGGCAGTTTGGCGATGCGAATGGGCTGCCGGATCACCTCAAGGTTCAGGCGGCCCCAGAACAATCCATACGCGCCCGCGACGAAAGGCGCGGCCACCGCCGCCGTAGAGATGCCCTCCAAAAATTGCCGACGCGCGGGCGAAGGTGGCGCTTCCTGCCTCTCGCGCGGCGCTGCCAAACGTGCCACCAGCCGTGCGATTTGTGTGACCGCATAGGCAATGAGCCGCACAAACCAGACCACAAGCACCACCATAAACGCGACCGTCGAGCTGAAAATCCACCACAGGAAAGGCGCGCTGATCAAGACATCCTGCCATGTCATCCGCGTGCGCATGAGATCGGCTCGGCCCTCGGATGTCAGATAGCAAGCCGTCAGCCCAACGTATACACCAAGAACAATCGTAACCGCCGCGATGCGGCCTGCCGTTTTCCGAATTCGGCGAACCAAAAACGCACAGATGCACCAGAGAAAATACACCTGGCCTCCCAGAAACACCAGGAGGACCGGAAGGAATCTGAAGACGAAGGGCATTTACTCCAACTTGCAGTCTTATTGTACCCTCGGCGCGGTCTCTGCTTTGCGCGCCACTGAGATGTATCCCAGCGTGAAATTGCGTTCGCGGTCGAGGAAGTCGAGAAAGGGAAGAATCATCGCCGGCGGCGCCAGCAGAACCGCGGCCGGTAGAAACAACAGCCAGCGAAGGCCGCCAGCGAAGAACTGCAATCCGTTGAGCAGCCGCCGCGCGAGCAGCCGGAAATAGCCGCCCGCCGGACGCAACTCTTCAATCGTGAATCCGGTCTTTTCGAGGAGATAGGCAAGGCCGTAGCGCGTGTAGCGGAAATAGTCGTGGGGCGCCTGGTGCACTTCCCATTCGTGCGGCGCGGCGATCAAGAGTACTCCGCCGGGAACCAGCGTCCGCGCTAGTTCCGCCAGCGCACACGCCGGTTCGCGCAAATGCTCAATGGTCACAATCAGTAGCGCTGCGTCGATGCACGCGTTCGGAAAGGGGAGTGCAGTCAAATCCGCGATCGCATCGACCCGGCTGTAATCCCAGGTGGTGTCGCCCACGGCCAGATCGATGCCGTAGTAGCGGCAATGAGCGAAGTAGCGCGCGTATTGGCCCTCTCCTGCGCCCGCGTCCAACATGCGCGCGTTTGCAGGCAGCCGCCGCGCGAAATCGGCCACCGCCTCTTCGATCTCCGCTTCGAAGTACAGCATGTGGCGGCGCAAGGCCCGGGGAAGGCGGTAGGCGAGAGCGGTGTACTTCACGGCTTGGCTGCCTCGATCATGATGCTCGAACCGGCGCGGCAGGCGGCTTCCGCGATTGTGAAGGGCAAAGCGCCGAGGACCAGCGAGAAATAGGCCAAGTCATAGGCAAGGCGCATAGCGCCGCTCTCCTTTTGCTTGCGCACCCGCCGCGCCATGGGATCGAGCGCCGGCGCCAGGCTGCTCGCCAGCCCCGCTGGATTGTCCCGCAGTGAAAAATACTTGCGCCGCTCCACCACAAAGCCGCAGGACTCCAATAATTTTTCCAAGTCGCAATCGCGAAAATCAAACAGGTGGCGCGGCACATCCATTCCGTTCCAATGCCGGCCAAGCAGACGCGCCTGCCAGGACGCCGCATTGGGCACCTGCACCACCAACCGGCCGCCCGAGACCAGCAGCCGGTGCGCCCCGATCAGAAAAATGCGCGGATCAGGTAGATGCTCCAGCACGTGAAACATGGTGATGCACAGGAATGTGCCGGCCCGGAGTGGCGTATGATCGAGCGAACCGCACAGAGCGGGAGTGGCCTGCCGCTGCCAGGTGAGGCGCGCGGCATCCTCGGAAAAATCAAGGCCAATCCCACGAAAGCCGCGCTCCGCCATCATGCGCAGAAACAAGCCCCCGCCGCAGCCAACATCGAGCAGAAAGCGCTCACGTGGTTTGGTGGCCGAAGCTGCCGCGCGGCCAAGCGCCTGTTCCACGAAGCGCACATGATCGCGCAATACCGCACGCCGGTAGGCCTCCTCCAGCCGGCTCGCCGCCTGGCCGCCAGGAGCGAACCAATACGCGGGCGGATAATATTCGCGGAGTTCCTCACCTGAAGGCTGCGGATCGAGCCGCAGCAGACCGCAGCCGGAACAGCGCACTACCGCGAACTGCCGGGCAGTGGTCCGATAGAGGCGGTCCGAGGCCTGAAACTGAGGTGAGAATCGTCCGGACCCGCAGAGCAGGCAGGCACTCATACAACTTCCCGCAACCGCAGCCGGTGAGTAAAGATCAACTGCCGCACCTGGCGCGCGCTGAGCCGGCGGATTCGTGCGATGGCCGCGCGTTTCCGCCAGATGCGAGGGATCAGCCGCAGAGCTTGAAGCTGCCCGCGCCACAGGGCGCATGCGATTCTCCATTTTCCCGCGATCCCCGGAAAATGCGCGGCATCGCCCACGCCTCTATGCGCCGCCGCCAGGCCAAAAGCAAGCCGCGCCACAAAAAACATCGGATTCCACCACAGCAGGCTTAGAGGGAACAATTTGACAGCCAGCAGCAGGCGATTGCGCTCGATCAGCTCAATGCGCCGCGTAGAATCCTTGCCCAGAGTGGCGCTTCTATGGTGGCGCACCACAGCGGCAGGCGTGTAGATGCAGCGCCAACCGGCAATGCGCGCGCGCAGGCCCAGCTCCGCATCATCGCCATAAGCGAAAAAATCTTCGTCGAACCCTCCGATTTGCTCGAGCATGGCACGCCTGTAGAGAGCCGCGGAACCATCCGGCCACAGCACTTCCTCTTCGCGGTCGAATTGGCCGTGGTCTTTGGTCCCGCTGCCGCGGCCGCGATTCTGGCCGTCCGGAAAAATGAGGTGGCCCGCTTTGTCGATCACGCGGGGATCTTCCCACACCAGAATCTTGCTCGCCGCCATGCCCACATCCGGCGCGCGGCTGCAGGCTTGCCACAGCGCCCGCAGCCATCCCGGTTCGGCTTCCGCATCATTGTTCAGCAGCGCAATAAATTCGCCGCCAGCCGCCCGGATTCCCTGATTATTAGCGGCACAAAATCCGCGGTTTTCCCGATTGCGGATCACCCGCACAGGAAATTCCCGCTCAGCCATATCCGCGGATCCGTCTGCGGAGCCGTTATCCACGAGAATGATTTCAAACGCCACGCCCGCCTGTGTCTGCAACGATTGGAGACAGGCGCGCAACAACTCTTTGCGGTTCCAGTTCACCACCACAACCGAGATCAACCGATTATGCTAGCAGCATCGCCGGAGAGCGGCCTTAGTTCGCTTGATTGAGCGCCTGGGCTGCGCTCTGGATCGCTTCGCCGGCGTTCTCCAGCACTTTGCCGACGCGCACGATCTGCTCATCGGCCAGCTTCCATTGCCTCTGTTCGATGCTTTCCCGCACGGCGGGAAGGGTTTTGACGCCATAGCCGGTGTAAAATCCGGGCGCGTAGATCTGATGCTCGAACCAGGGCCGATTGGGCAGGCCATCCTTGAGCGTGAGGCTCTGTTCCACGGCGATGAGTTTGGCATTTACGGCGCGCAATTGAGCGGCGGTGTCGCGCGAGGAAACCCCGGGGCCGGCTTTTGCCACGGTTCTGGTGTACTCCTCGGAGGCCCTTTGCAGCGCGCTCAACCCGTTTTCGAGCGGCGCGAAATTCAGGTACGGTGGCACTGTTTCTTTGGCGGGCGGAAGCAGTTTTTCGCGGGGATCCGTAACAGCCGCAAACAGCCCTTCATCAATGCGGCGGTTGCGCTCGATGGTCTGGTCCCGCATATCGCGCGCCAACTTCTGCACTTCGTCAACATAATGGCGGATGGTGTCGGTGAAGTCGTCAAAATCGTAGGGCAACAGGGCAGCATCGGCCAGCCGCATCACTGCAGTACCGGCCGTTTGGGCAAGCGCGCGGCCATAAGCGAAATCCGTGTCTTCGAAATGCGTGTAGCGGTAAAAATCGTCGTAAATCGAATGGTAGGCGCCATCATCGCCTTCCCCGCCGAAGCGGATATCCACGGAAGCAATTCCCAGATGGTCCAGGAACGCGGTGTAATCCGAGCCGGAGCCCAGCGCTCCGATCCGCAGATCGGGGCGGCTGCGCGGCTCTGCGGCAGAGGATCCCGCCGGCGAGTTTGCTAAGCGGTAAAACTGCAGCCTCTTCCACACGGTAAGCTTGGTTTCCGGATCCGGGATTTCCCGCGCCACACCATTGATGAATTTTTCGAGTGTGTGCGAGCCCGACACCGCCAGGAATCCGCGGTTATTGTTATCGGAGTTGATGTAGACGGCTGCCTTCTGCCGCAATTCATCGGCATGATCTTCGGCCCACTCGGTCGAACCGAGCAGGCCTTCCTCTTCGCCATCCCAAAGGCAGAAAATGATGGTCCGCGCAGGCCGCCAACCCTGATGCAGCAGCACGGAGAATGCGCGCGCTTCTTCAAGCACGGCGGATGCACCCGAAACCGGATCATCAGCGCCATTCACCCAGGCATCATGGTGATTGCCACGAATGATCCACTCATCCGGACTGGTAGCGCCGGGAATGCGCGCAATCACGTTGTATAAAGGCTTCTGATCCCAATGGAACGCCACTTTGAGGTGCACACGTGCCGGTCCTGGACCGACGCGATAGGTCATAGGCAGCGCGCCGCGCCAAGCCTCGGGCGCCACGCGTCCGCCGAGCGCCTCCAGCAGCGGCTGCGCATCCGCATAAGAAATAGGAAGCACCGGTATTTTGGTGAGCGTCTCGACCTGGCTCAGAGGAATTCGCGGCGCATCCTTGGTGGCGCCCACGTTGGGAGTGAGCGGATCGCCCGGCCGCACCGGCATGTCCATCACGCTGCCGCGCTGCACACCGTCTTTCGGCCGGTACGGACCATCGGGGTAATCCAATCCGCGGAAATAGCCATCCTCATGCGGATCGGAATAAATCAGGCACCCCACGGCTCCATGCTCGGCTGCCACTTTGGGTTTGATGCCGCGCCAGGAACCCCCGTAGCGCGCGATCACGATGGCGCCTTTCACGGAGATTCCCATCCGCTCCAGCATCTCGTAGTCATCCGGAACGCCGAAATTTACATAAACCAAAGGCGCAGTGACATCGCCATCAATCGAATACGTGTTGAAGCCGGGTAACTGTTCGTCATGCTGGGAGGAAGTGGGGTCAACGGCGACCGTAGGCTCTTGCAGTTTGGCTGTGAACCGCGTGGGCGCCACCAACTCCACCACTCTTTCCTTGGGTGTTGGAAACAGGACGTCATAGCTTTCGATCTTGGCGTCCAAGCCCCACTCGCGAAAGCGGGAAAGAATCCATTCGGCGTTGTCTTTATCGTAGGGAGAGCCGACGTGGTGCGGCCGCGCGGTAAGCCGCTGCATGTAGGCGCGCAAGTTGGCTGGATCGGGAAGGGCGCGGAATTTGGTTTCCCACTCCTGTTCGGTCTTGCTTGCTGTGGCGGTGTATCCGGCTATGGAAGCGCTTTCCGGAGCCGTATCGGCCGCGGGAGTCACCGGCGCAAGGAGAGTCGCGCAGAGGAAGTAGATGCCCAGCTTTTCCATGTTTGATTGTACCGTCTAGGTAAGCCGGCTTTGCGGCGGGCGTCAGTTTCGCCTACTGGCGGAGGGCAGGTCTGAAATCACAAATGAGCGTGCTTTGAGCGATCAAAATGCTGGATTCTTCGGGGAATCAACCGGCTGAATATTGAATTAAGTGGCTGGGAGGCAGGGATTCGAAC
>JASIAM010000220.1 GCA_030041985.1 Bryobacteraceae bacterium | reverse complement strand
ATCCGCCCGATCCGACTGCCGGTCTGCCCCCGCTTGCGGTTTACAGTCCGATCCACTATCAGGAACTGCCCGAACTGTTCATGGATTTCATTTGCAGCCTGACGGGAAAGTCGCCCGCCACTACGGGCTTCGGCACCGAGGGCGCGCTTACCAAAGGCCCTTTCAATGCGCTTTGGCCTGTGGTCGATTTGAATAACGCCCTGGTTTCTTTCATACTCACTGGCTACGCAGGGTTCACCACCTCGGCGGGATTTGCCGGACCTTATATACGGGTGGATCACGACATCAGTCTGCTGGCGCCGGAGATCTGGTGCCGTATGCGAGTGCACGAACGCGAACCGGCATTTCTAATTGCCAACGGCTATCTGGAAAGGCTTTCTGATTTCTATTTGGATGGCCGTAAGGTGCTGGCGAGCCGGCTCGGCTATCGGATCACGCCGCTGTTTGTTGATCGCTTCCTGGGCCGTTTGTTTGAGACGCCGGACGCGGTATTTACCGAAGAAATGCTGCGGCCGGAGAAGCAAGACGCGTCTCTATTCGCCGCTGGCGTGGATGCCATAGTCGAAGCACAGACGCGGGTGGCGCGGGAGTATTTCGAAGATGGCAGCGTGGAAGCTGCGTGCCCCCCGCTCGCGGCGCTGCTGCATATCATGGCTTGCGGCTCTTACCAGGGGAAGTGCATCGAGGACCCGGAGGTTCGCGGACTATTTACGCGGGAATCGGTTTTGGCCAGTGACTGGTATGGGGAGCGGCTGCGTGTGTGCCAGGCGCGCCAGGTGGTCCTATGGCGGCGTCATATTGCGGCGTTGGAGGCATGTCGGGCCGCTGATGGTGGCAGGGGCGATTTCGATGTGGAGTGCCATTTGGCGGAAGCGCGCAAGCAACTGGCGCACCGCATTGGGGCGGAGTATCTCAAAGAGCTGGAGGGCACCATTGGGGCTGATCCGTTTCGCGGTCAGATGCCTGAAAGCGGCATCTGACCCGCGTTGGCCCCGTGTTCGGTTGAAGACCGGAGTTAGTTGGCCCTCCGTCGCAGTTTCAGACTGAGGATTCCCGCCAGTCCGATGCCCACGAGCCCGTAAAATCCGGGTTCCGGAACCGGCTGAAAAGGCTGAAAAGCGTTCAAGCCCAGCTCGGCTGAGTTGTAATTCAGGCCGTCCTGGATCGCGAATGTGCCGGGCCGATATTGGGTGGCCGACGTTTGCACGATCAGGATAGAACTGACACCGGTTTCCAGACCGCCGGTGTAGTTAAAGTTTATTGTCTGTCCATTCAGCGATTCGTTAACGTCGGAAGGATTCGGATTCGTAGAAGGGGTGCCGCCCGCCTGACATACCGGTATGCCGCCAATCACTGTATAGAGGCAACCCGGAGTGCCCAGGAAACCGGCGGGTTCCGTATCGGTGTAGAAGGCTGCAACCGCCAGGCCGCCGAAATGTTGTACCGAAACGGCGTCCACACCATCTCCCGGATACCCGTTAGTGAACTGGTAAACGAAATCCAGTGTGCCATTGCTGTTATTTTGATACACGGCTTCGTCGTACTGGCCGCAAATCGTCTGGCCGGTGTTGGGTGTGCAACTGTTATAGGTTTGTGCTCCCGTGTTCGCTATCTGTGTGTATCCCGCTAGACTCCCTATCGTCAAAGGAGTATCCAGGCCGTTCGGAGTTACCGGTGTGGCGAAGGCTGGGATGCCCAGACACAGCGCGGTTCCGGCAAACAGACCCGCAAGTGAGATTCTGGTTCTATTCATCGTTATTTCTTTCCTCAATTCAGATTCACGCCGCAGCCGCGCCACGCTTTGAGAACTCGCGGGTGGCGAAACCGTGTTGTGTCACGCACACGATGGTAAATCTGGGAGTAATGACAAACAATACTGAAAGCAAGTGAAAGGTACCCCTACTGAGTTGTATTAGTAATGGATCGATTCCATCAAATAACACTTACTGCCGGTGAGATATACCCAGGGATAAGAGAAGTAATGCGGTTCGGCCGAAGGGCTACTGTGAGGATCCCTGGCCGGCAAGGGACGGAAAGGATTTCAAGAGGAATCAGTATCAACCAGGCGCGCCGGCCTTCTCAGGACCCCGTCCGGCGGTAGCAGGTTTGACAGCGGTACTCACCCCTATTGCCTCGGTTGCCGGCTTGATGCCGGCGAGTATTGGGCCTACGTTATAACAAATAGGAGCAATTCGCCAGTTTATCTTTTGGGCACAAGCCACGCGCTTCGGCAGGCGCTTAGAATTCGTTTTCGTACTGCTCGAAAGCGACGCGCACGAGCTGGCCCCGGGTGCGCACACCGGTCTTCTGGAATAAGCTTTGCAGTATAGCCTTCACATAGCTTTCGGAGATTTGCAAGCGCCAGGCGATCTCTTTATTCGAGAGTCCTTCGAGCACAAAGCGGAGCACGCGCCGCTGGCGGTCGTTGAAGATAGGGGATTCTTTCTGCCGGCGGATTTCGCCGCTCATGCGGGAGAAGGACCGGTCGAGGTACTGGCCTCCCGCGGTGGTGATGCGGATCGCCTCTTTCAATTCCTCGATCGAAGCCTGTTTCAGGAAAATGCCCGAAACTCCCTGGCGGAGAAGGCGGCGGGCTTCATTTTCGCTGATCCAGGCGGTCACCACAAGCACGCTCACCGCGACGCCGGCTTCGCGGGCGGCGGGGAGAAACAAAGAAGCCCTTTCGGCGCCGAGGTCGTGGTCGAGGAGGACAAGGTCATAAGGCCCCTCCCCCAGCATGCGAACTCCTTCCCGGATGGTGGCACAGTGATCGATGGTAAGGTCCGGTTGATTCAACACGCTAGCGACACTTTCGCGGAACAGGGCGTGATCGTCAATCAGCAGCGCTCGAATCGTCTTGGCAAAAGTACCGGTCACTGGGCTACCGCCTTTTCCACCGGCCAAAGATCGACCGCAAAACAGGCCCCTCGTTCCGACGGCTCATAACGGAGATTGCCCCCATGAGAGCGCACGATGGCGCGGGAGATAAAAAGACCCAGGCCGCCCGCCTGTGAGCCGGTTTGAAAGGGCCGGAAAAGTTCGTCCGGGTTGGCCACTCCCGGTCCGCTATCGCGAAAGCGCACCACTACCAGGTCGTTTTCCAAGCTGGCCGATATGCCGGCCTGGTGTTCCGGAGAATCAGCGGCATGCATCAGAATATTGCGCGCCAAGTTAATGAATACCTGCAGCAGGCTATGCTGATCGGCCTGCACCATGGGAAGATTTTCCTCAATCTGCCAGGTTACCTGGAAATCGGCTTCGGTGAGCAAGGGGTCAATGACGATGCGGGCTTCATCCAGAACCGTTCCCAGATCGGCCACGGCGGGTTCCCGTTGCGATGCCAGGCGCAGTCCCGAATGAGCGATACTCTCCAGGGCACGGATCAGGCTGCCCAGTGCTTCATATTGCGCCAGGCTGTGCGTGTTTCCTGCTCCGGCCAATTCGCGCACTTGCGGAGCCAGCCCGCCATAAGCCGCGGCGGCGGCAGAGGCGAGGTTGCGAATCTCGTGCGACATTGCCCCAATGAGGACGCGGGAAGTCGCCAGCATGGAATCCAGGCCGGCGCGTTCGCGGTCGCGCAGATTTTCCGAGGCGTCCCATATGACCGCGGCGAGACCCCGTCCGCCCGAGGTGAGATACGTGGACACCCAGATATTGGCCAGAAACACTTCCCCGTTGCGCCGCCGGGCCTTGCATTCCACGTTGGTGCGCATGTGGGCGCCGGATTGATGGCGCTGCAACATGCGCGGCAGAATGGGCAGATACGGCGCGACTTCCTCGCCGGGCACGCTGCCGGCGTCGAACTCCAGCAACTGGCGCGCGGACTGGTTGGCCAGAACCACGCGGCCGGAACGATCCAGAGTGAGGATGGCCAGCGGGCTGGTCTCGATGAGCGCTTCGATTTGCGATTCCGCGTCCTCGCGCCGCCGCACCTCCGCCTCCAGTTCGCGCAGGTGTTTCTGCAGCAATCGCCAGCGTTGACGCAGCCCGGTCACAAAAAAACCCGCCATTGCGAAACCGGCTC
>JASIAM010000219.1 GCA_030041985.1 Bryobacteraceae bacterium | reverse complement strand
GTGGGGCCGACGGTGGAACTCCGGCTCCCGTTCGGGCTGGGGGTGGAATTCGACGCGCTCTACCGGCATCTGCATTATTCGAGTGTCTTCAATTCGGAGTTTTTGACTACCGTGTCCACCACGTCCGGTGATTGGGAGTTTCCGCTGCTGGCCAAGTACCGATTTCATGCTCCACTCATACGGCCGTACGTGGATGGTGGCGTTGCCTGGGATACACTGAGCGGACTCACGCAAACCGGGTCCCAAGTCCTGCCCACGGGAACCACTACCGTCAGCAACCCCATACCCACGGAGCTGCAGCACAGCACGGTCACCGGAGTTGTGCTGGGCGGCGGCCTGGACATACACGCGATTATCCTGCATATTTCGCCGGAAATCCGCTACACACGGTGGATATCGCCCCATTTTGAGGCATCCCCTTTGGGTACGAACTCCCTCCACAGTGTCCAAAATCAGTTCGAGTTCCTGGTTGGCTTCACGTTTTAAGCCTGGTTCCGGGTATGATGTCCTCATGCCCTTAGACCCTCAGGCAAGGGCCATTCTTGGCCAATTAGCAGCGCTGGGCGGCAAGCCGACCGAACAGATGACTCCCGCCGAGGCCCGGGCCGAGCGGGCAAGAATGGCGCCAGCGCGTGCGGCAATGGCGGCGCCGTTCCAGGAAGTGGCACGCGTCGAGGACCGTGCCATTCCAGGACGCGGTGGTCCGATCCCCATTCGTATCTACTGGCCGGAGCAGCGGGCCGATTTGCCCGTGCTCGTTTACTTTCATGGCGGGGGTTGGGTGTTCGGGAATATCGACTCGGTGGACCGCGCCTGCCGCGTGCTCTCCGCCAGCGGTGGCTGCATCGTAGTTAACGTGGAGTACCGGCTCGCACCGGAGGAAAAGTTCCCCGCCGCGGCCGAGGATGCGTACACCGTGGTGAATTATATTGCGCGCTACCCGCAGGAATTCGCGTGCGACCCGCGGCGCCTCGCGGTGGGTGGCGATAGCTCCGGAGGCAATCTGGCGGCTGCAGCCTGTCTGATGGCGCGCGACCGCGGCGGTCCCGGAATCGCGTTTCAGCTTCTGGTCTATCCTGTAACGGACTATGATGACGATCGGCCCTCTTTGCAAGAATACGGCGAAGGCCACCTGCTCACACGCGCCGCCATCCGCTATTTCTGGGCGCATTACCTATCTTCGCCGGAGGAGGGCCGTCATCCCTACGCTTCGCCCCTCCATGCGGTGAGCCTCGAACGCCTGCCGCCAGCACTGGTAATTACCGCCGAGTGCGACCCGCTCCGCGACCAAGGAGAGGCGTATGCCCGGCGGCTGGAGCAAGCCGGAGTCCCTGTTACTCTGCGGCGGTATGAAGGTGCGATCCATGTCTTTTTCCACATGAGCGCCGTATGCGACTCTGGCAGGCAGGCATTAGCCGAAGCGGGATCGGCCCTGCGTGCGGCTCTCCACGCCGGACAGAGAGTGGCGGGCTGATCATCGCCTTCCGGTGCATTCACTGCGGCTCTTTCAGGCCCGTCATGGCGCCCGCCTACACGAAGTAATCCTTCACCTTCTCAAACAACCCTTTTTCCGCCGGCGCATTATCAATAGGCAAGGTCTCGCGCAATTGCTCCAGCAGTTTCCGCTGCTCGCGCGTCAGCCGGCTGGGGATCTTCACGTCAATATGCACGTACAGATCGCCCCTCCCGCCGCCTCCCAAGTGCGGAATCCCTTTGTGGCGCAAGCGGAACTGCGCGCCGCTTTGCGTGCCTTCCGGAACCTTTAACTTATAAGGCTGCTCCAGCGTCGGCACCTCGATTTCGCATCCCAGCGCTGCCTGCGCCATGTTCAACGGAATGGTGCAGTGCAAGTCTTGCTCCCGCCGTTCGAAAAAGGGGTGCTCTTTTACCTTGAGAAATACGTACAGATCCCCGCTTGGCCCGCCGTTCGGACTGGGCTGACCCTCGCTGCCCACCCGCAACCTGGTGCCGTCGTCGACTCCTGCCGGAATACTCACTTTCAGTTTCCGCTGCACCTGCTGGTAGCCTTGCCCGCGGCATTGCGAGCAGGGGTTCCGCACCACGTGCCCCGAACCGTTGCAGGTGCTGCAGGTCCGCCGCACCGAAAGGAAGCTCTGCTGGTAAATCACTTCCCCGCGCCCGCGGCACGTCGGGCAGGTTGTCGGCCCGCTCCCCGGTTCCGCCCCGCTTCCATGGCAGCGGCCGCAGGCTTCCATCCGCGGCACCTGGATCTCCGCCTGCAACCCCGAAACGGCTTCCTCAAAACTCAATTCCAGGTCGAAGCGAACATCCTCGCCGCGCTGCGCCCGGTTGCGCCGCCGGCCGCCCCCGCCAAACAGGTCGCCAAACCCGAAAAAATCCCCCAGTATGTCGCCGAAATCCTGAAAGACATCCGGATTGAAGCCCCCAGCCCCGCCGGCCCCTTGCAGACCCGCGTGGCCGAAACGGTCGTACGTGGCCCGCTTCTGCGGATCGCTCAGCACGCTGTACGCTTCCGAGGCTTCTTTGAATTTTTCTTCTGCTTCCGGATCGCCGGGGTTGCGGTCGGGATGATGTCTCAGCGCCAATTTACGATAGGCGCCTTTAATATCCTGTTCTCCGGCGTCCCGGCCAACACCGAGAACCTCATAATAATCTCTTTTGGACACGGAATGCGCTTACGGCTTCACCGCGACTTTGACCATCGCGGGTCTGAGTAGTTTCCCTTTGAAATTATAGCCCCGCTGGAACTCTGCGAGAATCGTCTGGTCCTCGTGGTCGTCGCTTTCGACGCGCTCCACTGCCTGGTGCAGGTTGGGATCGAAACACGCGCCCGCCGATTCGAATGGCTCCAGGCCGCTGCGCTTCAACGTGTCCGTCAGCCGCTGATAAATCAGTTCCACGCCTTTGGCATAGTTCCGGTCAGCCGTCTCCACCTTCAGCGCCCGCTCGAAATCGTCCAACACCGGCAGCAGGTTTTTGACCATGTCCGCCGCCGCGAATTGTATGAATTCCGACCGCTGTTGCTCGAACCGTTTGCGCGCGTTGTCAAAATCGGCCAGGCTGCGCCGCAACCGGTCCTGCAGCTCTGACTTGTCAGCCAGCAACTGGTCGCGCTCCGCCGTCAGCGCCGCCACCTGCCCGTCGAGCGTCACGGCCGGCAACTCGTCTTCGCCAGGAATTGGATCGGGCTTCTCGGTATCCACTACCCTTAGCTTAACAGAGCGAAAAAGCTATCAGCGATCAGCCATCAGCTTTCAGCCAAACCAAGCCGGGCTGGTCCCACCCAAAATAGCTACCAACAAAACTCTCTCCCCGCTCGTCTAACCGTCGATACCTGAAGCGGATAACTGATAACTGATAACTGATAGCCATGCACTTCCTCCGCCAGCTCCGCAAGAACCCCGGTTTCGCATTCACCGCCATCCTCTCGCTGGCCCTTGGCATCGGCGCTACCACGGCCGTTTTCAGCGTGGTCTACGCTGTTCTTATAAATCCGTACCCATACCGCGATCCCGGCCAGCTTGCCTACATCGTCATGCGCGACAAAGCTGGTAACGATCGCGGCGCAGGCTATACCGTTTCCCAGGTCCGGCAACTGCGCCAGGTCAGCGCGTTCGAAAGCGTCCTGCCCATGAACGACTGGTCCCTCACCACCACCGACGGCGACCTCCCCGAAGATGCCGAAGCCATCTACATGACCCCCAACGGTATGGCCCACCTCGGCGTAGCCCCGCTGCTGGGGCGCGGTTTTATCGCTTCCGATGGACCCGAAGGACAGGACCCCCAGCCCGTCGTCCTGCTCAGCTATAAGTTCTGGCAGCGCCATTTCGCCGGCCGCCCCGATATCGTCGGCAAACCCGTTCAGCTCGTCCACAAGAGCTACACCATCATCGGCGTCATGCCCCCGCGCTTCGGATGGTATGGCGCTGATGTGTACCTCCCCCTGAAGTTCACCTCCGACCGCAACCAGACTTTTTTCCTCTCTGTCCGCCTCAAACCTGGCGTCAGCTATGAACGGGCCTCTGCCGAGCTGCAACCCGTGCTCGAGCGCTTCGCCCAGGAAACCCCCGACCATTTCCCCGCCGGCGCGTTCCGCGTACGCGTCCAGGGCCTCAACGACTGGGTGTCCCGCAACATCGGCCGCTCCCTCAACCTTCTGTTTGCGGCCGTCGGACTCATGCTCCTGATCGGCTGCGTCAATGTCTCCATTCTCCTATTGGCCCGTGGCGCAGCCCGCCAGCATGAACTAGCTGTCCGCGCTTCTATCGGGGCCGGCCGCGGCCGCATCATCCGCCAGTTACTCATCGAATCTCTCGGCCTGTCGCTTCTCGGCGCCGTCGCTGGCATTCTGGTCGCCCGCATGTTGGTCAGTCTCATTCTCCGCTGGATGCCCGACAATCTCTTTCCCAACGAAGCCGTCGTCCGCGTCAACGTTCCCGTGCTGGCATTCACCGTCGCCGTCGCTCTCGCCACCGGGTTTTTGTCCGGCCTGTGGCCCGCGCTCCATCTTTCCCGCCTCGATCTCGCGCAGTTTCTGCAGGCCGGTTCCCGCCGCACCACCGGCGGCGCGCGCGGCAACCGAACCCATTCCGTCCTTGTGACCGCTCAGGTGGCCCTCACCCTGATTCTCCTCACCGGCGCCGGTGAAGCCATCACTGCCTTCCATCACCTCATGCGTACCCCGCTGGGCTACGATCCTCATCACACCATGTCCATCGGCATTCCCGTCCACGACAACACCCACGTAGCATGGGAGGATCGCGCGCAGTATTTCGAGCGCATCCGCGCCAAGGTAGCGGAGCTGCCCGAGGTCATCGGCGCCGGCATCTCCACCAATGCCACACCTCCTTCCAATGGCTGGAACACGCGCTTTGAAATCTTCGGCCAGACTGTGCCGCAAGACCAGCAGGCGCGCACCAATTTCGTCAGTCCCGAGTATTTCACCGTGTTGCATATTCCTCTGGTTGCCGGCCGCCTCTGGACCCACGCCGAAACCGTTCGCGGTGCGCGCCTCGCTCTCGTCAACCAGACCATGGCACGTTTGTATTGGCCCCTGGGCAGTGCTACTGGCCACCAGCTCCGCGTTCCTCAATTGAAAGCCGATCCACCCTACTCTCCCGCGGTTCCCGGCAGTGACGATTGGCTCCAGATCATTGGCATCGTGGCGGACGCGCGGGACGACGGCTTGCGTAAGCCGATCCAACCCGCAATCTACGTCCCGTATGCCATCAGCCTGCGCATGTACACGCAAATCCTGGTCCGCACCCGCGGTGAGCCTTTGGCCATGGTCCGCGCCGTTAGCCGCCAGGTCGATTCTGTCGATGCGGACCAGCAGATCATAGGTAATCCCCAAAACCTCGAACAGTGGATTTCGAACAGCCCCGAATGGGCCGGCGAGCGCCTCGTCACTTTCCTACTCACCGGCTTCTCCATCCTTGCGCTGGTTTTAGCCGTCTTCGGTTTATATAGTGTCGTGTCTCACTCGGTCGTACGCCGCACGAACGAATTCGGTATCCGCATGGCCCTCGGCGCGCAGCCCGCGGATGTCTTGCGGCTGGTGTTCACTTCCACCGCCGGGAGCGTCGGCGCTGGTCTGGCTCTGGGCGTCATCTTGAGTCTGGGCTTAGCGCAAGTGATCGCCACCTGGACCCAGGAAACTTCCCGCGACCCCCTGATTCTTGCCCTCGTCGTGATCCTTTTGGCCGGCGCAGCCGCCGCGGCCTGCCTGATTCCCGCCCGGCGCGCCTCCGCCATCGACCCCATGACCGCGCTCCGCTACGAATAAGTGGGGCCGGGGCTTTTGCCCCGCCGCCGGGCTTCCGCCCGGCGTTCTGCCCGCCCAGAAAAATAAGATCTCCTCTTAGGTAGAAGGACAACTACAACGGCGCTGGATTCGCACCGGCTCCTTAACCTCGGTGCCCGAACCGAGTTTCGGGCCGCTCGCTGCCCCGCCACCTTGCCCGGCACTCAACCCGTGTCTTATCTATAAGGCTCGAAAAAAGCGCCGTTCTGGTACAATCGAAGGTCCCGTGATGCCAAAGACCGAGCGCGAACAGCGCGACGCGATCATCCGGGTGGGAGTGTTGCTGTTCGAAAAAGGCTTAGTGGCTTCTAACGACGGCAATATCAGCGTCCGCCTGGATGGCGAGCGCATCCTCGCCACGCCCACCGGAATGTCCAAGGGAATGATGCATGCGGACGACCTGATCGTTCTCGATCGCCACGGACGCAAGATTTCGGGGCAGCGCGAACGTACCACCGAAATCGATATGCACCTGGCCATTTATGATCTGCGGCCTGATATCCGCGCTGTAGTGCATGCGCAC
>JASIAM010000218.1 GCA_030041985.1 Bryobacteraceae bacterium | reverse complement strand
GCAGAGGTGTTACTTGACCTTCTTCATCCATGCCAGGATCGGTCCGGAGACGGTATGGTCCGCGGTATCGATGGCAAAAACCTCCGAGATATGGCTCTCGCCCTTCTCAAACAGCATGGTGGGACAATGTTCCGGCCCCTCTTTGCATAGTTCGTCATGCAGGGTCTGGAAAAACGGGGCCATGCTGCCGTTGATGCCCGGATCGAGTTCAGCAGTGGCGAACAACAATTTGACTTTGGTCTTTTTGAATTCGGGCAATGTCGAGCGCTCGACCTGCACGGCAGGGTCGGGCGGTTGGAACGCTCCGCGGCCTCTGCCACCGCCGGCAGCGGACGCAGGCTTCGCGCTACTCGGACCGGCGATATAACCCGGCTTTGCGTTGTCGCCGGCTTCACCGCAGGCCGCGCCCATTCCCGCCAGCGGATTCCCACCAGCACCGCGCCCGCGCCCTCCCGCGGCCGGGACCTCCAGCGGCGCGATATTCCATTGGCCTGACATGAAAATTGCGCCCTTCACACCGACTCCTTTCGGCCCCCAAACTTCAGGGCGGCCGATGTAGGTGCCGAGCGGTCCGTTACCCGCCGATTGCGCCCAGATAAACATCCGGTCGGGATTGCCTTTGTACTTGCCGATGTTGGCTTCCACCCACTGAATCATGGCGGAAACGTCCTTGGCCGGGTCGTCCCAATTCTGCCCGGGGTGGCGCTGCATGGTTACGACCACCATTCCGTTCTTCGTGCCCCAGCGGCCGATATTGTCGTAGAACGCATTCGCTTCGCGGTTCTGCTGTTCGGTCTTATTGCCCGCACCGCCGGGAACGTACATCAGCACCGTGCGGTTCGCTCCGCCTTTGTCGGCAGTGAAAATATCAACGACGTCCTTAGGATTCGGGCCGAAGGAGACATCGCGCGCTATAGTGATTCCGGGGTAGAGCGGCGTCACGTTGCTATTGATGTCGTTGGCCGGCATCAGGGGCCGGTAGAGCTTGGCGGTACAGGGAGGATCGACAATCTGGCCTATCTTGCGGAGGCCGGCTTCGATATCCGGAGGCACCTGGGCTGCGGCCGTGGCGGCTGCCGCGAGGCCAATCAGCATAGCGGCGCCCGCGCAACGCGAGTGCGGCTTTTTAGGATAGAGTCTCATGCTTAGTGCATTGTATGCCGTACGGATGGTGAACGGAAAGTGCCGCGCTTACCGCCCCATCATCGCGTCGAGTGTTCTCTGCGCGATCGGATGGTAACTGGAACGGGCCTTTGCGTAAATCTGGCGTGCCCGCTCGCCCCCCTCGGACGTTTTCAGCAACTCGGCATAGAGCGGTTTGAGAAACTTGCGCCGGCCCACGGAACAGAGAAATGTTTCTAGCAGCGGCCACGCCGGATCGTACTGCGCGCGCACCGCCATCAGCAGCCACTGGCACAGGATCTCTGAATTTCCGGTTTGGCTGAACTGGAATTCGCGGTCGAGCCGCGCTAAATCCGGGTCTTGGAGCGTGCGCAGAAAATGCAGCCACTCGTGCGTTGTCCAGCCGCTCGTGGCAATGGCCTCGCCCCTCTGCCAGCAAGCGGCGGCCGCATCCACGCGCAGGAACGCATCGGAATGCGGTTCGGCGGCGGAAGGCGGGATGCCGGGGCGATAAATCCACTCTTCGAGCGGCACACTGGTGGGCAGTTCGCGGCGCAGGTAATCCAGGAAATCCGCGGTAGTGATGCTTTGAAAGGCAAAGTGGTCGAAATAGCAGCGCAGGAAAGCGTCAAAGCGGTCGCGGCCCACTTCGCGCTCGATGGTGCGCAGCAGCAGCGCGCCCTTCTCGTACGGGACCAGCGTGCAGCCATCGTCGGGGTCGCGGCCCTCAAGCGGAATGTGCAGCACACGGTCGGCTTCGGCGAGCGACTCCATTTCGCGGTCCAGTTCGCGCCGCGCCAGAGTGGCCTCCATCGCCTGGCGCTCCGCACCGTACAGCTTTTCGATAATGCGCCCTTCGAGATATACGGTGAATCCTTCGTTCAGCCAGAAGTCGCTCCAAGTGGCGTTGGTCACCAGGTTGCCTGACCACGAGTGCGCCAGTTCGTGCGCCACCAGTGCGACGAGGCTTTTGTCGCCGGCCAGAATGGTGGGCGTTGCGAAAGTGAGGCATGGGTTTTCCATGCCTCCGAACGGAAAACTGGGCGGAAGGACCAACAGATCGTAGCGGCCCCAGCGATATGGGCCATACATTTCTTCAACGGCGCGAATCATGGCTTCGGTATCGGCGAATTCACTTGCGGCGGCAGCCACCACGCTCGGTTCCGCAAACACACCGCTGCGGCCCCCCAGCGGCCGGAACTCTAGATCCCCGGCGGCCAGCGCAATCAGATACGAAGGGATCGGCTTGGTCATGCGAAAATGGCCGCCCGCCCGCTCGGCCGCCATCACCGCGGGAAGGCCCTCCGGCGTGCGGACGCGGGCTTCATAAGTGATGCGCACGGCGGGTGTGTCCTGCAGGGGAATCCAGCTTCGCGCGTGAATGGCTTGCGATTGCGTGTACAGAAACGGCTGGCGCTTGCCCGCGGTTTGGGGTGGATCGAGCCACTGTAGGCCGGAAGCATCGGGACTGGTGGAGTAGTCCACGCGCACCCAGGACGCGCCCGGCGTAACGGCGATGCGCAGAGGCGAACCCAGAATCTTGTCCTTGGGGCCGAGTTCGAATCCGGCGGCGTTGGTGACCGAACGAATGTCGAGATCGCGGGTGTCGAGCACCAACTCCGGCCTGGACGTAGCGTCGAAGTGCAGTGTGGCCGAGCCGGTGAGAATGTGCTTATCGAAATCCACGTCTAGATCGAGCGAGAGATGGCGCACGCGAATTTCGCCGGGGCGGGAAAAGGAGTGAATGTCCATAGGCTAGATTTTCAGTTTTCTGAGGGGTGTTCGGCATGGTCCACGATCACGACGTCAAGGGGCCTTGTGGCGGGTTCCAGCTTCAATCCGAGCTGCTCCTGGAGCGCGGTGAAAATCGATGGGCCATTGGGATCCGGCGTCCATTCGAGAGTGAAATCGAAATTACCTTGGAGACCGGTTTCATCGACTACCGGGCGGCCTATCGAGCCGCCCAAACCGAAGCCGCCCAAACCGGCGAGAGCATCTGTTACCGCCGACATCGGCATTCTTTTCACGCTTAAGCCGCTCTGGGAGAAGCGTACTCCTCCGCAAGTTTCTTCCGGCGTCTCTTTTGGAGGACAGGGTCCCAAATCTGAGGCATGAAACTTTGGTCCATTCTTCATCACGACTAACGCGTAGACCGGGAGTTCCTTCGTTTCGCGATGGACCTTCAACTGAAACCGGTTCTCCAAAAGCGCCTGCAGCATCGGCCCGAGTTGCTGATAGGATGGATCGCCTTCCGCCTTGGCTTCCAAGTCGTAATGCTCGGAACTGAGCCAGGACGGGCCGCTTTCGATCTGGAAGTCTCTAATTCCCCAGGCCAGACCGATCAAGTTCTTGAGCGACGCATTTACGGCGGCAAAATGTCCGCCCTGAAAAGGTCGCGTCTGCCAGTAGCCGACTCCAGACTTATTCGGCTTGATCGAAGCGACATCGAACTGGGGTGCCGATTGTGCAATGAGCGCCCCGCTAGCGAGAAGAACAGCTATTATCGGTCGTGTCATAGGTATTCGGCGGGCATGCCCCGGAACGGCACAATGACATTCTACAGGCAATCGCGGAAGATAGAGGTAAGGAGTCAACCATGCACATTTCACTCGATATTCCCGACGAGCTGGGCCCCTCTCTCGCCCCAGGCCAGGACCCAGCGCGCGCGGCGCTCGAAGCCCTTGGGTTGGAGGCTTACCGGCTTCGCCGCATCTCCGGCTATCAGCTCAGAATGCTCCTCGGCCTGCCTTCCCGGTGGGACTTGAATGATTTCTTGAAGGAGCACCAAGTTTACGACTACACCATCGAAGACTTTGAAAAGGACCTTTCGACCATCCAGGAGTTTCGGGAAAAGCAAAAGGTTGACAGGCCAGCATGATCGTTGTGGCGGATACCAGCCCCATTAATTACCTGGTGCTGATCGGCAGCATAGATGTTCTGGAACCGCTGTACGGTCGCGTGCTCGTTCCAGACGCCGTTGTCGCGGAGCTAAACGGAACCAAGGCGCCCGCGCTGGTCCGAGCCTGGATCGCACAGCCTCCGTTCTGGTGTGAAATCCGGCCAGACCCACCGGCCGACCCCAGACTCCGGTTTCTCGGCGCCGGCGAGCGCGCAGCAATTACGCTGGCTCTCTCACTCGGAGCCGATCGCCTCCTGATTGATGATTTGGCCGGACGCAACGAGGCCGAGCGACGTCACCTGCGCATCACCGGTACACTCGGCACCCTCGCTGACGCGCACATGGCGGGTTTACTCGACTTTCAAAGGGCGCTCGAGCGACTGAAGTCCACTGATTTCCGGCTGCACCCCGACCTTGAACGGCTAATCCGTCGCCGAATGGGCCCGGAGAAAAAGCAATCGTGACCGCCGGCAGGCGCCTCACTATGCCATCTGCTGCTTTCCGGCGAATTGCCAGGCGTGCTCCACAATCCTGCGCAGATCGCTCATCCGCGGTTTCCAGCCGAGCTTTGTTTGCAACTTCCTGGAAGCCGCCACCAGCCGTGCCGGGTCTCCTTCGCGCCGCGCCCCGATCACGTACGGCACCTTCCGCCCCGTCACTTCTTCCACCGTCCGAATCACTTCCAGCACCGAGTGGCCCCTGCCCGTTCCCACGTTAAACTGGTCCGAGGCTCCGCCGGCCATCAGATGTTCGAGAGCTAGAATATGCGCCTGTGCCAGATCGTTCACGTGAATATAGTCGCGAACGCAGGTTCCATCCGGTGTGTCGTAATCATTGCCGAAGACGGTGACGGGCTGGCCACTCACTAGCGCCCGGAGCACCAGCGGAATCAGGTGGGTTTCCGGCTCGTGCTCTTCGCCCAGGTCGCCCGCCGGATCTGCTCCGCAAGCGTTGAAATACCGTAGCGCGATGCTGCGCACGCCGTGAATGGCATCGAACCAGCGCAGCAGCGTTTCCACCATCACTTTCGATTCGCCATAGGCGTTGACCGCCTGGATGGGCGCATTTTCCGGAATCGGGGTCGTCTGCGGATTCCCGTAGACGGCCGCGGTCGACGAAAACACCATGCGCTTTACGTCCGCTTGCACCATCGCCGTGAGCAGCGACAAGGACCCGCATACGTTGTTCGCGAAATATCGCTCCGGCACGCGCATGGACTCGCCCACCGCGATGAAAGCCGCGAAGTGGATCACCGCATCGGTCTGCTTGCGGCGCATGAGGCTCGCCAGCGCGGCCGTATCCGCTATATCCATCTCATACAGGCGCTCCACCGGTACATTGTGCCTATAGCCCTTGGATAGGTTATCCACTACGATGACATCGTGCCCTCGTGCCAGCAGCGGGCGGACCGTATGGGCGCCGATGTAGCCCGCGCCCCCGGTCACGAGTATTCTGAGCGAGTTCCTCAAGTCTCGATTGTAAACGCCCTGCGGGGCGAGCTCCATTTTCGCTACAATCATAACGATCATTCCAGAAAGCGAGACCAGGTTGCCGCGCACACACCGGGGTGTCACCGCGATCTACCCAGGATCGTTCGATCCCATCACCAACGGCCACCTGGATCTGATCCAGCGCGGCTCCCGTCTATTTGACCGGCTGATCATCTCGGTTCTGCGAAATGAAACGAAACAGCCGCTGTTTTCGGCGGAAGAGCGTATCGCCATGCTGCGTGAAGTGGTCAACGATTATTCGAATGTCACGGTCGATTCCTTCGGCGGCCTCCTGGTCGATCACGCCCGGACCCACTCCGCCACCGTGCTGCTGCGTGGCATCCGCGCCATTTCCGACTATGAATACGAGTTGCAAATGGCCCTCATGAACCGGCGCCTCAATCCGCGCCTCGAAACCGTGTTCCTGCTCGCCAACGAAGCGTACTCATTTATCAGCTCGCGCCTGGTGAAGGAAGTGTTCAGCCTGGGCGGTAGTATCTCCGGCCTGGTGCCGCCTACCGTAGAACAGCGGTTGAAGCGCCGGATGACAAAACTTCGAAAGAAAGGGGCTTAAACTTAGCCACATGCCAGTCGTAGCCAATGCCTTAGCGGATCGTATCTCTTTGATTAGCACTTCCTCCACCATGAAAGTGGCGGCGGAGGCAGAGCGCCTGCGCTCCGAGGGTGTCGATGTGGTCGATTTTGGAGCCGGCGAACCCGATTTTCCCACACCCGATAACGTCAAGCAGGCCGCTGTCCGCGCGCTCAACGACAATTTCACCAAGTACACCGCCGTCGGGGGCACGGCGGAATTGAAGAAGACCGTTTGCGAGTACCACCGCCGCTTGTTCGGCACGGACTATCAGCCCAATGAGTGCCTCATTACCGTGGGCGGCAAGCACATCATCTTTAATTCCATTCAAGCTCTCATCAATCCCGGTGATGAAGTGGTGATCCCCGTGCCCTACTGGGTCACGTATAAGGATGTTGTGAACTACGCCGGCGGCCGCTGCGTCTTCATCGACACAGATGAGGACCGCGGGTTCACCGTCACTGCTTCGATGATCGAACCGCACCTCAGTTCGCGCACCAAGATTATCATCATCAACTCACCCTCCAATCCCAGCGGCGCGGTGGTCGATCGGGCGGAATTCGAGAAAATCTACCGGCTGGCGGAGGCGCGCGGCATTTACCTCATGACTGACGAGTGCTACTGCCGGTTCCTCTACGACAGCGAGCCGTATTCGATTGCCTCGCTGCCAGGATCCAAAGAAACCGTGCTGGTGGTCGGGTCACTCTCCAAAACTTATGCTATGACCGGCTGGCGCGTCGGGTTTGGCCTTATGCCCGCGCCCATCATCGCCGCGATGACGAAGCTACAGAGTCACTCCACATCCAATCCAACTTCGATCGCGCAGAAGGCGGCTGTTGAAGCGTTGCGCGGGCCTCAGGAATCGGTAGGCATCATGCTGGCCGAATACCGCCGCCGCCGCGATTTTGTAGTCCAACGCCTCCGCGCTATTCCCGGCGTGAAAATCGCCGAGCCGCGCGGCGCGTTCTACGCCTATCCCAATATGGCGCTCGCTATGGAACGGAAAGGCATCCGCAACTCGCTCGAACTCTGTGACCGTCTCCTGTCTGAAGCCAAAGTCGCCGTGGTGCCGGGCGAGGCGTTTGGCACTACCCAGCACATCCGCCTCTCGTACGCTACTTCTATGAAGGAACTCGATCGCGGCATCGATCGTATCCATCAGTTCGTCGTGAAATAATGCCCGGCCCGAGCGGTCCCTTGCGCCTCACGCCTTCTCTCCGCAAGAAGGTGTGGGGCAAAACGCGGCTCTCTCCGTGGTTTCCGGATTCCGCTGAACCTGTCGGCGAAGTCTGGTATCTCGGTGAGTGCGAACTTCCCCTACTGGTGAAACTGCTGTTCACCTCCGAGCGCCTCTCCATTCAAGTTCATCCGGACAATGGGGAAGGCGTGACCCGCGGCAAAACGGAAATGTGGCATATCCTGGAAGCCGAACCCGGCGCGTCGATCGCCTTGGGATTCCGCCAGCCGATCGCGCGCGAAAAGCTGTCCGAAGCCTGTTCGACCGGCGCAATCGAACAGCTCGTCAACTGGATTCCGGTGAAAGCCGGCCAAACGTTCTTCACGCCCGCCCACACCGTCCATGCCATCGGGGCCGGCATCGTGCTGTGTGAAATCCAGCAGCACTCCGACGTGACCTATCGCCTCTGGGATTACGGGCGTCCACGCGAGTTGCATGTAGAGCAGGCACTGCCTGTCTGCGATACCGGTGTTCACCCCGGACCTGTCGACCCAATCTCACTCGGCAAGGGGCATGAGCTTCTGGTTCGCTCGCGGTATTTTGTGACGGAATCCATAAGTCTCGCGCCGGGCGAAAGCTTCTCGCCTTCCGCCGAGCCTTCCCAGTTGGTGATCTGTGTCGCGGGCCGCGGCACCGTGGATAGCCAGCCGATCGAAACGGGCGAGGTCTGGTTCCTGCCGCCGGCGCCCAAGCCATTCGCCGTTCGCGCCCACACCGCCATGCGATTTCTGCGCACGTATACGCCGTAGCGCCGGCTTCCATCCCTAATCCGCAGTCCTTAAATCAAGAAACCCCGCACGAGGTCGAAATGATTGTTGGGAGCGCTATGCACAAAGCGATTTTGCCTCTTTTGGCTTTCGGAATGGGCCTGGCGGCCGGCGCGCACGCCCAAACCTCCGGCCTCACGCTGACCAACCAAGATATCGTCACGCTTGCCAAAGCCGGTTTCAACGAAGATTTTCTCATTGACCTGATCGGAACCAGTCACACGCGGTTTGACCTTAGCGGGAACGCGCTTGCCGACCTGGCGAAACAGGGCTTAACCGAGCGTGTTCTGCGGGCGATGCTGGCCCCTGTTCCCACGCCCGCCGCGACACCCGCCGGACCTGCGGGATCGGAAGGGAATCCGGGGAGCAGGACGCCGAAAGCCAGGCAACCGGCGGAATCGACGCTGGCGATCGTGAACCATGTCCCCTATTATCGTTCGTCGTCCATGATATGGGGACTGATGACAAAAAAGCTGGAAATCGGCGCTCCCCCATCAGCGGCGGCCGTCGGTTCGTCCCTGAGCATGGCCTACGGCCAGCCCATTCGATAAATTCAGGGGCACGATATGTTTTGGCATCGTAATTCCGCCATTCTGCTAATGGGTAGCGCGCTTGCCGTGGCGGCTCCGGTGTCGCTCCGCACGGTCGAACTCCCCTGGGCAGCAGTGGGATAGGACTATCGGGCTACAGTTCGGACTCAGGCCGATGGGCGCTGCCCACGCGGCGATGTTCAGGTTTCCGTAATCGCTGGCAGCCTCCCGAGAGGATTGGAACTGGCGGGAGATTGGTTGACGGGAGTCCCCAGGGAGTTGGGGATCTTCCGTTTCCGCGTGCGCGCGGAAACCGCCTGTGCGGCGGCCGAGCAGGATTATGTCCTGCAGGTAGACGGACGCCCCATTCTGAGAGGCGCTCCGGAGAGCATCATGTTCGATTACCGGGTGGGCGATCCGGCGCCCGAATCGCAGAGTTTGCTGGTATCGAGTACCTGGCCCGAACTGCCGTATTCAGTCACAGCCACAGCACCTTGGCTTCGCGGACAGCCCGAAGAGGGCGTTACGCCTCGTTCCGGTTCTGCATTAACCGCCGATCGGGTAGCCATTCGCGTGACGCCGAAGGGCCTCGCTCCAGGAGTTTACGAAGCCCGCCTGGTTCTCATGGCGGCCCATAGTGCCAATCTCGCCTCCATTCCCGTAAAGCTGCGAGTGATAGCGGCTGATCGATAACGGCGGTGAGCCGCGGCCGTTATCGCTCTTGTGGAGTAACTTCCGCTACTTGCAGAAATCTGATAGCAACCCGATCAATTAGAAGAAGTGTAGGTGAATCCATTGGTCAGGGGTGCCGTCTGGCCATCGATCGTTACGCGCACTGTTACTGCGCCCGCCGCATGCGCCGGAGCGGTTGCCCTGATAGAGGTGCTGCTTACGACTGTGACATTCGTCGCCGCTGTGCCGTCGAAGGTAACCACCGCTCCCGGCGCAAAGCTTATGCCAGTAATCGTGACCACCGTTCCGCCCGCTACGGAACCGCTATTGGGCGATATACTACTCAACCAAAGTGGTCCTTCGAGACCGATAGTCGCCGTTTTGGAGACTCCGCTAAGAGTAGCTGTCAGGGTAGCACTTTGATTGCTGGGAATTTTTCCGGCTGCGACCGTAAAGCTGGTCGAAGTTGATCCCGCCGGAACGGTTACGGAAGCCGCGGGAACCGGCAACAACGTATTATTGCTGGAAATGGACACCACGGTGCCACCCGTTGGCGCAGCGCCGCTCAACCCAACCCTGCAGGTGGTTGCCGCGCCGGAACTCAAGCCCGTCGGACTGCACGCCAGCGAAGATAATGTCGGAGCGGGCACCGTCAAGCTGATGGAGGCCGTTTTGGAGACGCCGCTGAGAGTCGCTGTCAACGTAGCGGTCTGAGTGGTGGAAACAGTTCCGGCTCTGGCGGTGAATGTAACGCTCGCCGATCCCGCCGCCACTGTAACCGAAGCCGCGGGAACCGGCAACAACGTATTATTGCTGGAAATGGACACCACAGTGCCACCTGTGGGCGCAGTACTGCTCAACCCGACGGTGCAAGTGGTCGCCGCGCCGGAAGCCAAACTCGTTGGACTGCAAGCGAACGAAGATAATGCCGGAGCGGGCGCCGTCAAACTGATGGAGGCCGTTTTCGAGATGCCACTGAGAGTCGCTGTCAACGTGGCGGTCTGAGCGGTGGAAACAGTTCCGGCTCGGGCGGTGAATGTAACGCTGGCCGATCCGGCGGGCACTGTTACCGAGGCTGCGGGAACCGGCAACAACGTATCGTTGCTGGATATGGACACTACGGTGCCACCCGTCGGCGCAGTGCTGCTCAACCCGACGGTGCAAGTGGTCGTCGCGCCGGAAGCCAAGCTCGTCGGACTGCACGCCAGCGAAGATAACGCCGGAGCGGACGCCGTCAAGCTGATGGAGGCCGTTTTGGAGACGCCACTGAGAGTCGCTGTCAACGTTGCGGTCTGAGCGGTGGAAACAGTTCCGGCCGTGGCAGAGAATGTAACGCTCGCCGATCCGGCGGGCACTGTTACGGAAGCCGCGGGAACCGGCAACAACGTATCATTGCTGGATATGGACACTACGGTGCCACCCGTCGGCGCAGTGCTGCTCAACCCGACGGTGCAAGTGGTGGCCGCGCCGGAAGCCAAGCTGGTTGGACTGCAGGCGAATGAAGATAAGGCCACCGCGGGCGCCGTCAAGCTGATGGAGGCTGTTTTCGAGACGCCACTGAGAGTCGCTGTCAACGTAGCGGTCTGAGCGGTGGAAACAGTTCCGGCCGTGGCAGAGAATGTAACGCTCGCCGATCCGGCGGGCACTGTTACGGAAGCCGCGGGGACTGGCAGCAACGTATCATTGCTGGATATGGACACTACGGTGCCACCTGTCGGCGCAGTGCTGCTCAACCCGACGGTGCAAGTGGTGGCCGCGCCGGAAGCCAAGCTCGTCGGACTACACGCCAATGAAGATAAGGCCACCGCGGGCGCGGTCAAGCTGATCGTGGCCGTCTTCGCGACCCCACTCGGTACCACCGCCGTCGCTTGATTGGAGTACGCGCTCTCCTGTCCGCTGCTAGTAATGGCAGCAGTTACGTAATAGTAAGTTTGACCGTTCTGTATGTTGTAGTCGATGTAACTGGTCACGACACCGAGTGTCGCAATCTCACTGTAGGGACCTCCAGAGGCAGTCCCTCGATAAACGTCGTAGTTGGTTATGTTCGTGGATGAGCTGGCGCTCCAGCTAAGCGACACCGAGTTCAAAGCCGTGGCTGTCAGGGTTGCACTCTGATTAGTGGAAATGCTCCCCGCTGTCGCCGTGAAGCTAGTCGAACTAGAACCCGCCGGTACCGTAACGGAACTCGCCGGGACTGGTAGAGTGGAACTGCTACTCGACAGCATTACTTCCAGTCCACCGGCCGGTGCCGCCGCGCTTAATGTTACTGTACACGTGGTAGCCGCTCCGGAGCTCAAAGTGGCCGGATTGCAGGCCAGGCTGGAAACGGGATCGGTCTGTCCGAAAGCCGCGGCAGAGGACAAAAAAACGACAATTCCGGCCGTTGCCAGCCGGTACATGGTGGGTCTCATAATTATTCGCCAACGAACTCGGTACTCTTTAGTCTGCCGTTCGACGGTTGACCTGCCAAGATTGCAAAATGGCCAATTAAGCTCCTAACCAATGGAACGGCAGATGGTAGCGAAAGGCGGATTGAGAGGTGCCGCTTTGGCCACGCCTCCCCCACGACACCTTGCGTTGTAAAATAGGGAAATTCAAGCTGCGATGAAACCCTCTTTGCTTCTTCTGTTTCTGGCAACGGCGCTGGGCTTGGGCCAGTCGACTCACACGCCTTCCTACGTGGGAGAAATCCGGCAACTCACCCATGGCGGGGAAAACGCGGAAGCCTACTGGTCGCCCGACGGCAAGCGTCTGATCTTCCAAAGCACGCGGCCGCCCTACAGTTGCGACCAGGAGTTCATCATGAATGCCGATGGCTCGGACCAGCACCTGGTCTCCACCGGCAAAGGCCGCACCACCTGCGGTTATTTTCTGCCCGACAACAAGCACATCATCTACGCGTCCACCCACCTCGCCGCCGATGCCTGTCCTGCTGATCCCGACCGCAGCAAAGGTTACGTATGGGGCGTCTTTCCCGGATATGACATCTTTCTCGCCACAGACGACGGAAAAATCGAAAAGCGCCTGACCAATGCGCCTGGCTATGATGCCGAGGGGACCATCAATTTCAAGAGCGGCCAGATCGTCTATACATCCCTGGCTTCCGGCGACCTGGACCTTTGGACGATGCGGCCCGACGGTTCCGGCAAAAAGCAACTCACCAGGACGGCCGGTTATGATGGCGGCCCGGTCTTTTCGCGCGATGGCAAGAAGTTGGTGTGGCGCGCGAATTACCCGAAAACCCCGGCCGAAATGGATCGCTACAAAACCCTGCTGAGCGAGAATCTCACCGCGCCCATGAAGATGGAACTAATGGTTGCGGATGCCGATGGCAGCAATGCGAAGCAAATTACCAACTTCGGCTGCGCCAGTTTCGCTCCCACCTTCACTCCCGATGGTAAGCGCATTCTCTTCTCATCCAACAAGCAGGCTTGCGACACCCGCAAATTCGAGCTGTACCTGATCAATCTCGATGGCACCAATCTGGAGCAGGTCACAAATTTCGGCGGCTTCACTGCATTTCCCGAGTTTTCGCCGGATGGTAAGACGATCGTATTCGCTTCCGATCGCGACGCCAAGACACCCTACGAATTCAACATCTTCACGGCGGCGTGGCGGAACAAGCGATAAGCCCGGCGCGCTACCAGATCAGCTTCAAGGCGAATTGAATGACCCGCGCGGCTCGTGCGCTGGCGCGCCCGAATTCCGAAGGGTCGGTGTACTGAATGACCGGTGTGGTTGATCCCGCCGCTGGCGCTGCGATGGACGTTGCCAGCGAACTACCCGCAAAACTGAATTGGGCGTGGTTAAACCCGTTGAACAACTCGCTCCGGAATTGTGCCCGCAGGCGCTCCCGGACGCCGATATTCTTGATCAGCCCAAAATCGAAATTGTTGATGCCGGGACCGTGAAACGCATTGCGGGCCAGCGTTCCGTATTGTCCGAAAGGGGGCGTCACGAAATTCTGGGGAGTGAGGTAAATGCCATTTGACTGGCGGATATTCAGAGTCACGGGGGGTCCGTCGAGATCAGGAAAAGACGGCGCGGACCCTCCTATAAACGACGTGTCCACGCCCATTAGCACCGAGTACGGCGCGCCTGATTCGAAGGTGCTGATCCCGGAGATTTCCCACCCGCCTGCGATCCTCGTCCACAAAGCATTGTGGAACCAGCCGGGAAGGGGAACATCGTACACCCAACTTCCCACGAAACGCTGCGGGTGATCGTAATCCGAGTAGCTTTTGCCGAGCTCCGGAGCCGTAACGATGGCAGGCGGTTGCTGCTCCGCCGATGCGAGATCGAGCGCTTTCGACCACGTGTATACCGTGGAAAAGTGGAGCCGGCTCGAGAACTGTCCTTGCGCTTTCAGGTTCAGCGCGTCGTACCAGGAAGGCGCCACATTTTTAATGTACTGATAGCCAAGCGCCACGTTCGGAAAAGGCGCTCGCGCCGTGGCCAGCGGCACATCCAAAGCAGGGTTGGCCAGCAGGAGCGGCAGTTCCTGCGCGTCGGGCAGCGGAGGCGTGTTTACTAAAAATGTAAGCGGATTATCGGCGCCCCGATTGCCCAGGTATTCGGCCGAGATCAGGACATTATTGCGAAGCTGGTGCTCAACGCTCATAGTCCATTCGTACAGCCGCGGATCGCGATTTCGTGGGTCATCGCCCTCCTGGGCCACACCGGCTGGAGGCAAAGCCGGCCAGAATTGCGAATCGTGGAGCGGTTGGCCCGCGGGGACGTAAGGCGGCAGGTTGATCCATTCGCTCTGGTACGAAAACGGCGGCGAGAGCATCTCGAAAGCTAACGAATTGGCATCCTGTAGGGCATAGTAGATGCCTGCTCCGGCGCGAATGGCGGTTTTGTTGTTCGGGAAAGGCCGCCAGGCCAGGCCGATGCGCGGCTGGAAGTCGCGCCAGGAGGGGTCCACGATCGAACTGCGAATCAGCGGAGATCCGGAACCAGCTACCACGCCCACCCCGGGGACGTACGTGTCGGCGCTGCCGCCCAGAAGAAATCGCCCGCCAACCGCCTGACTGGCCGCGCTCACATCTAACGTTCCCAGGCGGTTCAAGGATGTGTTGCTGTCGTGCCAGGCCTGCGGAAATTCGTACCGGATGCCCGCATTGATGGTCAGGCTCCGCGATATTTTCCAGTTGTCCTGCAAGTAACCGGCGTATACTGACCGCTCCACCATGTCTGCCTTGCCCGTGCCCTGGAACGTTATGCCCAGAAATGGTACGCCCATCAGAAAATCGGCGAACCCCACGCCCGTGAATCCCAGTGACGCCGGCAGACCGTCGGTGTATTCAAAAAATGTATTGAGATTGACCGTGTTGTAGAAGTGCGGGCGTATGAGTTCAAAGCCGGCTTTGAATTCGTGCGTGGAACGGGAGTAGGAAATCTGCTCGCTTCCATCCCAGGAATCCTCAAGCGAAAAGTTGCGGTCGGAGATCGCTCCGTTTCCGAATGTAGTCGAGTATCCCACCAAAGCAATGGTGGGATACAGGGAGGAAATACTGGTGGGCGTGTTCTGAAACTGAAACGTCTCACCGGCACTCTGTTGCTGCTCGAGTGTGGCGCCCAGGCGCGTGTAGCCCAAACGCGATTGGCTGACTAGCGAAGGGCTAAAGACATGGATCTCTTGAAGAGTGGCGAAATAGGCTCGCACCGGCGTGTCCATGACCGAGATCGGATTCGGAGAGGGCACGCTGGTGGCGTTACTCGGCGCTACCTGAAGAGCGCCGATCAGAGTGTCATTATTGCTAAGCCTGTGGTCCACTTTTCCGATGAACTGAGTCTCACTGGCGTGCGCGGATTCGCGGCCTACAAAGTTGAATCCTAAGCCTTCAGCTTGGCAAGAGAGACAGTTGGCGGGAAGGAAGGCCAGCGGCAGAAACCTGGTGGCAAATGCCGACCATCGGTTGGCCGGAATCTGGTTGCCCGGAAACGGTTGCCCGGTGGTGGGATCGAAGACTGGACCAAAATTGCGCATGGCGCTGCCGCTCAACGGATCGACTCCCGAGAAATCGCCCTGGAGCATTTGCGCGGTGGGATAAATGCCAGGCACTTGAGCAACCGTATAATCCCTCGTTAACTCCACGCTCACGAAGAAAAACGTGCGGTCTTTTTTCAAGGGGCCGCCGCTGGCGCCGCCGAACTGGTTGTAATGGAGGACGTCAGGTTCAGTGCGGAACGCGGGCGTCACGATGTTGCGGTCGAAGAACGAGTGGGCATCCAGCGTATTGTTGCGAAAGAACTCGAAGACTGTGCCGTGGAACTGATTGGTTCCGGACTTCAGGGCGACGTTTACAGAAGAGGTGGAACTCTCCGACGCCGGCGCCAACTGCGTAGCAGCCCGAAATTCGCTGACTGCGTCAACCCCCGGAATTATGGAAGCGGAAGGAAGATTCTGGCTATTGATATCGGTGCCCTCGACGCGGAACACGGTGTATCCGGCACGGCCTCCGGCAAGCGCGGGCCGTTCGGCATCCGTGTATCGGGCTGCCGGGCTGACGCCGGTTTCCGATCCCGGCGCCAGTTGTAACAGGTCAAAAACGTCGCGGCCGTTCAGCGGAAGTTCCGTGATCTCGGCAGAATCCACTAATTGATTGATTTCTGCCGTCTCGGTGGTGGCAAGGGGCGTAGACGATTCTACCGCCACTACCGTTCCCACGGGCGCGATCTCGAGAGTGGCATCCTGGCGAACCGTGCCGGCCACATGAATCCCGATGCCTTCAATCCGCAAATCGCGGAAAGAGCGTGCGCGAAAAAGCAGATTAATGGTGCCAAGCGGCAGATATTCAAATAAGAATTCCCCCGCGGAATTCGTAGCCGTTTCGTAATAGAGTCCTTTTTCCAGGTGAGTGGCGCACCACGCCCGCAATCGCTGCACCCGAGACATCGGTCACAGTGCCTACGAGAGAAGCCTGAGTTTGGGCCAGGGCGCAGCCGCCGCACAAGGTGAATCCCATCGCCAGAGCGGCAGAATTCAGGAATTCCCGTAAGAAATCAGACACAAGTTATATTTTAGCTAAATGATACTAATTTAGGATATGAATTGGGAGTAAACTGACAAAAGAAATTACCCGCGGAACGTTGCGGGCCGAACATGGTGGAGAGTCCGAAACATTCCGCCGGTTTTGGGAGCGGCCTTCGGCGGGTTTTTATCCGCTATGGCCTGGCGCTCAGTACGCTGATAGTGCCGGCCCTGCTCACCATCCCACTTCTCCGGCACCCTGCCCTGGGTCCGCTGGTGAGTTTTTCCTACGTGCTGGCCGTAACGGTTGCGGCATGGGCGGCTGGATTTTGGGCCGGTATCCTGGTCGGTGCTGCAAGCACGTTTGTGCTCGTGGGGATGGTCACCGGCGGCAAAGTATTTCTCCCGCCACAGCTCGATTTCCCGGCAATGGGAGTGATCGTGCTGATTTCCTTGCTGGCCAGCCGCGTGGCCCAAGTGCGCCGGCACGCGGAAGAGATATTACGATCCGCCAACGCGCAACTGGAAATCCGCGTCGAAGAGCGCACCCGCGAGCTGGCCCAGGCCCACGAGTCGCTCCGGATCACGGTCGCGAGCATTGGCGATGGCGTAATGGCCACTGACACCGAAGGACGGATTACCTTGGTCAACCCGGTTGCCCAGGCGCTGACCGGCTGGACGGAAGAAGAGGCCATAGGACAGCCGCTAACCGATGTTTTCACCATCGTGAACGAGACCACCAGAGAAGCTGTGGAGAGTCCCGTCACCAAAGTCTTACGGTCCGGTCTTACGGCCGGCCTCGCCAACCACACGATTCTGCTGAGCCGCGATGGCTTCGAGGTTCCCATCGAAAACTCCGGTGCGCCCATCCGGGCGCCCGATGGAGCGATAACGGGAGTCGTGCTGGTATTTCGCGATGTCACCGAACGCCGGCGGGCCGAGGAAGAGCGCGAACTGCGGCGCCAAGCCGACCAGCGCCTGGTTCATATGCTGGGCAATCTCCACGACGGGTTCCTCACAGCCGATATCGATTGGCGGCTCAACTACTTGAACCCAAGGGCAGCCGAACTGCTCCGGCGCGGCGCAAAGGAGTTGCTCGGGAAATCGCTCTGGGAGGTCCTGCCGGCCTCCAAAGGCAGCAACGCGCACGCGGAATTGGAGCGGGCGCGCCGCAATGGTGTTGCCGTGAATCTCGATCTCCACTATGAGCCGCATGGCGCTTGGTTTAATGTCAGGGCGCACCCCCACGAGGAAGGCCTGGCCGTTTTCCTGCGCGACGTCACGGCCCAAAAACGCCTGGAGGACCAACTTCGCCAAGCCCAGAAAATGGAGGCCATTGGGCGCTTTGCGGGAGGCATTGCGCACGATTTCAATAACCTGTTGACGGTCATCAACGGCTATGCCGATATGATCCTCCAGGAACTGCCCGGCGACTCCCCGCTGTGCGAGGCGGCGAGCGAGATCTCTGCGTCTGGCCGCCGGGCGAGCGAACTGACCGGAGGGTTACTGACTTTCAGCCGCCGCCAAATGCTGCAATTCGCCGCATTGGATCTGAACCGTGTGATCCACGATATGGAAAAGATGCTGCGCAGGCTCCTGGGAGAGGATGTGGAAGTAGCTGTCGCCCTGGATGCGGAATTGTGGGAGGTCAATGGCGACCGTGGCCAAGTCGAGCAGGTCATCATGAATCTGGCGGTCAACGCCCGTGACGCCATGCCGGCCGGAGGAACCTTGACCATCGAAACCTCCAATACACTCCTCGATGAACATTATGCAGCCGAACACCTGGGAGTCCAACCTGGCGAATACGTGCTGCTGGTGGTAACCGATACCGGCCATGGCATGGACGCCAAAACCCAGGCGCAAATCTTCGAGCCGTTCTTCACCACCAAGATTCCCGGCAAGGGCACCGGATTGGGGCTGGCCACGGTCTATGGAATCGTCAAACAGACCGGTGGATCGATTGGAGTGTACAGCGAACCAGGCCGGGGTACGTCGTTCAAAATTTATCTGCCGCGCTTGTCCACTAAGGTCCCGGCAGGGCAGCACACGGCTGCGGCAGCACTACCTCCGCGCCGGTCCGGCCGCGAAACCATCCTGCTGGTGGAAGACGAAGAGAGCCTGCGGAAACTCACCAGCACCATGCTGGTGCGGCAGGGGTTCCGGGTTCTCACTGCGCGCAATGGTGAGGAGGCGCTGGCGATCTGCCATCAGGAAAAGGGAGCCATCCATACGGTGCTGAGTGACATGGTGATGCCTCAGATGAGCGGGCAGCAGCTAGCGGCGCAAATCCAGGAACGGTATCCCGATATGAAATTCATTTTCATGTCGGGCTATAGCGAGCACGCCGTAGTCAATCAACTGC
>JASIAM010000217.1 GCA_030041985.1 Bryobacteraceae bacterium | reverse complement strand
GGCGGCGCAAGTCGAGCGGCGCCGACTCCCACAAAGTGTCGAGATTCTAGACCTGCGGTCGCTCGCTCCCTATGACTGGGAAGCCATCCGCGCGTCTGTGGAAAAGACCAGCCGCGTGCTGATCGCGCACGAAGACACACTCTCATGGGGCTATGGCGCGGAAATCGCTGCCCGCATCTCTGATGAGCTTTTTCCCTTCCTCGATGCACCCGTGCGGCGCATCGGTGCGCTCGATACTTGGATCGGATATCATCCCCAACTGGAATCGGCCACCCTTCCACAAACGGAGAAACTGGCCGCGGAAATGGAACGCCTGCTCACGTATTAAGTGGGTCCGGATGCGCGCGCCAGAGAACCAGCACCGGAGCGTTCCACGGCCGCCGGAATGCTCTTCCGCGTGCTCGAAAGCGAACTATTGCCCGTTATCGCCCGGGCCGCCGTCGCCGGCTGATCCGCCGGAGACAATTCGGCCGTCCGGAAGAGTCACCCGCCGGGCGTCCATCAAGTGCGAGCCGTCCTTGGCTTGGTATCCATCGACGACGATGGTGTCTCCCAGCTTTATGTCGCCTCGCTTGAATCCACGCCGCGACAGCGCTCCCGGCGCACCCGCTTCACAGCCCCAGTTGACCACGTTTCCCTGCTCGTCCTTCACATCCATGTAAAAGTACGAGTGCGGGTTGGTCCATTCGATCTTGGTCAACACACCCCGGAGACGGATCGATTTGCTTCCATCGAATTCGGCGGCAAAGGAGTGATGCGCCCAAGCCACCCAAGAAGAAGCCGATGCAAACCCTATGGCAGCCGCCAGGACCAGTCTTCTCATGTCTACCGACGATATAGACAATATGGGAAAATGTCAAGATCAGGCCTGAACTGGGAGGTGCAGCATGAAGAACAGCAATCGAATTGGATGCGTCGCGGCAGCGATTCTGGTGTTGGCGTCCTTCGGCTATGCACAAGACATCGAAAGGCTGAGCGAGGCTGACACGAAAACCCCATCCGGACCGGCACCCCGCCTCGCGGATGGTCATCCCGACTTCAGCGGCTACTGGAAAGGCACCCGCGATACCAGGCCAGTAGGAAACATCGCCAAAGACCTGCCCGGGTTCAAACTCCCTTTTACGCCCGCCGGAGAGGCCGCATTGCAGCACAATCTTACTCAGACCATCGACCCGGAAAGCCTGTGCATCATTGGCGGCATTCCCCGCCACAATGCCAGCGGCCTGCCATTTGAAATCCTTCAAAACACGAAGAAGGTGGTGTTTCTGTACTTCTACACCTATTACCGGCTGATTCCGGTCGGTGCCAAACTGAAGCACTCCGCCGATCCCGACCCATCTTTCTTCGGAGAAGAAATCGGCCATTGGGATGGGGACACTATGGTGATCGATTCGACCGGTTTCAAAGACGAGAAGGTATGGATTGACGAAAACGCCAATCCCCACAGCGATGCTCTGCATGTGGTCGAGCGCTGGTCAAGGCCGGATGCCAATCATATACATGTCGATACATTGATTGAGGATCCCAAGTTTTATACCAAGCCGTTCACGTACTCGCGGACCTGGATCGCGGGTCCGCCGAATGAAGAATTGCATGAATATTCCTGCAGCGAGAATAACGTCGACAAGGACCACTTAGGTTTCGGGCCAGGTCCGATTCGGAAGGACGGAACTCGTGGCTATGAAGACCCCGCTCCCCTGCCCCCCCCGCTGCCTCGCACGCCGAAATAGTAGAGGTGTGCTGTTCGGGGTTGAGCACAACGAGGCTGCCCAGGGGTGCCCAGCCCTACAAGCCCCTTGTGGAGCGATCAACCCCTAGCCCGAAGCCGTCCATGCCGGGGCGGCGGAACGGGTGCCGAGCCGTACACGCCGGCGACTTCCAAGGTTCGCAGCCGATTCCGGATGTGGGCCTGGGAGCAGAGCACAGTCACGCGGGCCCATTCGAGCAGTTCGCGCGCTTCCTCCACTTGAGCCGCCGTGAGAACGCCATGGTGCAATCGGTCACGGAGGCTGGCCATGTACTCACTGCAAAGCCTGCGGGCCTTCCGGTATTCTCTGCAGGCAATTGCCTTACGAATCGAGTTGGCGAGGTTATCCAGCATTGGCATATTGGTTGTCTGCGGTTTGCTCCGCCGAGAACATGGAACTGATCTCGCTATACTGCTGTTCCAGTTCGGCGATAGCTGCATCCGATTGCGATAACTGATCTTGCAGTTGGCTTTGGAGCGTAGTGACATTGGCTTCATCGGTGGTGATCTCGGTGCCAATGTTGGTAAGTTGGGTTTGATCGGCGGATTGGGTGGAGGGCAGAAGCCCGGTCGACGGATCCAGCACATTATTGAGGGCATTGGTGGCCGCTTCCAGGAATCCTCCCCCGGTGGCGGATCCCAGGAACGCATTCACCGCGCTGGAGTTGGTCAAATCGGTGCCCGCAAAACTCAACTCATCAAAACTCATTTGGCCCGTGTCGGCCAAAGTCACGCTCAAGCTCGCGAGACTATTGATATCCGCCCCGGCACCGCCCGGAGCGACGTAGTCCGTAATGGTGTTCAGTGCATCCTGTAGTTCGTTGACGATCGATTGTCCCTGAAGTGCGCCGCCCGATTGGCCCCGCTGCGCGGTGAGATCGGTAGCGCACTGGTTATAGGCAGTAACCAATGAATTAAGGGCATTCATGAGACCGGAAGTAGGCCGG
>JASIAM010000020.1 GCA_030041985.1 Bryobacteraceae bacterium | reverse complement strand
CGGGCGATTTGCGAGCGCCGGCTACGATCTTGCCGCTGGCCGGATCGCGGATGTCTCCGAAGGCGTTCACCGCCACCAGGCTCGCGACCAGCACACCACCCGGCAAAGCGATCGTGAAGGAACCAATACCGCCCTTCATCGCCTGGCGCATCCCCAGCGCTTTGCCCACGGTTGCGCCCGTGCCTGCGCCTACTGATCCCTCTGCTACCGCATCGGCCGTGGCCGCGGCAGCAGCGGCTTCACCCATCGCTGCCGTGGGACGAATGTGGCTGTGGCCAATGCCTAAATCATAGAGAATCGCCGATGCCACGATGGGCACTCGCGCCGCCGGAGTAATGACCCCCACGCCGCGCGCTTCCAGATAGCGGCGCACTCCGGAGGCCGCCTCAAGGCCGAACGCACTGCCTCCCGCCAGAACGATTCCGTGCACGACTGGGTCGACATGCAGTGGGTCGAGCGCCGGCGTTTCCGCGGTCCCGCTGGCTGACCCGCGAATATCTACGCCGCCCGCAGCGCCGGATTCGCAGAGAATCGCAGTGCATCCCGTAATCGCCTGGTAGTCCGAGATATGTCCGACACGGATTCCCGGAATATCCGTAAGTCCTTTCATCGCGGCAAGATATAGTTGTATGGTAGCATTGGAATTCGAGGACCGATCGATTTGCTCGACCTGCTGAAAGGGTTTGTCCAGACGGTCCAGGACTTCTTTTTGCTCGCGGGCCGAGCCATCGGTAACGTTTTCCGCGGGCCACACTACTGGGACGACGTAGCGCTCCAGATGGATGCCATCGGGGTAGGCAGTCTGCCCATCGTGGTATTAACTGGCTTCTTCAGCGGCGCGGTCATGGCGCTACAAATGTCCCGCGCGCTCGCCCAGTATGGCCAGGTCGGTCAGACCGGAAAGATTGTCGCCATCTCTTTGGTGCGCGAGCTCGGACCGGACTTGACCGCGCTCATGGTGGCGGGGCGCAATTCCTCGGGAATGGCCAGCGAGCTGGGCTCGATGAAAGTGACCGAGCAGATCGACGCCATGCGCGCGCTCGGCACCGATCCCATTCAGAAGCTCGTGACCCCGCGCCTGTTGGCGACGGCCATCATGCTGCCGCTGCTCACCATCGTCGCGGATTTCGTGGGTATCTTCGCCGGTTGGGTGATTTCCATCGCGTTTCTGACGTTGACCAGCCGCCAGTATTGGAGTTCCTCGTGGCGCGCGCTCGATTGGTCGGATGTGGCGCAGGGCCTGATCAAGCCCTTTGTGTTCGCGTTCGTGGTAGCTTTGATTGGCTGTTTCTACGGCCTGAGGACCACTGGGGGGACTCAAGGTGTGGGCCGCTCCACCACGCAGGCGATGATGTTCGCCTCGGTGATCATTTTCATTCTCACCTATTTCATCACCCAGATCTTTGTGTATACGACGCAGATCTGACACGCCATGCCCGACCCTGCCGAACCGGTTCTCCGCTTTGAAGATGTCAGCGTGGCATTCGACGACGTCGTGGCGCTGTCCCACATTTCGTTTCAGGCCTACGAGGGAGAATCGCGCGTCATCCTGGGCGCGGCTGGAAGCGGCAAAACCATTCTCTTGAAGACAGCTTTGGGGCTGATCCGGCCGGCATCCGGACGCGTCTACATTTTCGGGAAAGACATCACTACCATGCGCGAGCGGGAACTGGCCGGCACGCGAAGCCGGATCGGCATGTTGTTCCAGGAAAGCGCGCTGTTTGACTCTTTGACCATTGAGGAAAACGTGGCGTACCCGCTGCAAAATCACAAAGCCATCCGGTGCCCCCGCGAAGAACTCCACGCGCGCGTCCAGGAGGCGCTGAACTTCGTAGAGTTGGGCAGCACCCTGGAAAAATTTCCCGCGGATTTGTCCGGCGGCATGCGGCGGCGGGCAGCCATCGCGCGTGCCGTAGTCACCAACCCGCCGCTGATTTTATACGATTCGCCGACTGCGGGCCTGGATCCGATTACCGCGTACACCATCATGGCCCTGCTGATCAAAGAACGCGATGTGGCGCGCACCACTACCTTGGTCGTCACGTACCGCTATCAGGATGGCAACCTGATGGCCAACTTCCGCTACAATTCGGATAAAGGAGGCTTGGAACCGGCCCGTAACGGGAGTAGGCCGCATCTGCCAACCACTTTCATGGTGCTGCAAGAAGGCCGCATGATTTTCGAAGGGGACCAGGATCTGCTGGAGGCTTCGCGAGACCCCTACATTTCGAAATTCGTGAAGCCGCGGGATTCACATGAAGAAACGCATTAAAGGAGGCCGGGCGCGGTAAATCATGGCCGAACGCAGCAAAGTACGCTGGTCGCAGTTGAAAGTGGGGCTGGTGGCCCTCGCCGCTCTGGTCATCGCGGCCGTATTCATTTTTCTGCTTACCAGCAAGAAGGGACTCTTCGTCTCATACGCGCAATTGCGCACCTATATGAGCGATGCCTCGGGTTTGCAGGACGGCACGCCAGTGCGTTTAAACGGCATCACCATCGGATACCTCGATAAGCTGCGGTTAACCAGCTCCGCAAATCTGCGCCGGGCAGTGGAGATGGATCTGCAGGTTCAAGAGAGGTACCTGAGCGAGATTCCGGTGGATTCGGTGGCACAGATTGCCGCGGCCAACCTGCTGGGCGACGAGTTCGTCAATATCACCAAAGGCAAGGCGGCGCAACATGTCAGTCCCGACGCCGAATTGCAAAGCGCGCAAACACAAGATATTCCCCAACTGATGGCGGGAATGTCCACGTTGTTTATGTCGTTTCAGGGTATCGTGAACCGGATCGATAACCTGATGTCCGGCGTGGAGCAGGGCAAGGGCACGATCGGCAAGTTTCTTAATGATCCGGAGCTGTACAACCGCTCGGTGGGCATCGTCGCGGAGGCGCAGCGATTGCTGGCCGATGCCCGAACCGGCGGCGGCACGCTGAGCAAGTTGATCTACGATCCGGGGCTGTACAACGATCTCCAATCGCCCATCAAGCGCGTGGATGCGCTGCTGGCGGATTTGCAGTCGGGTAAGGGCACCGCAGGCAAGTTCATGAGCGATCCCGCGCTGTTTGATCAGGCCGCCGCCATCGAGGGTCAGATCAAGGAGCTGTTGGCGGATTTGCAATCGGGCAAGGGCACGGCCGGCAAGCTACTCAAAGACGACCAGGTCGCGCAGCGTCTCGATACGCTCCTCGCGAAGTTAAACACCACCATGGACAAGATCAACGCCGGGCAAGGCACCGCGGGCCAGTTCCTGGATAACCCGCAGCTTTATGACGCCATAACCGGCGCCACCCGCGAATTCCAGGGCCTGGCCAAAGATATCCGCACGAATCCCAAGAAATTTCTGCGTATCCAACTGAAGCTATTTTGAATTCCCGCAAGCAACTGGTGGTGAACGCCGATGATTTCGGTTTTACTCCCGATGTGAACGAAGGCATTGTTGAGGCCCACCGCGAAGGAATTCTAACAGCCACGACGCTGATGGCCAATGGAGAGGCCTTCGAGCATGCGGTGCGCCTGGCGCGGCAGAACCCCACGCTGGATGTAGGCTGTCACTTGGTTTTGGTAGGCGGCCTCTCACTGATATCTGGCAAAGAGCTGCCGGCAACCCCTCTCCGATTGTTGGCTGCGCTGGCGCAGGGGCAGATTGCCGTGTATGAAGAGTTGCGGGCACAGGTGGAGCGCATTGCCGGAACAGGTCTTCAGCCAACGCATCTCGATACGCACAAGCACACGCACCTGGCTCCCCGCGTTCTGGACGCTGTAGCGCGGCTTGGAGATGAGTTCGCCATCCGATGGATCCGCCGCCCGTTCGACTTTCCGTTGACAGCAGCCCAAGGAGCCGTCCCTAAATTGAAGCGGCTTACCAGCGGAGCCATGGGGCTCATGCGGCGCAGGTTTCGGCGCGTCCTCGAACAATACCATTGCCGGGCCACTGATCACTTTGCAGGATTTCAAATCACTGGCAGGTTCCGCACCGCAGAGTTAGTGGCTTTGTTAGGATCGATTCCGGAAGGCTGCACGGAATTCATGTGCCATCCCGGCCGGTGCGGAGAGGCATTGCGTGGCGCACGCACGCGGCTGAAGGAAAGCCGGGAAGCGGAACTGGAAGCCCTCATCGCGCCCGAAGCACGTGAGGCAGTCAAGAGTGCAGGAATCGAACTGGTGAACTATCGCCAGCTATACCGAGGCCCACAAGGATCATAAATCACATTTCCTCCGTTCTGGCCATCGAACTGCAATAACGCATACGGGAGGTGCAATATGCGAAAGCTACTTTTCGCGTTGGCATTGACAATCGGGATGTCATCAGTCATTCCGGCGGCGTCAGCGACCGAGGTGGTAATTGTGAAGAAGCACCATCATCACCGTCGTCATTACCGCCATCATAAGGTAGTAATTGAACACCGGTAATGATCCCGATCGATCCGGCAGCCCGATAACTCCGGGCCTACCGGGTCGATTAGTGCCGCAACACTTCGTTGAGTGATCCCTGCCGGTAGCCTTCCAGATCGAGTGTCACGTACTTAAAACCGAGTGACTTGAAGAGTGCGGTAAAACG
>JASIAM010000216.1 GCA_030041985.1 Bryobacteraceae bacterium | reverse complement strand
ATGTACTGCTCCAGATAATGATTCAGCTCGCGCAGGCGGCCGGTTTCGGAGCGCTGGCGGAGCAAGGTGCTAAGGAAGTTGAGGTCGGGGATGGCCTGCGCCAGGCGGAAACTGAGTTGCGGGTCTGTTTCATCCGGCTCGGCGATCTCATTGGCCGCCCCCAGATGGCGCAGCTCATTGTAGTGAGTGAGGGCCTGCTGCTTCATTTCCGCCGGCGCAGGCCGGAAATCCTCATCCTCGAAGAACTGTACTTCCGCCTGCAGGTAAGCCTTATCTTCATTGAGTGACAGAATCTCGAAACGCCGGCGCCCTCTGGTGATGATGTCCATTCGCCCGTCGGGATGCATTTCCGCCAACTTTTCGACGACCACCGTGCAGCCGGCGTTGACAATGCCGTCCTCATGCGCGAGCACGATGCCGAATTCGGAGTTTTCGCGAATGGCGTCACCGACCATTTCTTTATAGCGTTCCTCGAAGATGTGCAGCGGCAACGGGGAACCGGGAAACACTACGACCTGCAACGGGAATAGAGGAAGAAGCCGCGAAGGCATGGTACTATTATTGCGTTTTCGTCCGGCTCTCCGGTAAAGGCGCACAACGGAAGGCCGCGGCAGCATTTTCTGATCCCGCAGAGGACGCCGCGGCGTTTTGTGCGCTCTGCGGGGCAAGCATCTGTTCTAATTGTGCCGGGACTTGGGATAGCCTCTCGCGAAAATTGATGCGCATTCAAGACAAAGTCGTCCTCATTACCGGAGCGTCACAGGGCATCGGCGCCGCGTGTGCCGGCGAATTTGCGCGCGCGGGCGCAAAACTGTCGCTCACGGCGCGTTCCGAAGAGCGCCTGCAGCAAGTGGCTGAGCGGCTGCGGCGCGTGGCCCCGGCTGGGGCGCTGGTGACGGCAGGCGATCTGACCAGTGACGCTGACCGGCGGCAAATCGTAGAGCAAACGGTGGAGCGCTTCGGCGGTATCGATATCCTGATCAACAATGCGGGGGCGGGCCTTTACCTGCCATCCTGGAACGCGCCGCTAGAGGAAGTGCGCTGGCTGATGGAGCTGAATTTCTTTGCGGCGCTCGCGCTTACGCAATTAGCCGTGGCGCAGATGCGCGCGCGGCGGGGCGGCTTAATTGTGAACGTGGGGTCGGTGGCCGGCAAGGTCCCTTTACCGTGGATGACGATTTATAGCGCATCGAAGTATGGCCTGGGCGCGCTCACCGAAGGCATGCGGATGGAGTTGCGGCGGGATGGCATCCACACGATGATGGTTTGCCCGGGCTACGTGAAGACCGCGTTTCATGAGAATGCGCGGGGAGGGGCTATTCCGGAATCGGTAGCGCACGCGCGCCGCTTCGCCATTACGGCGGAGCAATGCGCCACAGCCATCCGCCGCGGAGTGGAGCGCGACGCGCGCACCGTGGTCACGCCTCGCGCGGCCTGGTTTCTGGTGGTGGCCATGCGCCTGTTCCCCGGATTGGTGGAAGCGCGATTGGCTGCGGTGAATCACACCGCCTGAATTGCGATAACGTAGATAACGTAAGAAAAAAATATTGAGGAGGAACTCATGCGCCGCGCCGCCCTTCTGCTGGCTATTCTTGCGATCCCCGGAATCAGCCAGGTACAGAACTATAAGCCCGTCACGGAGGAGATGCTGCTGAACCCCAGTCCCGATGACTGGCTGATGTACAGCCGCACCTACGATGCGCAACGCTTCAGCCCGCTGAAGCAAATCAACCGGCAAAACGTGGGACAGCTCCATCTGGCATGGGAACGCGGCATGGGGGCCGGCCAAACCGAGACCATCCCGATCGTGCATAACGGGGTAATGTACGTGGTGAACCCGGGCGCGGTGGTCCAGGCGCTCGACGCAACCAACGGCGATCTGCTCTGGGAGTACAAGCGGAAAATCGCCGCCAATGTTGCCGGCTCCGCGCGCACCAAGAGCCTGGCCATTTACAAGGACATCGTTCTGTATACGGCGCCCGATGCCGTGGTGGGCCTCGATGCGAGCACGGGCGAGCAGCGCTGGGAGGCGAAGACCGGAGGGCGCGGGAACACGTCGGGGCCGATTGTGATTGACGGCAAAGTCATCTCGGGAGGAGCGTGCGCGGGCAAACGCGACAACTGCTTCATCCTCGCTAACGACGCCCTGACCGGCAAGGAACTCTGGCGCTTTTACACCACGCCTGCTCCGGGCGAACCCGGCGACGAGAGTTGGGGCGGCGCGCCGCTCGAGAAACGCCTGGCATCCACCTGGGGTCTGCCGGGGACCTACGACCCCGTACGCAAGATGATGTATTGGGGCATCGCGAATCCGATGCCGGACCAGCGCATCTTGCGGCACGACGGCAATCCCGACGCCGTCTCGCGCACCGCGCCCGCCGATCTGTACAGCAATTCCACGGTGGCGATCGATCCCAGCACCGGCAAGCTCGCCTGGTATTATCAACACCTCCCCGGCGATGACTGGGACTCCGATTACACACATGAACGGACCCTGGTGCGGACGCGCTTCAACCCCAACCCCAAGTTTGTGAAGTGGATCAACCCGGATGTGAAGCGCGGCGAAGAGCGCGATGTGGCGGTAGCGGTGGGAGAGGCCGGCGGCATCTTCGTGCTCGATCGCAGCAATGGACAGTTCCTGTGGGCCACACCGTTTCCCTTTGACGATCCTAATTTCGTCATCTCGAACATCGATCCGAAAACCGGGAAGACTACGATCAATTGGGACATCGTTTTCAAAAAGCCGGGAGAGCACCATGTGATCTGCTACTGGAACACGCGCAGCTACTGGCCTACGGCGTATGATCCCGCCACCAACTCGCTGTACGTTTCTTATATCGACAACTGCCGCGACCTGACCATTCCCGGTCCTGAGGGACGCGGAGGCTGGCACGTGATTCCGCGGCCCGGCGGCGATCCCAATGCGCTCACTGGGCTCGCGAAAATCAATCTGGAAACCGGAGAGATGCTGCGGTTCGATGTAGGCCGCGCCCCTGGAAACGGCGCCATGCTGACCACGGCCGGAGACTTGGTGTTTCATGGCGACATGAGCCGGCGCTTCCGTGCGTTCGATGCCACCAATGGCAAAAAGCTTTGGGAAACTATTTTGGGCGGCAACGCCTCGGTAAGCACCATCAGCTACGGAGTGAATGGCAAGCAGTACATCTGCATCATGACCGGCGACAATTTGAAAGTGCCGGAGCTGAGCGCGGAGGTGCCCGAAATCAAGACGCCGAAAGGGCACAACGCGATTTACGTGTTTTCGCTGCCGTAGGGCGGAGCTTTCAGCTATCAGCGGTCAGCTTTCAGCTAGCGGCAGCTTCCGTCGGGCGGGCACAAAGCGCGCAGCCGCTCTCGCGGGATTTCTCTCTGCAAGAGGGCGGGGTCGAAGGCCGCGAGAGCAGTTCTGCTGAACATTGATATGGTGCAACCGTAACCGGCGCAAGCCCCAGTCTCGGCTGGGATGAGTTTCAACAAAGTGGCAAGCGCCTTTTCGTCGGCCCATGCCAGCAAGGAAGACACTACGTCCAACACAGCATTCACGTCGTTAGCCTGCACCGTTGCCTCTGTGGAACGTAGCCACTCGTCGCGTTGCCGTTCGGAAAATGGGTCAATCCGGATCGGCGTCCAATCCGATTGATAGAGGATCTCCGTCCCTTTCCGGGCCGTGAGCCGGATGTTATATTCACCCGGTTCATCAAATCGATACAAGAGGTGAAGCGGCAGCACTCCCTGCAGCAACGGGAAGCACGTATCCGAAGAGCCACCAAAGGCCTGGTCCGGCGGAGAGGGTTGCGGAAGCGGCGCGAGGTCGCGGCCGTTGTGGCGCACTTGAAACTCGATCCCCCGGAAACCCCAGGGCCACTGCGGGCAAGGGTACGGCACGTCGTAGGGAGCGGGCGCGTCCACATGAATCCACACCGGCATATGAACGTACGCCAGGCGTTGCAAGGAGAGGACCGCTGTGCGGCTGCTGAACTGCATCACCACCGGCACGCTGCACACAGTTCCGTTGCATACCTGAATCGGCAGGAATCCGTCGGCGGGCAGATCGGCTGGAATGCGCAGATTGATCTGGTAGGAGCTGACATAGAGCAATTCCGCTGGGCGGGAATCTATCAGAACATGCACGCCGCACAGGTCCAGAGGGTAAGGTTCCCGTATGGGCCCGCAGACGCCCGAAGCCAGATTGCGGCCCCAGAGTTCCACGATCATTCCCGGAGCGAGCAGCTTCGAACTGACTCTGCCGTGTGGAAGGATATTCTCGCGGCCGAACGTGGGCGCCGGAACAGGCGCCTGACCGGCGGCTGGCGAGAGAAGAAAGAGTATGAGGAGCGGGAACCGGAATTTCAGCATGCAAAAAGATAGACACCGGCGGGGCAGGGAAGTTTCCCTTCAGGGGACAAACCCGAAAAGACATCAGGCCGATGCAACCAGCCACAGTGGTAACATCGTCCTACCAATATGTTTTCAGTCTCACAGGTAGGGAAAATGCTGTGCCGCGCACTTCCGTTCTTTTTGTGCGCAGTTCCAAATTTTGCGCAATTCGCGCCCAACCGGTACACGCTGCTCCTGGCGGACCCGCCCGTGGCCTCCCGCTTTGAGAAGCGCGCGGATCTGCAGTCGGCCGCTGCCATCGCGTACCGCAGCCAGATCGAAGCCAAGCAAAAGCAGGTGATGAACGACCTGGCGGCCCGTGGAATCCAGGTTACCGGATCGACCTCCGTGTTAATCAATGCGATTTATGTGAACGCTCCAGGGAACCGCGTGTCCGAGATGCTCAGCGTTCCCGGTGTGGTGGCCGTGCGGCCTATGCACCGTTACAAGCGCGCCCTCAATGCCGCCACGCAATTGATGCAGGCTCCAGCGGCCTGGACCGCGGTGGGCGGTCAAAGCAACGCGGGAATGGGCATCAAGATAGCGGTGCTCGATACCGGCATCGACCAGACCCACCCCGCCTTCCAGGATTCTACGCTCCCCATGCCCGCCGGTTTTCCCATTTGCGATTCGGGCAACCAGGCGAGTTGCAGCAGCTACACGAATAATAAAGTGATTGTGGCGCGCAGCTACGTGCGGCAGCTTGCAGGCTTCAGTTCCACAGGGGCATCGCCCACTCCGGCGACCTCCATGCCCGATGACTACACGCCTCGCGACCGCGATGGGCATGGGACCGCGGTGGCATCGGCGGCGGCGGGCGAGCAGAATACCAGCGCCGCAGTGGCCGCCACTGGCGGGGCACTCAGTTTTTCGGGCATGGCGCCCAAGGCTTACCTGGGCAACTACAAAATCTATGGAACGGACGGCGTAAACGACACCGCCACGGACGCCGTGTTGGAGCAGGCGATCACGGACGCCATGACCGATGGGTTCAATATCGCGATCGTTTCCGCGGGCACGGTAGCACTCACTGGCGCTACCGATACCGGGGCCACGTGCGGCCAGCCGTCCGGCACGGCGTGCGATCCCCTCGCCGCGGCCTATGAAGCGGCCGCCGAAAAGGGGCTCATAATCGTGGCTGCGGTAGGCGACTCGGGCGCGGATGCGTTACTCGATCTCGACGAGAATTACCCGTATTTCAATTCGATTGAATCGCCCGCTACCGCTCCCTCGGTGATCGGGGTGGGCGCTACCGTCAACTCGCATGTGCTCACGCCCAGTGTCAGCGTCAGCGCATCCAGCGCCGCTTCGAATCTGAAGGGCATCGCGGCGGCTTTATCCGATTCAGGGTTCTACATTACGCCTACCATTATCAATCCCCTGTTCGGAGCCTATCAGGCGCCGCTGATCGATGTTTCACAACTGGGAGACGCCTACGCCTGCAGTGCGCTGCCCGCCGGATCGCTGAACGGCGCGTACGCCCTGATCGAGCAGAGCCCCAGTTCGAATTCGTCGTGCACGTTTGCGGCTTCCGCAGCCAACGCGCAGGCAGCCGGGGCCGCGGGCATCATCTATTACATGAACAGCGCCGGTGGTTTGAGCTTTCCCCTGGGGCTGTGTTCCTTTCTCGGACCGGCGGTTTTGATCGGAAATAGCGACGGGGTAAATCTGAAAACTTATATCGATGCGAATCCCAACGCACTCGTGACCATCGACACCGGCGGCATAGAAACGCCGCTCACCACGTACGATACGCAGCAGGGTATCAGCCCGCCGGCCGCACAAAACCAGTTGGCGGGCTACTCCTCATTCGGTCCGGCGCCGGATGGTTCCATCAAACCCGACCTGGTGGCCACCGGCGGCCTCGATCCCACTCTCTTCTATCCCATTTCATCCGGCCTGTACATGGCGGGGCAGGACTTCGATCCTAATGGGAGCCTGTACAGTACGAGCCGCTACGTTGCCGCGGATGGCACCAGTTTCGCGGCTCCGCTGGTGGCAGGCGCGGCGGCGCTCGTCTTACAGGCACATCCCACATATACAGCGGCACAAATCAAATCCGCGCTGGTGAACTACGCCGCGCAGGACACTACCACCGATGACGGGGGCAACGCGGTTACACCGGAGTGGCTGGGGGCCGGCCGGTTGAATGCGGCCAACGCCGTCAATGCCTCGATCGGCGTCGAGCCTTCCACTGTTTCGTTTGGATTCGTGTCAACAGCAACCACCTTTCCGGTCACTAAGGCACTTACAGTAACTAATCCCGGTTCCGCAGCAGTGACACTGGCGGTTGCCGTGGTTCCGAGCGGAACAGCCAGCGGGGCCACTGTAGCTGTGAGTCCCACCAGCTTGTCTGTCCCCGCGGCTGGCTCCGCCAAGCTGAACGTCACACTTTCGGGCTCAGTGCCGTCCGCTGGATCGTACACGGGGCAAATCACCATGCAGGCTACTAACATTTCGCTCCAGGTGCCCTATATGTTTTTAGCCGGCACCGGAACAGCCTACAACGTACTCCCGTTTCTGACTTTTGAAGGAGTTCCGGGGCAGGATGTGGGCGCCGGTTTCGTACAGATTGTGGACCAATACGGCGTTCCCGTTGCCGGCCAGTCTGTCGCACTCTCGGCCTCGAGTGGAGCGATGACATTTAATTCAGTCTCCGGCGAGCCGGCCTGCACGGGCTCCGGCACCAATTCGGCAACCTGCAACACCGATAACTACGGATTCGCATACGCAGATGTGGTACTCGGGTCCAGCGCCGGCACACCGACTATCACAGTAACGGCTGGTGGCATCCCGGGCCTTACCGGGGTGGCGTACATTCTGCCGCAACCCGCGATTACGCAAGGGCAGATTGTCGATAACGCTGCTTTTCAGCCCACCATCGCTCCCGGCTCAATCGTCGCCATCAAAGGTTCGAACCTGATGGACACACTCGAGCTAATCAATACAACTCAGGGTTATGACTTGTCGGCCACACCCTTTTGGGAGCCGGTACTGGATTTCGTAAATGTGAGCTTTGACATTCCCGCTGCAAATATCAGCGTGCCTGCGCCGATTGTGGCCGTAAGTGCGAGTCAGATCAACGTACAGGTGCCCTGGGAACTCAGCCAGGCTATCAGTGCGGGGCAGACTTCCGCGCAGGTCAAGGTGATCGTCGATGAGACAGTTTTCAGCAATGTGGCAACGGCAAACATGGCCACTTACACGCCGGCGTTCTTCACTTACAGCGCGAGCGGCGCCACTATAGCGGATGCGCTCGACGCCAGCTACCATGTGATCACTAGCAGCAATCCAGCCATTCCCGGGAATACGATTCAACTCTATGCCAATGGATTGGGGCCAGTGACCACCACTCCGGCGGATGGTTTCGCCCCTGCGGCAACCACGAACACCACGCAAGCCTGCACGGTAACCATTGGCAGCCAGCCGGCAACCGTAACTTTTTGCGGTATGCCCGAAGGATTAGCCATCTACCAGGTGAACGTACAGGTGCCCAGTAACGTCAGTTCCGGCAATCAGCCGATCACCATCTCGGTAGGAGGCGTTACCTCGCCTTCGGGTGTTGTCATACCGGTGCAGTAGTTGCCTACTTACGATCGCTCGGATGAGATATCTTTGTTCAGAGACACAGCGACTTTGTGAATATTACGGGACAACACACGAAACGTCTGTAGTTGCCCTGATTGCGATTCTTCCGGCGAGCAGTCCGCGGCCGTCTGTTCCAGGTGTGCGAAGGCGTTTTCCAGGCCGCCGATAGCCTCGGCTGGCCGGCCTTCCACGCGATTGGCCATGTTATCCAGAACGCCCGCTAACTGATCGTCAAATTCTCTCTGGGTCGCGCGCACGGGCTCCGGTAATTCGAAACCCGGCAGGTGCAAACGGTACTTTAGCAGGGTGATCCGGATCAAGAAAAGCGATCGCAATTGGGGCTGCCACCACCGGATTGAGTCACGAAACGCGAGATCCTGGCGGCGCATGGGGCCGAACTCGAATAGCACGCCATCGGCAAGCGATCTCACTTTGTCGAACTGCGTATTGATAGCCTCGCGAAGAGCGTAAGCGCGCTCCACGGCTACCTCCATATCGGGTGACAACGGTTCTCTAAAAAACAGAGCGAGTGATCGCAAGCCAGAAAGGAACGTCTTCCTCATCTCCAAACCTGCCGGGATGCTCCACAAGCGATCGAACGCCAGCCACATCATCGCGAGGCCCAGTAAAACGCCCAAGACTCTATCTCTCGCCACTTCGAGCGAGGTCTGTATTGTGAATTCCTGCAAATTGATCAGGTAAAATGCGACGGCAATCTGTATGCCGAAGTAAGAGAGGCGCGAGCTGGCAGTTGCAAACCAGGCCGCCGTAGTGGCAACAATTACAAAGAAGACTGTAAAGGCGCCTATAGAGTCAATGGAAGGGAAAATAAAAACCTGGGCGCCCATCCCAATTATTAGGCCTCCCACGAGTGCCCCGGCAAATCGCAGAAACTGCTTCTGATGGGAGGCGCCCACCGTAGTTAGCGCGGTCAACAGGCAAGTGGTCACAGAGGTCGAGATTTCTGGCCAAAACAGCGCGTTATAAATGATGTAGCAGAGACTTGCGGCGAGGCAGCCTCGCAATCCGAATTTGATATGTTCCGGTTGGAATAGCGCCGCCGTAAATAGCTTTTTGGGGCGGTCACTGACACGTGGCAGCGTCCCATATATACCTGCTGACTGATAGCTCGAAAACGCGTGCGAAATGAGCGATACCGTTTTCTCTATCTCGTTAATTAGCGGAATGCCGGACGGCATCTCCTCCATCTCTGACAACTCTGGTAAGTGGGCGCCGGTAGGCGTGAGGCCCGCACGAATTCCGTCCAGGCGATGCACGATGCTGCGGATTCGCTCTCGTCCGGTATCATCCGGATGGCCTCTCCAATCAGGCAGATTGGCCGCAATATCCACCAGCCGGCCGGCGAGCGCCACCAAAGCGCCCATCTGCTGCTTGAACTGCGGGTCGCGGCTGGAGCGCTGGAGCGTGCGCCGTGCCCGTGATGTGCCAACGGTAGCCAGGCGGATTATCTGGGCTCGCGCGGCCGAATCGAACGGGCCGCTATCGGCATACTGCGCGAGCAAATCTTGGACAGCCGCGAGCCGCTCCGAAATAGCCTGGGTGATATCGTCGGTGTGCCGGAACGCGGCAAATACCAGTTCCAGAAGGAACGTAATCACGCTTCCTACGGTGATCGCGCCGATAGCCCAAAGTGTATTTTCTACTTTAGTATTCGCGGGAAGGCGGCTATCCCACAGCGCAATTGTAATGACCACAAGGTACCCGAATCGCGCGACGGCGGTGTAACTACTGAGGGCGCTCAGTGCCCAGAAAAGGAGGAACAGGGTCACTACCACCCAGAGGAAACGCAATGTCGAGTCACCGAGAACGAGCATCCCGCCGGCCACAATATACGCGCCCGCGAGCGGAAGCCCAACGGCAAACGCCTTAACTTCGGTGGCCGTTCGCTCGATACTTTCGCGCGAAATAGTAAGGCCATAAAGTGCGGCGTAGGCTCCGTCAGGAATCCGGAAGGTCATGCACAGGATCATGATCAGAGTGGACGCCGTGACCATGCGCGCGACCAGCGCGGTTCTTCCCCTATAGGGCGCTAATTCTTCTTTGAGAAACTGCCCGAACCATGCGAAGCGGCTATGGATAGCCGGGAGGTCTTGTGCAACAGTGCCCACTCATTGGCCTCGAATGACAACTACTGCCGACTCACTGACACGGAATAAGTCGGGAGTGGGATTTTCGACACGAACGCGGACCGGATAGCGCGAGGCCAGATGAACCCAGTTGAGCGTCCGCTGCACATCCGGCAGACCCGGTTCCAGGCGGCCAAAGACATCGGCATCCGGAGTCACTCCGAAACCGATACTCTCCACGACGCCCGCGAAGCGGATACTTGGCTTGGACATGACATAAACATCGGCCTTCGCTCCCGGAGTGATGTGCTGCAACTGCCCTTCCCGGAAGTTCGCTACCGCCCACCACGTGCGGGCATCAATCAACGTGAACATCTGTTGGCCGATATGAGCGTAGGCCCCTTCCGAAATCGTCAGGTTAGTTACCCGGGCGTCAAATGGTGCATATACGCGGCAGTTGTTGAGATTGTAGCGGGCGGTCTCTACAGCCGAAGCTCTGGCGCCGCGTTGCTTGACTAGCGGCTCAAGAGTCGTCACGGCATGCTGCGCCCGCTCGTGCTCGGCCTTGCTTTGCGTTACCATTGCCAGCGATCGTTCCTGTTGCGCCAACGCTGATTGCAACCCTGCCTGCGCCAGGCGCAATTGTGACTGGGCCTGCTTCAGCGCCTGCGCCTGCGCAGTCTCTGATGTTCTCGCGCGGTCCACTTGATCCACCGTGACGAACTGTTTGACCAGTAGCGGCTCGATGCGATGCAGGTTGTTACTCGCATAGGTCCACTCCGCCTGGGCACGGCTCACTCCCTCTTCGGCATTGGCCACATCGGCGCGCGCCTGTTCCACGGCGGCGGCCCAGCGGTTGACATCCGCTTCGCTGCCTTGAATGTTTGCCTGGGAAACGGACACTGCGCTCACCAGTGCATTGATTCTGCGCTGCTCGTCCGCAATTTGCCCTTCCAACGCGTCCTGCTCGGAGACCGCTCGCTCTAAGGCGTATCGATATGGCCGGTCATCGATTTCGAACAGCAAGTCGCCTTGCTTGACGAACTGATTGTCGTGCACATGCAACCGCAGAATGGGACCTTCTACCTGGGGAGCGATTCCGATGAAGTTGGCGACTATCTCCGAGTCATCCGTGCGCGGGTAGTGATTTGCATGATCGATCACTACTAAGCCGAGAGCCACTGCGCCAATCACGATCAGTACGCTGAGAATTCCGCCGGCCAGTTTGCCCGTTGCCGTGCCTGGAGTGCTACTCATAAAGGATCCTCACTAGCGAAAGAAGGCGAGCCATAACGCGAAAGTAAAGAGGGCGGTAAGGCTCGGGTAAGTCAAAATCGGCACTGCGATTACTACGCGCAGGCGCTCGAAGAGCCATCGCGCAACTATGGTTAGCAGGAGGCCCAGTGCCAGGCACGCCAACCATGCCGGAAAGAACGATCCCAGAATATCGAAAGAAGGAGCGCGGCTGCAGCCTGTCATCAGTGACGAGAGCAGTGCGGCCGGAGTCGAGCGCCGCCCCAGGCCGGCGCCGCTCATGGTCCTGGTTTCCTGGCGTTCGCCTGAATCGAATCTGCGGCGTAAAAAGCAAGGTCGGAAAGTGTGGAGAGCACTTGGGTGCGCGCGAGTACATCAGAAAAACGGGCTTGCGCCAGTACCTTTTGGGCGGCTGTCACATCGAGCAAGTTGCGAACACCGTAGTTGTAGGATTCGAGCGCCGCGGAATAAGATTGCGTCGCCGCATCCAGCAGGGCGGTAGCGGCCTCGCGCTGGCGAAACGCGGTGTTCAAATTCGAATAGGCAGTCCATACCTCATCTTCGATGCGGTCGCGCGCCGCGCTCACTTGCGCCTCGGCCTGTTGGGCATCGGCGTCTGCCTGGCGCATACGGCTTCTTCGCGCGCCGGCGTCAAATACCGTCCAGTTCAAATTCAAGGCCACCGAGCCTGTCAAATCGGTTGTATGGCCCCACGGAAGCGCCTGTTGGTGTAGAAATGCCGATTCAGCAGTAGGGCTGGCCCGAAAACCCAAGCTCGGATAGAACGCTGCCCGAGCCTCTTTCTGCTCCGCGTTAGCCACGCGAACGCCGGCCAGTTCGCGCTCCAGGTCGGGCCGTTGCGCCAGCGCGCGATCGATCGCCTGTTCCACCGTGCCGCTGAGTGACTCGGGGGTCGGCACCTCGCTCAGCGGCTGAATACGAATCATGGTGGTAGCAGAGGCCCCCAAGCCTGTCGCTAAATCACCCCGAGCGATCTGCTCCGCGCCGAGCACTGCCTCAAGATCGTATTGCGCCTGCGCGGTAGCGCTGCGCGCCTCAAGAACGTCCGGCAGAGTTGCCAGGCCATTCCGCAGGCGCTCCTCGGAGGCTTGTTGGACTGTCTGCGCATTGGCTAAACTCGCTCTCGCGGCGGCTTCCTGACCGGCCGTACTCAGCAGGCGATAATAGGCCTGCTCCACCTGGTAGATAACTCTCCGGTGAATATCGTTGAAGGCGAAGTTAGCAGACAGTAGCCGGGCGCTTTCTGCGTCGATCCGCTCACGCCGCGCTCCGAAATCAAAGATCGTATAGCTGAGATCGAGTGACACTTGAAAATCAGGAATCGTCTGGCGATAGAACTGGCTGCCGAACGGAATCTCTGAGCGATCCACACTCGCAAGCGCTACTGCCGACAACGCGGGATACAGCTCGCTTGCCGCGATCCCCAGAGCCTCCGCCTGCGCGCGCGCGTTTTCCCATGCGACGCGGGTCTCGGGATTGTGTGCTTCCGCGAGATTGATCAATTCGGGTAGTGAATAAATTTTGTCGGGATCGAGGGGAAACGGCGGCCGATGAGACTGCCTCGCTTCATTTGCGATCTGGCGTTCTACTGCAGAATGCCAGGGCCGATCTGGCGAGGCAGGAGGACTCTGGGCGAACACGGAGAAAGGGGCGAGCAAAATCGAACATAATGTGGCCTTCTGGGCGTGGCCTCTCATACATTCCTTATCCGGCAAGTGCGGTTGATAGGTTCCATGCTAACACTGTCTACCCACCGGCACGCCGCGCCGGTATATCGCACACAGACGGCGTGTAAGTGGTGCGGATAGACTTGCTTTCGCAATCAACACGCCGGAATTGGAAGCTGATGTGCTCGTCGGATACTGGGCGCTTGCTGGCTGCCGCCGGGCGAGCCGCGCGGTGTGTCGCCAGGTGCTGAGTGTGTATACCTTAAAATGAAGGCGATTATGAAGCGAGCGCCTCTAATCCTGGGTTTCGTAGCGCTCCTTATTGTGGTCATACGGCCATGGGCCTTCGGCCAAACCGAGCAGCCGCAGGGAGAGAGCACCATATCGGTAGATGTCGATCTGGTGGATTTACAGGCTACGGTTGTCGATAGACAAGGCGGATTTGTTTCCGGCCTCAATAAGGAAAATTTCCAGGTGTTCGAAGACCGCGTCCCCCAGATGATTCGTGTCTTTCAACATGAAGACGTGCCGGTGGCCGTGGGCCTGATTGTGGATAACAGCGGCAGCATGGCTCCTAAACGGAAAGATGTGACAGCGGCGGCTCTGGCCTTCGTACGTTCCAGCAATCCGCAAGATCAGATGTTCGTAGTGAACTTCAATGAGCATGTGTTTTTCGGTCTGCCGGACACGCAGCTCTTTTCAGCCAGTCCAGCGGAGCTCGAAACGGCATTGAACGGCGTACCGGCGAGCGGCAAAACGGCGATCTACGACGCGATAGCCGCCGGGCTTGATCACTTGAAAAAGGCTACGCTCGACAAAAAGGCCCTGATCGTAATTAGTGATGGAGGTGACAATGCTAGCCATCACACGTTGGACCAAATCCTGAATGCCGCTGGCCGCGCCGATGTGACTATCTATACCATCGGGCTGTTTGATGAAGATGACCCGGACCAAAATCCGGGAGTTCTCCGCAAGATCGCTCGGGCGACTGGGGGTGAAGCTTTTCTGCCCAAAGAAACAGGCAAAGTCGTGCCGATTTGTGAGCGCATTGCGGAAGATATCCGCAACCAATATACGATCGGCTATGTGTCTTCCAATCAGGAGCTGGACAACACCTACAGGATGATCCGCGTAACAGCGACGGGACGCCATCATGAGAAATATATAGTGCGGGCCAGAGAGGGCTACATCGCTTCGCCGGATCGGGCCGAACGCAGGTAGAATCAGTTTGTGTCTATCTTTCGCATAGAGGAAGATTCGCTGGGAAGTGTTGAAGTCCCCGGTGGAGTGTTGTGGGGCGCGCAGACGGAGAGGTCGCGCCAAAACTTCCGTATCGGTGTGTGGCGATACCGTTGGGACCAGCCGGTGATTCGCGCCCTCGGCATTCTCAAAAAGTGCGCTGCGCTGGCTAACGGAGATCTCGGGCAGTTGCCTCGGGAGAAAGTCGATCTGATTGTTCAAGCCGCACAGGAAGTCATTTACGGGATGTGGGACAACGAGTTTCCGTTAGTCGCTTTCCAGACGGGCTCGGGTACTCACACCAACATGAACGCCAATGAGGTCATCGCTAACCGCGCGATACAAATCGCCGGCGGTGTTGTAGGGTCGAAGAAGCCGATTCATCCCAATGATGACGTGAACCGGAGCCAGTCATCGAATGACACCTTTCCTACAGTCATGCACCTTGCGACTGTCGAACAATTGGACGATGTCCTGATTCCCGCGGTCCGCGAGCTTCGGAATACCTTGGATGATAAGTCCCGGTCGTTTGCCAAGATAGTTATGGTGGGCCGGACGCACCTCCAGGATGCGACACCGCTGACTCTCGGTCAGGTGATTTCCGGCTGGGTAGCGCAACTCGATCAGGCCCTGGAAGGAATCCGCGCCAGTTTGCCTGGTGTGTATGCTCTCGCCATCGGAGGAACCGCAGTAGGAACGGGTTTGAATGCCGATCCGCGCTTCGGAGCGCTAGTGGCGCGCAAGATTGCGGAGGAGACCCGGAAGCGGTTCGTCTCGGCGCCGAATAAATTTGCCGCGCTCTCCGCCCACGATGCCATGGTGAACGTGAGCGCTGCGCTGCGCACGCTGGCCGGCGCCCTGATGAAGATCGCCAATGACGTGCGCTGGCACGCATGCGGTCCGCGGGCGGGCTTGGCTGAGCTGCGGATTCCGGAGAACGAACCAGGATCGTCGATCATGCCGGGAAAGATCAACCCGGCCCAATGCGAAGCGCTCACCATGGTGGCCGTCCAGGTGTTCGGCAACGACCACGCAGTGGCCTTTGCCGGCTCGCAGGGGAATTTTCAGCTCAATGTGTACAAACCGGTGATCCTGCACAACGTCCTGGACTCGATTCAGTTGTTGGCGGAGGGTATTCGCTCATTTGACGAGCACTGCGCCAAAGGAATCGAGCCGGACGAGAAGCGCATCCGCGAGCACGTGGACAACTCATTGATGCTGGTGACGGCGCTCAATCCACACATCGGCTACGAGAAAGCGGCGCAGATTTCGCTGAAGGCGTACCGGGAGAACCTCACGCTTCGCGAAGCCGCGCTCGAACTGGGCTTTGTGACAGCGGAGCAGTTCGACCAGTGGGTGCGGCCGGAGGAGATGACGCACCCGCTGACGCCCGCAACCTCTTGACAATTACCCAGACATCTATACAATAAGACTTCTAGGTATGCCCAAACAGGATGCTCTTCAGGGCGCGCTCGACCTGATGGTGCTCAAAATCCTCTCGCGCCGGTCCGGTCTTCACGGCTATGCCATCATGACGGCCATTGAAGAAATGTCCGAAGGGGTGCTGCGTGTGGAGGAAGGGTCCCTCTATCCGGCCTTGCGCCGCATGGAGGAAGCCGGCTGGCTGCGCGCCGAGTGGATCACGCGGGAAGGCGGGCGCCGCGCGCGCATCTATTCGTTAACCGCGGCCGGCAAGAAGCAACTCACTGCCGAAGAATCGCGCTGGCAGGCCGGCACGTCGGCCGTCAACCGCGTTTTACGGATGGCTTGACCATGTCTGGATGGTCCCGCATTGCCAACGTTTTTCGCCTCCCCAGAGTGGATCGCGATATCGATGCCGAACTCGAATCGCACTTCGACGAAGCGCGTACTGAAGGTCGTGATCCAGCCGAAGTGGGCCGCGAGTTCGGTTCGCGCTTGCGAGCGCATGAAGGCGTGCGCGATGTGATTGTCGCTACGTGGCTCGAGTCGCTGGTAGCCGATGCCATTTTCGGCTGGCGCCAGCTCCGCAAGCACAAGGCTGCTTCGGCGGCGGCGCTGCTCTCGCTCGCCCTGGGAATCGGCGCCTGCACGGCGGCTTTTCGCTTGATTGACGCGCTGTTTCTGCGTCCGCTGCCGGTGGCTGATCCTGGCCGCTTGTACGTGCTCAGTTACGGCACCTTCGATGACTCCGGCAAGGCGGGTACCTCTACGGCCTCCGATTACCCGGGCTTCCGCGAGTTGCGCGCGGTCGTAAAGGGCGAAGCGGAGTTGATGGCCATCTCCAGTCCCGACCGCATTGACGTCGCCTACAGTTCTGATGCGGAAATGGAACGGGCCTACCAGCAGTATGTTTCCGGCTGGACCTTCGCCGAATTCGGATTGAAGCCCGCGCTGGGGCGCCTCTTCACGGAAGCGGACGACCTCAAGCCGGGCGCGCATCCTTACGCCGTGCTCTCGTACGATTACTGGTCGCGGCGCTTCGGCAGAGATCCGCGCATCCTCGGAAGCACGCTTCACGCCCACAACCGCGTATTCCAGATCGTTGGTGTGGCGCCCGAAGGTTTCACCGGCACCGGGACCGGCGCCTTCACCGACCTGTTCCTCCCCATCATGATGGCCAACGCCGAAGTCACTAACCCGAATCTAGTTTGGTTCACCACGTGGGTGCGCCTCCGCCCCGGCATAGATCCGGAACGCGTGCGGCAGCAGTTGCGGGCCGCGGTACTCGCGCACCGCCGGGAGGTCGTTAAGTTGTGGCTGCCCGACGTGGTCCGGCGAGTAGGCGGGCACTATCTTTCAGCGCCGGTGTTTCTCGATCCGGCGGCTGCGGGTTTCTCGTTTACGCAACAGACCTATCGCCTGGCGCTCGCGATTCTGGCTGTCCTGGTCGCGCTCGTGCTTCTGATCGCCTGCGCCAATGTGGCCAACCTGATGAGCGCCCAAGCCGCCGCGCGAGCGCGCGAAATGGCACTGCGGGTGGCGATTGGGGCGGGGAAGCGGAGGCTCGTCCAACTTGTCTTAATGGAAAGCCTTCTGTTGGCCCTGATGGCTTCCGCGCTGGGCATCGTGTTCGCCTGGTGGGCCGCGCCGTTCGTGGTCGGCATGATCAGCCCTCCCGATTCGCCCGCCCGTCTGATTTTGCCTGCCGATTGGCGCGTTACCAGTTTCGCCGTCACGCTCACGTTCGCCGTGACTCTGCTCTTCGGGCTCGCCCCCGCGCTCCGCGCCTTCTCCGTGAAGCCCGCCAGCGCTCTCAAAGGGGGCGACGATCCCCACGCCCGCCGCCACCTCATGCACGTGCTGATTGCGGCGCAAGTAGCGTTCTGTTTCCTGGTGCATTTCGTCGCAGGCTTGTTCGTTTCCACGTTTGAACGCCTCGCCAACACGCCTACCGGCTTCTCCTCCGCTCGCGTGCTCACGCTCGAAACCGCCAGTAAAGCTCCGGAAGATCCGAACATCTGGTATCAGGTGGTGCAACATCTGCGGTCGCTGCCGGGTGTCGAATCCGCTGCAGTTTCCGGATTGACGCTCATGAGTGGCAGAGTCTGGACCGAGGATGTGTGGGCCAACGGGCACTCTCCGCAACAGTATCAACCGGCGTGGTTTCTGGGAATCTCACCGGGCTGGTTCGAAACCATGAAAATCCCGCTGCTCGAGGGCCGCGATTTTCGGCCAGATGAAACGCACCCGCACGTGGTGATCGTGAATCAAGCGTTCGCCAGCCGCTATTTCGACGGGCGCAGCCCGGTCGGCCGGACCATTGAGATACCCAATGGGAGCGCCAGGGCAAAGGCGGAAATCGTTGGGTTGGTTCAGGATGCCCGCTATGATGGCATGCGCGAGCCCATCCAGCCCACACTCTATGCGGCTACGCTAGTCCCCGGGTTCACAGGCGCCAATTTTGCCACCTTCACCGTGCGCACTAAGTCCGCCAACCCCATGGCCCTCGCGTCGATTCTGCGCTACGAAATCCCGCGCGCACGATCCGAGTTCCGCGTTTGGAACATACGGACGCAACAAGAACTGGTCGACGACCAAACCATCCGCGAGCGCATGCTCGCTATGCTGTCGCTCTTCTTCGCTACCGTGGCTCTGGTGCTGGCCGGAGTGGGCCTTTACGGAGTGCTCGATTACATGGTGGTTGGACGGCGGCGCGAGTTGGGGATTCGCATTGCGCTCGGCGCGCGCAACGGCGATATCGCTCGCCGCGTGACGGTCGATGTCTTCTCCATGCTGTTACTGGGTTCGGCGTGCGGTCTCGGTCTAGGCCTTGGCTCTGCGCGTTACATCGCAACTTTGCTTTACCAGGTGAAAGCGACTGATGCACCGATGCTCGCCCTCCCCGCGATCACCATTCTTGCAGCGGCTTTGCTTGCGGCTTTACCGCCGGTGCTGCGCGCGCTTCGGATCGATCCTTCGGAAATGCTTCGCGCGGAGTAATTATGTCGTGGTTATCCCGCATTGCCAATGTTTTCCGCAGCCGCAGCGTCGATCGTGATATCGACGCCGAACTGCAGTCACATTTCGAAGAAGCGCGCGCCGAAGGTCGCGATCCCGCTGAAGTCTCGCGCGAGTTTGGTTCCCGCCTGCGCGCGCATGAGGCCGTGCGCGACGTGCTGGTCGCGCGGTGGCTCGAATCGCTAGTAGCCGATGCCAGGTTTGGTTGGCGCCAGCTTCTCAAGCACAAAGCCGCCGCCGCCGCGGTTCTCTCGCTCGCATTGGGCATTGGCGCTTGCACAGCGGTATTTCGCTTGATTGACGCGATGTTCTTGCGCCCGCTGCCGGTGGCCGATCCGGGCAGTTTGTACGTTCTGTCCTACGGATATATCGACCATAATGGCGTTGCCGATACTAGCGCCACGTTCGACTATCCCGTATTTCGGATGCTGCGCGCCGCCGTCAAGGATGAGGCGGTATTGATGATCTCGCCTGCCGGGCAGATTGATATCAGCTTTGGTGCGGATCAGGAGATGGAGAAGGCTTATCGCCAGTACGTCTCCGGGTGGACCTTCGCCGAACTCGGATTGCGCCCTGTTCTGGGGCGCCTGTTCACCGAAGGCGACGACCTGAAACCGGGCGCGAATCCTTACGCTGTCCTCTCCTACGATTACTGGTCGCGGCGATTCGGCAAAGATCCCGGTGTTATCGGCCGGAAATTCCGCAACGGCAACGACATCTACCAGATCGTCGGCGTGGCGCCCCGAGGTTTCACCGGCACGGATACGGGAATGCTGACGGACTTATTTGTCCCCACGATGATGAACGCACGCACCATCAACGCGCCCGGTTGGCACTGGTTCCGCATTTGGGTACGCCTGAGGCCGGGGACGGAGCCCGAAATCGTCCGGGAAAAGCTGCGCGCGCGGTTTCTCGCGTCTCGCCGGGAAGACGCCAAGTCGTGGGCTGCAGACTCGCCGAAGCGCGAAAGGGACGCGTACGTTTCTGCTCCCGTGTTGCTGGAACCGGCAGCCGCCGGCTCCTCCGAATTGCAGAAGACATACCGGCGCGCGCTAGCGACTCTGGGGGTCCTGGTCGGCATGGTTCTACTGATCGCCTGCATTAACGTGGCGAACCTGATGACGGCACAGGCCGCGGTGCGAGTGCGTGAAATGGCTCTGCGGGTGTCGATCGGCGCCGGGCGAGCACGGCTTATCCAGCTTGTCCTGATGGAAAGTGTGATATTGGCCGTGATCGCTTCCGCGCTCGGCATACTCTTTGCATGGTGGGCCGCGCCGTTCGTGGTCGGCATGATCAACACGCCGGATTATCCCGCCCGCCTGATCTTACCCGCGGACTGGCGTGTGACTACTTTCGCGGTAGCGCTGACGTTCTTGGTGACGATCCTCTTTGGACTCGTGCCCGCCCTCCGCGCGTCGTCTGTAAAACCCGCAAGCGCGCTCAAGGGCGGGGAGAATCCACATTCACGGGGAAGGTTGATGCATGTGCTGGTGGCGGCGCAAGTGGCCTTCTGTTTCCTGGTGCATCTGGTCGCGGGCCTGTCCATTTCTACGTTCGAAAGGCTGGCCAACCAGCCACTCGGGTTTTCCGCGGCTCGGGTCCTCACGGTGGGAGCGGTTAGCAACGCGGAACAGCCCGCCGCGGCGTGGTATGAAGCGTTGAACCATGTGCGTGCGCTCCCGGGGGTGGAATCGGCGGCGATTGCAGGATGGCCGCTCATGACTGGCTGGTGGAATCAGCATGTGTGGGCCAATGGCCACAGTCCCGATGAGGGCCCTTCGCCGTGGTTTCTGGGCGTTTCGCCGGGCTGGTTCGAAACTATGAAAATCGCGCTGCTGGATGGACGCGATTTCCGGCCGGATGACACGTTCCCCCGCGTTGCCGCGGTCAATGAGGCATTTGCGCGCCGATATTTCGATGGCCGCAACCCGGTGGGACAGACGTTTCAGATAGAACCCGGCCGCATCCCTTTGCAGATTGTGGCGTACGTGCGCGATGCCCGGTACACCGAAATGCGGGTACCCGTCCCTGCCACGGCATATGTGCCCTTCGGTAACATGAACGCCAAGTCGCCGCAAGACAGCGATTCCGCCACCTTCCTGGTGCGCACGAAGTCTCCCAATCCTATGGCGCTCGCCTCAATCCTGCGACGCGAGATCCCACGGGCACGCCCGGAGTTTCGTGTATCTGACATACTCACTCAGCAGGAACTGGTTGACGCACAGACCATCCGGGAGCGCATGCTCGCTATGCTGTCGCTGTTCTTCGCCACCGTAGCGCTGGTGCTGGCCGGTGTGGGCCTTTACGGCGTGCTCGATTACGCTGTCGTTGGACGGCGGCACGAATTGGGCATTCGCATCGCCTTGGGCGCGCGCAACGGCGATATCGTCCGGCGCGTGACGGTCGAGGTCTTCTCCATGCTGTTGCTCGGCGCGGCAGCAGGCCTTGCCCTGGGCCTTGGCTCTGCGCGTTACATCGCAACTTTGCTTTACCAGGTGAAAGCGACTGATGCACCGATGCTCGCCCTCCCCGCGATCACCATTCTTGCAGCGGCTTTGCTTGCGGC
>JASIAM010000215.1 GCA_030041985.1 Bryobacteraceae bacterium | reverse complement strand
GCGTGTTTTGCTCGATGAACAATCGCCTGTGGAGCGCCGCCAGAAGGCGCTGATCCGGCTGCGGCGCTACGCGGGGATGGAGGCCGGCTATCAACCGATCGTGCAACTGGCGGAGCAGCGCACGCGCGAACGTTTGGGGGTGGCCGGGCTGCTGGCGCCTTCGGCCGAGCAAATCAATAGCGACTTGTCGAATGCCTCCACTTTTATCGATGGCATCGGCCAGCTATTTGAGAAATTACACGTCGACGGTTATCAAGTCGCTTATGGGCGCCTCAAAGAGCAGTTGGCTGCCTACGACCAGTTCGTCAAGAACGAATTGCTGCCGCGAGCCCGCACGGATTTCCGGCTTCCTCCCCAGCTCTATGCCCAGCGGTTGGCGGAAAGCGGAATCGATATCCCTGTCGATCAACTCACTGCCATGGCGCATGAGAGCTTCCGCAACCTGCAGCGGGAAATGGAACCAGTCGCCGCCGCTGTTGCGAAGAAACGCGGGTACTCCGAAACCGGATACCGCGCGGTTATCCGGAATCTCAAAAAGGAGCAACTGGCGGGGGACGCAATTCTGCCACATTATCAGCAGCGGCTGAGCGAGGTGGAAAGCATCATCCGGCGCGAGCATCTGGTGACGCTGCCCGCAAGGCCCGCCCTGATTCGGCTGGGGTCTGCAGCCGAAACGGCCACGCAGCCGGCGCCGCACATGGTTCCCCCGCCGCTGATCGGCAACCAGGGACAAAAGGGCGTCTTCGTGCTGCCGGTGGTGAACCCCTCCACCAAGCTGGCCTATGATGATTTCACCTTTGCGGCAGCATCGTGGACTTTGATTGCTCACGAGGCACGGCCTGGGCACGAGTTGCAGTTCGATGGCATGGTGGAGAGCGGCACTTCTATTGCTCGCGCGCTGATGGCGTTTAACAGCACCAACGTCGAAGGCTGGGGACTCTACTGTGAGAAACTGATGCGCCCCTTCATGCCACCCGAGGGGCAGTTGGTATCGCTCGATTACCTGCTGCTGCGAGCGGCGCGCGCGTTTCTGGATCCGGAGTTACATCGCGGCCAGATCACGCCTGCCGAAGCGAAGCGTGTGCTGACCGATGACGTGGTGCTTTCCGATTCGTTCGCCACCGAAGAAATGGAGCGGTTCCAATTCCGGATGCCGGCGCAAGCGCCTTCTTACTTTTACGGATACACGCGCCTGGTCGAATTGCGCGCCGACGTGGAGAAGGCCATGGGCGCGCGCTTTAATCAGCAGAAGTTTCACGACTTCATCCTTGCGCAGGGCCTTCTGCCGCCGGCGCAACTGCGCGAAGCTGTCTTCAACGGGTTTGTCAACCAGCGTTGACGGTAGGGAGCGCCTCAAATCGGCCGGGGATTCTGCAAAGCTGCTGTTGATTCCGTCAAGACCGTGCACGCATTTTGGAGCGGTGCCGATCGAGAGGTGGAAAGCGAATGCTTCGGACGCGAAAGGGCGTTTCGCAGCGATCTCCGACCCGCACCTCCGCGGTCTTGACCCTAAATAAAAAGCTCGACCGGGACCTGTAGGGCAGTGGCAAGCCGCTTGGCCACGGCCGCGCTGATATTCCGGCTACCCTTCAGAATCTCCGTCGTAAGGCCCTTGTTGCCAATGATGGGCGCTATGTCTTTGTGGCGCAGCCCGCGATCCTCCATAAGGGCCTTCAGCGCTTCTTGAGGCGTCACCTTTGGGAGGGCGTAATGCCTCTCCTCGAAATCTTCGATAACAATGGCCAGCAGTTCGGCGAATGCCTGCTCTGCCGGCGTGACATCCTCGCGCTCATCGAGGGCGCTGAGCGCCGCGGCCAAGCGCTCGTTATCAGATTCAGTTTTTGGCGGAATAGGCAATGTTGCCACAATCAGACGTGCGTATTCCTCCGCATTGATAGCGGCGCGCCGCGATCTTTGAGGCATTTTACTTCCAATCCCCCTTTGAATATTCCTCGTGAGTCATGATACGCAGAATGAAGACCTTCTGCGTTTTGTAATTCACCCGTGCGATCAGGTGGTACTTGTTGCCGGCGATATTGAACACCGTGCGGCGCCCCACTTGGTCAGCGCTGCCGAAATCCTTCCGCAGCTCTGTGAGATCCCGCCATTTCGCCCTACGGGTAATGCCGAGCCAGTTTGACAGGGATGGCACGGAATCGGCATGTCGCATTCCGAAGTCCTGCACAGCCTTCCTACTAATCACCCTCAAGGTATAGTTTACAAAATGTAAACAACAGTATCAACGCGGTTGCGGTGGATGTTTTGGTACTCGCGGCGCTTGCCACAAGTTCTATCCCTGTCCGGCGCGCGCCGTCAACCCCGTAGAGACGCTCAGAGGGCAGTAGCGCATATTAAGCGATAATAGGGAGCATGCTGAAGCTGCGCATTCTTCTGCTGGTTTCGATTGCGGCAGCGCTCGCGCACGCCGAACACCTGGTGTTTACAACCGTTACGCCCGGGACTTCGCCCGTCTGGATTTCCGATCCCGAGCAGTCCAAGGACTTTGGCTTTCAAACACTCGCGGTTTTGAACGATTCCGATAAATCCATCGAGTCCCTGCATCTCAAGGTTACGTTTTCCACAGGCAGGCCTGATCAGTTAGAAGAGGTCGTGGACAGCGGGCATGTTTATGTCGCGCTTGAGGCGGGAGAACAAAAGCGGGTGGATGTGTTTTTGGGGAGAGTCGAAGCGCTCAACCAGATGTTGCGGTCGATGAAGGAGCAGGTTGCCTGGGTGAAAATCACTGTTGAATCGGTCGAGTTTACCGACGGTTCGGTCTGGGACCCGGACGGGCCGCAGGTCGATCTCCCCGTGGCTCCGGCGAAATAACTTATGCAAAAAATCGCGGCGATTGGGTGTTGCTTCTCCTTCCTTCTGCTGGCGGAGGATCCCGCCTTACAGCCCGTGCAGGTCACCAAGACGGAGCACATGGATTTTCCGGCGGACGGCCTGTTACGACTGAACGGCGACTTCGGAGATGTCACCATTGAAGGTTGGGATCAGCCGGGCGTGGAGATCACCACGAAGAAAACCACCCAGCAAGAGTTTGCAACCACTGCTCGCCAGGCAGGAGAAGCGAATTTGGACCAGGTGCGCCTCACGCCAGAGCGGCACGGCAACGAGCTGACTTTGACCGTCACTCAGCCCCGGAAGCCGCGATCCTATTTGGATGCGCACATCTTCGTGCCCCGGAGAGCACGCCTCGCAGTTCACGGCGCAGGCCAGCTTTATATTGATGACATCGCAGGCGAAATCCAGGCCTACGTGCGGCACGGAACCATTGTGTTGCATCTGCCCGAGCAGGGACATTACGATTTCGACGCCAGCGCGAAATGGGGCACCGTGAATTCCGATTTCCCCGGTGAAGTGCGCCGGAGGCATTGGTTTATCGGGCATTCTTATGCGGACCAGACAGGCGCCAATCCGCAGAAGTTGCACCTTCGTGCGGGTTATGGCGACATCGTGATTTTGAGGAGCAAGGCGCCGCAGGAGCCGGCGGCGGTGAAACCCGCGAGTTAGAGCAGTACGGGCGAGCGCTACCGCATCACTTCCGAATTACTCATAGCCATTATTCCGCTCGCAACGCCTCCAAAGGAGAAATCGAACTCACTCGAAGCGCGGGAATCAGCGATGCGATGAGCACCGATATGCCGAGCGCCATGATGGCTGCGAACAGCACCGGAGCATTGTAAGGATTCATGCCGTAAAGCTGACTCCCCAGCAATCGCCCGGAGGCAAAACTTAATGGCAACCCGATCAGCACCCCCCAAAGGATGAGAACGAACGCTCCTCTGAGGACCAGCCGGATAACATCGCCCCGATTGGCGCCGAGTGCCATCCTCACGCCGATTTCGCCGGTCCGGCATCCGGCATTATACGCGGTGATGCCGTAAAGCCCAATGGAAGCCAGCAGAAGAGAAAGGATTCCAAAGAAGGATGTGAGGCGCGCGATGAGCCACGGCTGCGTGAACTGGCTGGCTACCTGTTCGCGCAGAGTGTGAATCGAAATGACGGGCATATTGGGATCGACAGAAGCCATGGCTTGAAGCACGGATCGAGTGGACACGCTGGCGCCTGGCTTGGCCGCGATCACAATATCATGCAGGAAAAGCGTCCCGGCGCTCCGCGTGTAATCGGCTTGTGCCTCAGGCGTGAAGTACATCGGACCGGTCGGCTGGTCGAGACCGTTTGTAAAATAGCGCGCATCCTTGACCACTCCGGCGATTTCGAAATATCCGTTCAGTCCCGGTATTGGGCCGAAGTGTTTGCCAATGGGGTCCTCCCTTCCGAAGAACTTTCGCGCGAATGCCTCATTGACCACAGCTATCTTCGGCGATTCCGCCGTATCTTGCTCCGAGATGCCCCGGCCGCGCAGGATCGGAGTCGCTACGGCCTCAAAATACCCCGCCGTCACGCGATTCCATGTAGAAGTTAGATCATCGCGCCGCCCAGGACGCCCTTCCACAAAAACGCCAGTGCCCCAACCTGCGCGGGGCGGCGAGTACAGACCGAGAGCCACCGAGGAAACGCCGGGAATGTTGGCGATGGTGTCGCGAATACGGCGGTATAAGAGATGGAGTTGGTCAGGCCGGTAGCCGGCAAGCCGCGGATTTATGGTTGCCACCAGCCGCCGGTCCAACTCGAATCCGAAATTTTGATTCTCCATCCGCTCTAAAGCGGCCGTGAGCAGTCCCGAGGCCGACAGCAGAACAAGCGAAAGCGCAGCCTGCAATACGACCAGTGTCTCCTGGGGAGCGATCCCGCGCGAGCCGTGGATCGGCTCGCCCCGCGCAACGCTTCGATAGGATCGGCTCTCGCGGCCATCCATGCAGGAGCAATGCCAAAAGCAACCCCGGTCAATAGCGATGCGATGACGGCGAACAGCAATACCGGCAGGGAGACCGACGCGCTGATGGGTACGCCGCCATGACCGGGCAACGCGGGGAACGCGAGTTGCAGGATCAGGCGCGTGGTGGCAAACGCCACCGCCAGTCCCGTCGCGCCGCCCAACAACGAGAGCAGGATGCTCTCGATGAGAGGCTCCCGCACAATGCGCGAGACTCGGGCTCCCAGAGCCACGCTCAACGAGGTCTGCCGCCGCCGCTCCAGCCCGCGAACGAGCATCAGGTTGGCGATATTGGCGCAGACGACCAGCAATACCAACCCGGAAGCGATCATCAGGATTTCGAGCCAGTGCTGATATCGTTCGCGCATACTCGTGATGCCGGCTCCACCCGGGCTAAGGTAGAGCGTCTGCTCCGGGAATCTCGCGCGCTCGTCGGTATTCATCTCGCTCCAGTGCGCCAGGAGCCAGCGCTTTAGGTTGACGCGCATTTCCGCCTCCACGGTGGCGGGATTTGCGCCTGGCTGTACGCGGCCGATCAGTTCGAGCCAGTGTTCGAAGGGATGGTTAAGGTCCGCTTCCACGTCCACGTACGGCTCGGTGTTCAGCGGCAAAAAGAAATCCGGCGGAGGGTTGCGCAGGGCGTCACCGAAGAAACCCGGGGGAGCAATTCCCACGATGGTAAATGGCTTGCCGTCGAGATGGAAAATGGCGCCAAGGATCGATGGGTCCGATCCGTATCGCTCCTGCCAAAGACGGTAGCTCATCACCGCCACCGGCGAAGCGCCCGGCTGATCGTCGCTGGGAGTGAGCATCCGTCCGGCATAGCTTCCGATGCCGAACATTTTGAAGTAATTTCCGGAAACAAATTCGCCTGGATAGCTTTGGGCAGCGTCCGAGCCACCAGAACGGCGGACGCCGAGGATTGGCGTTTGATCTTGGAATGCCGCCAGTTCGAAAAAGCCTTTGGTGTTGTCCCGCAGGTATTTGTAGAGATCGTAGGAAACAATGCTCCACTCTCCTTGCTGGCTGTACCCGTTGAAGTAGCAGCAGTGCGATTCCTTCCCCAGCCGGAGTAATGCGGCGGGATTCGCTACCGGCAGCGACTGCAGCAAAACTGCGTGCACCAGGGTAAAAATCGAGGTGGTCGCGCCGATGCCCAGCGCCAGCGTCATCGCCGTTGCGATGGTGAAGGCCGGGGCCATTTGCAAACGCCGCAGCGCATAGCGAGTATCTTGGATCAGCCTTTCGAGCGATGGCAAGCCTCTTTGCTCCCGATAGGTTTCTTTGGTTGCCTCCACACCCCCAAACTGCAACATTGCTTGACGGCGTGCTTCCGCGGGCGATAATCCGGCACGAATGTTTTCGTCGGTCTGCAGAGCAAGATGTTCCTCGATCTCCGCCCTCAGCCGCTCCTCATTCTGCCGCACTGCCGCCCGGGAAGCGAGGGAAGACCCGAGCCGTCTCCAGAATCGCCACAGGAATCTCATTTCAGATCCTCCGCTCTAACGGCAAAGAAACGCGCGACGATGGCCGCCGTCTGCTCCCAGCTCCGGGCCTCGGCGCGCAATTGTTTCCTCCCGCCCCTCGTCAGCCTGTAAAAGCGGGCCTTGCGATTGTTCCCGGATACGCCCCATTCCGAAGCGATCGACCCTTCTTGCTCCAGCCTCAGAAGAACGGGGTAAAGCGTACCCTGATTGACCGTGAGGAGATCTCCGCTAATCTGCTCGATGCGGCGGGCGATCCCATAGCCATGGAGCGGGCCGAGGACGTCCAAAGTTTTGAGCACCATGAGCGCCAGCGTGCCCTGCCGAACGTCCGTTTCCTTCATGTCTCTATTTGGTTACCCACAGGAAAGAATGTCACATCTCATTTGGGAAAGCAACAGGAATCCGCGTGCTGGAGGACACACTGCCGCTGAAATCGCCCCGTTAGATTAGAGCGGCTGGTTCAGAAGCCCTGGCGCCACAAGGCGGATTAACCCCGCTCCCCCGGTTTAAACCCTTCCCAGCGCGCCACCACGGCGCTCGCCAGGCAGTTGCCCATGACATTTACGGAGGTGCGGGCCATATCGAGAAGCGCGTCCACGCCTAATAGAATGGCCACGCCTTCGAGCGGCAGGTGAAAGCTGGCGAGAATCCCCGGAAGAATTACGAACGCGGCCCGCGGCACTCCCGCCACACCTTTGCTGCTCAGCATCAGGGTCAGCATGATAAGCAACTGTTCGCCAAAACCCAGACGGATTCCGGCGGCTTGCGCGACAAACAGCGAAGCAAGCGAAAGGTACAGGGTAGTGCCATCGAGATTGAAGCTGTAGCCCGTGGGCAACACGAAACCTACGATATGTTTGGGTACCCCGAAACGTTCCATGTTTTCGAGCGCCAGCGGCAGAGCGGCTTCGCTCGAGGCGGTAGAAAAAGCAATCGCGAACGGTTCCCGCACCGCGCGATAGAATGCGCCAACCGGTATCCGGAACAGCGCCATCACCGCGCCCAGCACGGCCACCAAAAATATAGCCAGCGCGGCATACATGGCCGCCACCAGCTTGCCGAGGCCGAATAGCACGCCCGGCCCTTTGCCACCAACCGTGACTGCAATGGCGGCGCCCACGCCGGCAGGGGCCAGGTACATGACGTAGCGCGTGTAGCGGAACATGACCTCGGCTAAGGCCCCCGAGAACGAGACTACGGGTGCTGCCTTGGCCCCAACCGCCGCGCAAGCCGCGCCGAAGAGAAACGAAAATACGACCACCTGCAGAACGTCGTTGCGCGCCATGGCGTCGATGATGCTGGCCGGGAACACATGTTCCAGAACGCTGGAGAGAGTGGGACTCGCTGGTGTTGTTGCGGCTTCGGCGCCCGCCGTAACGCTGGCCGCGATCGGCACTCCCGCACCAGGGCGGAGCAAATTTCCCATGCCCAGTCCGAGAAATAGCGCTATCGTGGTGACGAGCTCGAAATAGACCATCGCCTTGACCCCGATGCGGCCCATGCGCTTCAGATCGCCCGTTGCCGCAATCCCCGATACCAGCGTTCCGAACAGCAGGGGCGCGACGATGGATCGGATCAAACGCAGAAACACGGTGGAAAGTGGTTCCAGGCGTTTGGCGAATCCGGGCGTCCACACGCCCAGAGCAATGCCCGCGGCCATTCCGATAAAGATCCAGGCCGTGAGCGACAACCGCTTCACCGCTCGCCCCACTTCAGCTTCTGGCGCAGCACATCAAAAAACATGGCGCGCGGCGGCCGAATCAGGTGGAGCGCGAAACGCGAACTGCGGCACACGATGGTATCGCCTTCTTCCACGGGGCTGCCGATCTGGCCGTCGATGGTCAGGTAAACGTTTCCATTGGGTGCGTGCGAGATCACGCGCACCACGCTGGTTTCGGGAACCATAACCGGGCGATTGGTGAGCATGTGCGGGCAGATAGGGGTGATGCAGATGGCCGGCACCGAAGGGAAAATGATCGGACCACCGGCGGCCAGCGAATACGCAGTCGAGCCGGTGGGGGTACAAACGATCAGGCCATCGGCTTTATAGTTGGCCACAAGCTGCTCGTCTACGTAAGCCTGCAAATCGATCATGCGGGCGATCTCGGATTTGGTCAGAACGGCGTCGTTGAGCGCATCGTAATTAGCCACCACGCTGCCCGCGCGCACCAGTTCCGTGTTGAGGAATTTCCGTTTCGCTACGCGATGCTCACCGCGCAGCGCGCGCTCGAGCTCAGGGAAGACCTCGTCCATGGTGATCGCCGTGAGGAAACCGAGGCCCCCCAGATTCACCGGGAACAAAGGAATTTCCCTCTGACCGATGGCCCTGGCGGCGGAGAGCAGCGTGCCGTCACCTCCGAGCACGATCACCAGGTCGCAACCCTCCGGGACTTCTCCGCGCGGCATGCCTTGCTCGGCTGGCGCGTAGGCGGCTGTTTCGCCGTCCGAACGCACCTCCACGTTCCGCGCCCGCAGCCAGGCGATCACCTTCGGAACCAACTCCGCGCCTGCAGGCACGGCCGGCTTCGAAATGATGCCAACCGTTCTAATTTCGGACATAGCGTTGTTTACTACCGGGCTTTTATTGCCAGGTATTGTCCTCGCACGCCGCCCGCTGCCGTTCCTGATCCCGCACCATTCCTCCTTCGCCAACGCAACCGCCGGTCACGCTCCGATTGTGGCTTGATCAGTATAGCGATTCGGGGGGCGTGAAGGGCCTACTATGCCCTGTCATCTCGACCGGATTGGTCAGCCGGCGTGACCAGGCCGTCACTCGGAGTCTTCGGTAAGCGTGTGGTTCAGCTCGGATAAGCGACTGCGGTACTGCTTGCGCAGCATCTTCCGGTACGTGTTGGGGGACAAACCTGCACGGTGCGCGGCTTCCGCGAGGCTCTGTTCCGCCGCTGACGCACTGGCGCCCAAGCGGGGGCCGGCGTCGTGGAGAAAGGCCTTATCGGCTTCAAACCCAAATGCCCAGACGGCCGGCAGCGGCTCGGCATAGTTGTCCATCAGACCCATGCTTTGAAAAGGGAAACTGGAGGCCCAATCGACGTGGTAGCCGGCCAGCATGTTGGAGGGGTTGACCGATACCTGGCCATGGGTAACGCAGTTGGACCCGCGAATGCCATAGCGGTTGCGCAGCATTTCGACTAGCATTGCGCCCGACCGCAACTGCGCGGCGCTCAGGCGGCTCTCGGTATCTCCCGATTGCGTCTCTGCCTCGAAAGAGATACCGAGAAAGCTTTCATTCAGGTTCAGGTACAGCCATTGGTCATCCGCCCACACCGAATGGCCGGCGTGGTTGGCGGCATCCTCCTCTTTGACAACCCTGTAGACTCGCCCAAAACGATCGATCAGGTAATGATAAGCACGTTTCCGCCGGACATATTCCAGGAGCGATTCGCCGATTCGCGTAAGGGTGCGGTTTTGCCGCGCCTCGAAAGGAGCCTGCAGACTTTCCGTGGTGTGAAATACGATGCCCGCCGGCTGGGTACGCGAAACAGCCGCGCCGCCCCCGGCGGGAAATGCGCGGTATGCGCGCGCATGGTTGGATACCGCCTCGCTGGTTTCGATTCGCAGCCCGTTACTATAGGTTTCCGAACCGTCGCGCTGCTCCACCAGCCATACTTCCACCGGCCCTTTTTCGGGCATCACCAGTGGGGGCCGGGGCGTCGGGATTGCGGCCACGGTCGCCTGTGAGTTACGCAGCAACAATAGCGAAATCGGCAGGAGCAGCAGCAAGGGAGGCAGCAGATAGCTCAGCCGCAGGCCCCTTCGATCCGTTTGCGCTTCAATTGCGGGAGCTGCCGCGCGCAGAAATCGCAGACGCCCGACGGGGTCCGGGATTCGGCCGGCGCACCACCCGACCAAAACCTGCGACATCGGGGGATCTTCTTTGGCTGGTTGGCCACGCATGTCTGTCACTGTTTTATCGGCGGATGATCCTAAAACCCTTAGAGGAGATAATCCCGGATAAATCTCTGAGAAATAACGCGCTCAAGAAATACTACAGGATCGCGAGAAATTGCCGATAAATAGTGAGAAGTATGCAGCACCCCGAGTACTACCAAGGTGATACCAAAGGTTCTAAAGAAATCCTACCGTCTGGCAAGGAGGTACGCGTGGCAAAAAACTGGTTCCGCTTTACGATGCAGGAGGATACACCGTCGTCTCCCAACGGCCTGACACGAACCGCAAGCCCGGCTGATCCCACAGTGGTTGTGAGTGCGGCAACCCAGGAACTCACGGTAGCAGAAGCGCGGCCACCCGCCCGTCTGCCTGCCCCGGTTCCGGGGGAGGCGAGTCCGTATGCTTCGTTCGAGCAGATTTACCACAACGCGGCCGTCAAACCGCCCCGGCTTCCCTATGGAATTTTGAAGGTTGCCTCGATGGCGAACAGTTCGCATTTGGCAGGGCTGTCCGCCGACGCCAAGCGTTGCTCGCTGTTGATGGCGCTCGAAGCTGCCGGCGTGGAAGTTGAGGATCTGTTACAGGATGCGGTAGTGCGCCAAAGAGCCTTGAACGATTACGAGGAAGCGCAACAGCAGAAGATTAAAGAATTTGAGGATGCCAAGCTTGAGGAAAACAGCAAGATTCAGGCGGAGATGGACCGGCTGACCAGCCAGTTCCGCTCGCGGATCCAGGCCAACCTGGAAGAGGTCGCCCGGGAACAGGACAAGTTCCGGGCGTGGCAGCGCGGCAAACAGCAGGAAGCGCAGCGGATTACCGAGGCGGCCACCTTCTGCGTTCCGCAGGGCAGCGCCAGCAATGGCTTGGCCGAAGTATTGGAACGGGCGACGTTCGCCCGCAGGTGAGGAGAGCGCGGTGTTGGTTGCGGCTGTATTTCTGCTGGTGCTGCTGGCCTTCGTTTACGGGCGGATCGGCGCCAAGGATCCGCCGCTCGATTCCGATGTCATTCGCAGGATTCGACGCCACGCCGACCAGATTCTGCGTGAGCAGCGTTTTCCCAATGAGTGAGTTTCCCATTATCAGGAGAAATCGGTAAATGAGTAAGACCGAACAAACCTACACTCAGCCCCTGGGGTTGGATGTGGGCACCAGCCGCATTGTAGTGGCTCGCAATACCGAACGTAAATATGAATACGCGGCCGAACTCAATGCTTTTTTGACCTTGCCCTACTCACGGCTGACGGAAAATCTGTTGCAGCGGGAGAACGTGTTCCACGAAGTGCATGGCTCCGACATCGTAGTCGCGGGTAGCGATGCCCAGAAGTTCGCGGAAATTTTTCATGTGGAAACCCGCCGGCCCATGCGCAACGGCGTACTCAATCCGCAGGAGCCGCATAGCTTCGCGGTGATGCGCAGCATCATCGAGAGGCTGGTGGGGCGAGCCACGGTCGAAGGACAAAAGGTATTTTTCAGCGTGCCGGCGCGCCTGGATGGCGAGGAAGGCAGCAACTCGTTCCACGAGGCGTCCCTCCGCCAAATTCTATCCGCGTTGGGGTATGACCCAACGCCGATCGAGGAAGGATTAGCTGTAGTTTTTGGGGAACTGGGCGGTTCCAATTACACCGGCATCGGCATCTCTTGCGGCAGCGGGCTGTGCAACGTATGCCTGGCGGTACTTTCCGTTCCGGTAATCAATTTCAGCATCAATAAAGCAGGGGACTTCATCGACACTCAGGCGGCCCTGGCCACGGGCGATCTTGCCACGCGGACACGCGTATTCAAGGAACAGTCTTTTCAGCTCAACGGCCTGTCGAATGACCGGGTCCGGAACGCGCTCACGGTGTATTACGACGAGGTGATTCAAAACCTCGTTCGAACGCTGCATGAGCATCTTTCTGCCGCGCAGCGCCTGCCCAAACTGGAGCATGCGATCCCGCTGGTCCTCAGCGGCGGAACCGTATCGCCCCAGGGATTTCTCCAGAGCTTCGGGAAAGCGATGAACGGGCGCAATTTCCCGATACGGCTCTCGGAGGTGCGGGTTTCCGCCGACCCGCTGAACTCCACGGCTCGCGGCGCGCTCATGGCAGCGCTTTGTTAGGGGCTGGGCCTCAGGGACTGGGGGCTGGCAAAGATCCATCACCCAGTTCGTTTTTCGGATTCAAGCCATGCTGGCGGCCCACCGCAGGTAGCGCAACAGTTCGCGCCAATGCCCCCAAACGAATTTCCAGAAAACAGCGAACGTAATCCGATCGGCGTCGAGACCCCAGTAGGTTTCGATCCGCCAGCGGAGATACGGACTTTTCCACGGCGCGAGCCAGTAGCCGCGCATCATGCGCCATAGAATGCGTATCATCTACTTGTTGCTTTGCAGAGAACTGGTACGCTGCTCGGCGGGTATACCCTGATCCGGCGTGGCGTAGTAGCCGCTGCGGGTACGCACCGTGGGGTTGCCGGGGGCCTTCACGGTAACTTTGATTTGCCGGTAGGTGCCGTCCATGACCTGGTTGGCAGGCGTGTACACGATAGTGTATTGATTGCGGATGTCGTGCGCTACCTGGTGCGCGATTTTCTCGACATCCGTCAAGTCCTTGGGAAAGAACGTTTCACCGCCAGTGGCATCGGCCAGAGCATTTAGAGCGCGCTCGGCGCGTTTGGCCTCCCGCCGCTCCTCTTCACTGAGCAGTCCCACGGCATAGATCAACACGCCGCTCTGCTGGGAGGCTTTTACCAGGTTCTCCAGGCTGATGATGCTGCTGTTGTCGTTGCCATCCGTGACTACTACCAGAACTTTTTTATCGCGGTGCGCCTTTTCCTTCTCGTGATCGATGGACATGCGGATGGCGTCGCGCATGGCGGTGCCGCCACGGGAATCGATGCGGGTGAGCGCTTCTTCCATCTCTTTAATGTCGCTCGTGAAGTTCTTACCATGCGGCAGATCGAGATAAGCCTCATCGTTGAAATTGACGACAAACACCTCGTCTTGCGGGTTGGAATCCTTCACCAGGGCTAGGGCGGCTGCCTCTACCTTGGCGCGCTTATCACGCATGCTGCCGCTGTTATCCACGATCAGGCCCATGGAGACCGGCACATCTTCGCGCTCGAATTTACGGATTTGCTGTTGCACGCCGTTCTCATAGACCGTAAACGCCTCCCTGGGAAGGTTCGTGACGAGATGCCCGTTTTTGTCCACGACGGTGGCGTGCAAATCGACCACGCGCGTATCGGCGTGAAAAATCGCTCCGCTATCTTCGGCTTTGCCGGGGCCGGCGGGAGGGGCCGGCTGTTGGGCCTGGGCCCACAAGGCCATGCCGGCCAGCGAAACGGCGCTCACAAGCGTCAGGTAAAAAAGTTTATTCCGATGGGGCATAATAGCCGTGCCTCCAGAAGGCCCGAAGAGGCGGAAGTCCGCGTGGCTGGATCAATTTTACTTCCACTCGCCGGTACTTACCGTCATGCTCCTGGTTGTGGGGAGAGTAGCCCAGAATATACTGGTTCCGCAATTCCACTCCAATCTTAGCAGCTATATCCGCCAACTCGTTGAGGTTCTCCACAGCATACTGCCGCCCTCCGGTCTGCTCGGCGATTTCGGTTAGCAAGCCAGGGCCGGCCAGTTCCTCCGGAGTCCGGGCTCGGGCGCCGATCGGTTCGTAGATTCCGATGGCATAGATCTGGACGTCCGCCTCTTTGACCAGGTTCTTGATTTCGCTTTCCGTGTAGCGGCTACTGTTATCGCCACCATCGGAAATCAGCAGCAGTGCCTTGCGGGGGTTCTGAGCTTTTTTCATCTCGTGGAGGGCCAGGTACACAGCATCCAGAAGGGCGGTGCGGCCGCGCGATTGGGTGAAGGTGAGCCGATTCTGAATTTCCTCCAGGTTGTGGGTAAAAGGTTCCACCAGATTGGCGGTATCGTTGAACTGGACCAGGAAAAATTCGTCTTCCGGATTGGCGGTATGGAAGAATTGCGTGACGGCTTGGCGCGACTTTTCGAGCTTTGCGCCCATGCTGCCGCTGCAATCGAAAACCACGCCGACCGAGAGGGGCGCGTCTTCGCTGGAAAACTGCACGATTTCCTGTTCCTTTTTGTCTTCAAAGATCTTGAAGTTGTCCTTGTCCAGGCCGGTCACGAAACGATTGTAAGGATCGGTGACGGTGACGGGAATCAGGACCAGCGTGCTATCGACGCGAATATCAGTTTTCGGTGTAGGGGCGGCATTAGCTGAAGGCTTGGCGCGCGGCTCGATGTTGACTTTCGCATCGCCGGAGGTGACGCCGGGGTCGTTGTCATTTCCCGCCGCCCATAAATGCGGCACGCGCCCCTGCCCGGCGACGAAAACGACCAAAGTGATCGCTACAAAAAGCATCCGCCGACAAGGCAGCATGGCGGCTCCGGAACCTTTCTCCACCAAGTCTAACACAGCGGTTTTGTGGTATGATCTCATGTGCCCCGTAAAATCCTGGGCGTCATTCCTGCACGGTTTGCTTCCTCTCGTTTCCCCGGAAAAGTTCTCGCCGAAATAGCCGGAAAATCGATGTTGCAGCACGTCTATGAGCGCGTGTCACTGGCGCGCTACCTGACGAGCACGATCATTGCCACCGATGACGAGCGGATTTATCGAAACGCACGGTCTTTCGGCGCTCCCGTCCGCATGACCCGGCCGGACCATGCTTCCGGGACAGATCGCGTAGCCGAAGTAGCCTCTACGGAAGCAGCGGAGATGGTTGTCAATATCCAGGCGGATGAGCCGCTGATCGATCCGGATGCCATCGATGCCGCTATCCTCCCCATGGTTCACGAAACGGAACTGAGGATGTGCACACTCAAGAAGCGTATCGAGGATTTTCGTGAGATCCAGGACGCCAACGTTGTTAAGGTGGTGACTGACCGGTCAGGCGATGCCATTTACTTTTCGCGGTGCCCGATCCCTTTCCATCCGGAGCCGCGGCCGTTAGCGAACGGTTACTACAAACATATAGGCCTTTACGTTTACCGGCGCGACTTTTTGCTCGCGTATTCCACGCTTCCGATTGGGCCCCTCGAGCAAGCCGAGCGCCTGGAGCAGTTGCGGGCTCTCGAAAACGGGTGCCGCATACGGGTAGTGGAAACCGATTGCGAGTCATTCGGGGTGGACACGCCCCAGGATCTGGAACGGGTGTCAAAGCTGTTCGAGTTTTCGGTTGAAGGGGTGAAGATCGATGGCTAAGTTCATTTTCGTTACGGGCGGCGTGGTGTCGTCGCTCGGTAAGGGCATCGCCGCCGCATCCATCGGTTGCCTGTTGGAAAGCCGCGGAATCAGGGTCACGTGCCAGAAGTTCGATCCTTATCTAAATGTCGATCCGGGCACCATGAGCCCGTATCAGCACGGCGAAGTATTTGTCACCGACGATGGCGCAGAGACCGACCTCGACTTGGGCCACTACGAGCGCTTCACCCACGCCCGGCTCACCCAAAGCAACAATCTGACCTCGGGCCGGATTTACGAACAAATCATTGCGCGCGAACGCCGGGGCGATTATCTCGGCAAGACCGTGCAGGTGATTCCCCACGTGACCAATGAAATCAAAGCGGCCATGCGGCGCGTGGCGCAGGATGTAGATGTGGTGATTGTGGAGATCGGCGGCACGGTGGGCGATATCGAGTCACTGCCGTTTCTCGAGGCCATTCGCCAGATGCGCCATGAACAGGGCCGCGAGCAGTGCCTGTTTGTGCACGTGACGCTGGTGCCCTGGATTGCCGCGGCGCAGGAACTGAAGACCAAGCCCACGCAGCACAGTGTTAAGGAACTGCGGGCCATCGGTATCCAGCCGGACATGCTGCTGTGCCGCTCCGAACGGTTCATACCGCAGGAGGTGAAGGAGAAAATCGCGCTCTTCTGCGATGTGGATGTGGAGGCTGTGATTACGGCCCGCGATGTGAAATCCGTCTATGAAGTTCCGGTAGTGTTCGCCGGTGAAGGCGTAGATGAAATGATCCTGCGCCTGCTGAAGCTGGAGGCCAGCCCGCGGGAGTTGAGCCGTTGGAGCGCCATGGTGGAACGGATGGAACATCCTCGCGATGAGGTGACCATCGGGCTGGTAGGCAAGTACGTAGAGTATGAGGACTCCTATAAGAGCTTGAAGGAAGCCCTGCTGCACGGGGGCTTGGCGCATGGCCTGCGAGTGAACATACAGTGGATCGAGGCGGAAGGCGTCGTCGGGCCCGGTTGGGAGAAACAACTGGAGGGCTTCGACGGGATACTGGTGCCAGGGGGGTTCGGCAAGCGGGGTATCGACGGTATGTTGAACGCCATTCAATTCGCGCGCGAGCGCAAGGTGCCCTATTTCGGCATTTGTTTAGGGATGCAGACGATGGTGATCGAGTACGCCCGCAACGTATGCGGCCTTGCGGACGCGGATTCGACCGAGTTTAATCCAGGCTCGCCCCATCGCGTGATCTTCAAGCTGCGGGAACTGAAAGGCGTGGACGAGTTGGGAGGCACCATGCGGCTGGGCGGATGGCCCTGCCGCCTGGCGGAAAACAGCTTCGCGTTTCGAGCCTATAGAACACGGGAAATTCATGAGCGCCACCGGCACCGTTACGAGTTCAACCGCGAGTACGAAGATCAGCTCAAAGCGGCGGGGCTGCGGATCACGGGGCAAACCCCCGATGGCACATACGTGGAGATCTGCGAAATCGCCGATCATCCCTGGTTCCTGGGTTGCCAGTTCCATCCCGAGTTTAAATCCAAACCCATGGAGCCGCATCCGCTGTTCACGGCGTTTATCGGCGCCGCATCCGAGCATCGGCCGCGGCGGTTGGCAGCCGATGCGAAAGCGGAGGCGGAATACACGCGCGTGCGGGCGCGGTGAACCTCGAGAATGACCAACCTGCAGGTTTACGTGCTGATCCAACTTCAGTTGCTCGGGAATGCCGTGATGTTCGGTCTGTTTATGGCTTTCCTCCATTTCAAGCTCGATCGGCTATTGAAGGGGACCAGACGATCGAACACCATTTCGACAACTCCACCCTCTTCTGATCATCGTCGCCGAATACAGGCACGTGCCTGGCGGTGAAGCGGTTGCCGCGCGGTTGGCCATTAGGTATTCTCGGAATCAGGGCATGCAAGCATGACCCGCCAACAGGTGTATCTCCTGCTCGGTATTCCGTTGCTCGGAAATGCCGTTTTTATAGGTCTGCTTATGGCTTACATCAATGCCAAGACTGAAGGATTACGGGCGGAAATGAATGAACGATTCGCTTCGATGAACCAGCGTTTCGATGACATGCGCGATCTGTGGCGCGCGGAACTCCACCGTGTGGAAGAAGTGCTCGATGCCCGCCTGAAGCACCTGGAAGAGAGATAGCACCTGCCCCTCGAGTATCCCGCTTTCGGCCACTCTCAGAACCCGCGCCCTCTCGTCCTCATCGCCGGCCCCTGTGTGATTGAAAGCGCCGCCCACGCACACCAGATGGCCCAGGGCATCCGCGCGGAGCTGGGCCAATCGGCGCCTCTCGTCTTCAAAGCTTCTTTCGATAAAGCCAACCGTACCAGCGGTAATTCGTTCCGCGGCCCCGGCTTGAGGGAAGGACTGCGCATTTTAGCGGAGATCAAGGCGGAAGGTTTCTCGATCCTGACCGATATTCATGAGCCCGCGCAGGCGGAACCGGCTGCGGAAGTAGCCGATATTCTGCAAATTCCCGCCCTGCTTTGCCGCCAAACGGATTTGCTTCTGGCGGTCGGACGCACGGGGCGCATCGTGAATATTAAGAAAGGGCAGTTTGTAGCGCCCCACGATATCCACCGCGCCGCCGAAAAAGTGGCCTCCACCGGCAACCGCCAGGTGATCCTGACGGAGCGCGGCTCTTCGTTCGGCTACAACAACCTGGTGGTGGATATGCGCGGCCTCAAAATTATGCGGGATTCGGGCTGGCCAGTGGTTTTCGACGCCACGCACAGCGTGCAACTTCCCGGCGCCGCCGGCGTGGCCTCGGGCGGCCAGCCCGAGTTTATCGAGACGCTGGCTCGGGCCGCGGTAGCCGCGGGGGTCGATGGTGTGTTCGTGGAAGTCCACGATTGCCCGGAAAAGGCCCTTTCGGACGGCGCCAACGCCTTGCGCTTGAGTTGGTTAGGCGAGTTCTGGCGGCGGCTCGAAAAAATCCATCAAATGGTCTCGGCTTGGAAAGAAGTATCCTCCACGCCGCAGCCCGCCCGCGCGTCATAGAATGTTGAGTAGATTTATGCCGAAATCGAAGAAACGCGGCTTTTCGCTGATCGAGCTGCTGATCGTCATTGCGATCATCCTGATCATCGTAACCGTCGCTCTGCCAAAACTGAACAACGCCACCCGCTACGCCCACGAAACCGCGGCCATCAAGGCGATCCAAACCATCCAAACCGTGCAGGTGCAGTACAACTCCCAATACGGCCGCTATGCTGCATCGCTGACCGAACTGGGCCCGCCGGCGACCGGAAACGCGACTGCGGCCTCGGCGGACCTGATCGACGGCGGGTTGGCCGGCGGTGAGAAGAGCGGATACAAGTTCACCATGACCGGGAACCAGGCGGGCTATGTGATCAGTGCCTCTCCTGTAGCCTTTGGCAACACCGGAAGCCGCACCTTTTATTCAGACCAGAGCATGGTGATTCGCGAGAATGACGGCCCGGAGCTGGCCACGGCTAGCAGCAAGGAATTGAAATAGCCCTTTAGCGCCAGTAACGTCATTTAAATTTCCTACGAATATACAATTCCGCTACAATTTTCTGAAGGGATCTCGAATAGCATGAAGGATGTGCTGCCGAGCTCGGAGACAATGGACAATTCTGGAACAACCAGACGTGGGTTTTACATGGTCGCGATCTATGGCCTGTGGGGGATCATTACCGCGGCTTTAGGCTTGCCTGCACTAGTCTATCTGTTTGTTCCTCCGAAGGCGCGGCGGCAAAACGAATGGGTGGAGGCCGGTGATATCAGCCAGCTTGCGCCGGGTGCGCCGGTGGAGATGTCTTTTCGCCGCAACCGCGTGGACGGCTGGAAAGTGACCAGTGAAAAGACTTCGGCTTGGGTAGTCAAAATGCCGAATGATCAGATCGTGGCTTATTCCCCCGCATGCACGCATTTGGGTTGCCCCTACCACTGGGAACAAACCAAGAACGAATTTATCTGCCCCTGTCACAATTCCGTGTTCGCGCTGGATGGAAAAGTGGTCGATGGTCCGGCGCCGCGTCCGCTCGACCGGTTCGAGACCAAGATTGAAGGAAAGCAGTTGCTGCTGGGCCCCGTTCGGCAGTCCGATCAAACCGCATGAAAGACCGATTGGTAAACATCGCCGAATGGCTGGACTCCCGCACGGGCCTTCCAACCGCCCTCAAAAAATTCATGGGGGAGGAGATCCCCGCCTCGAGCGGCTGGCACCAGGTGTTCGGAAGCGTAGCCCTGTTTCTGTTTCTCACGCAAGCGTTCACCGGAGTATTGCTGGCGTTCAACTACGCGCCCACCCCGGGCGATTCCTATAACAGCGTTCGCTACATCCTGACGGAGCTCACCGCGGGACGGCTCATGCGCGGGCTGCATCACTGGGGCGCCAGCATGATGATCATCGTGGTGGTGCTGCATATGGTGCAGGTGTTTCTGTACGGGGCCTACAAGAAACCGCGGGAGACCACCTGGATTTTAGGTGTGGTGCTGCTGCTGTTGACGCTGGGCTACGGCCTTACCGGTTACCTGTTGCCGTGGGACAATCGCGCCTACTGGGGCACTGTGGTGGCTACCAATATCGCCGCTTCGGCGCCGCTCGCCGGACCTTACCTTTTGCGCTTACTGGGCCGCGGGCCAGACGGCATTGGCGTGGTCACGTTCGCGCGCTTTTTTGGGCTGCATGTGCTGATCCTGCCGCCTCTCACCGCGGTCTTGATCGGTCTCCACGTCTTCCTGGTGCGTAAACACGGCGTCGCGCCCGGTCCCGGCGATGAACTGCTTCCCAAAAAACAATTTCATCCCGAGCAGGTTTTCAAGGATACTGTCGCTATCTTCGTGGCGTTCGCCATTCTGTTTACGATGGCGGTAGCGGTGCGCGTACCGCTGGAGCAACTCGCCGATCCGACCGTTGCCTCCACCACACCGCGGCCTGAGTGGTATTTCCTGTTCCTCTTCCAGATGCTGAAACTCTTCAACGGGCCGCTGGAGGTAGTCGGCAGCATGGTCCTTCCGGGGCTGGCAGTGCTGGCTATGATTCTGGTGCCGTTCATCGATCGCGGGCCGATCATGAAGATAACCAAGCGCATCGCCGCCACTGGTGTAGTCTTGCTGGCTGCCTTGGGATGGGGTGGTCTCACCGCCGCAGCCATGATTGCCGACAGAAACTCGGGCGCCAACGAAGTGGCCATCGACTATTCTGCGCCTACTGACTGGATGCAGCTTTCGCCCGAGGAAATGGCCGGCGTGGCGTACTTCCGCGAGGAAAACTGTTCGAGCTGTCACGCTGTGGGAGGAGAGGGCAGCTCAGGTGTCGGGCCGGATTTGGCGAAAATTGCTATTCATGGCGATGCGGGGGCACTGATTAGGCATTTCAAGACTCCAGAGGCCGTACGGCCAGGCACTTCCATGCCCAGCATCGCGCTCACGGATGCGCAACTGGGATCGTTGGCTGCTTTTCTTCTCAAGCTCAACCCCGATAATGCTACGGCTCTCCAGGATGCGCCGGATTTCGCGGTAATGGGGGCCTTGGTTTACCAAAATAACCGCTGCGCCTCCTGCCATAAAGTGAATGGCGTCGGTGGCGCGGTAGGGCCCCCACTAAATGGGCTCGCCAGGCGCCGTAGCCGGAGTTGGGTCGAAGACCACTTTTTGGATCCGTCGAAACTTACGCCCGGCAGCTTCATGCCGGCTTATCATCTATCGCAAAAAGATCTGGATAACCTGACGTCGTACTTATTCGCGCTGCCGGACAATCCGCCCGCGCCCCAAACACCGGGGTCCTAAGCCCGCTCCGTCAGTTGCAAGTCCATATCATCTGATAGGGCCAGCCCTTTTGAGGTCTCGCGCCACAGCTTCTCTTGTTGACATTCAGTTGCATCTGGGGTGTAATGGGTTTTGCTCTGCCCTCCTGCAGCACGGCCGTCGCGCCTTCACCGGCGGAAGTTCTTGTTCGCTTCCCTGTGGACTGGCGCATTGGCCCTGGCCGCCGTACTGATGTGGGAAGGTCTCACCGCCAGCGGCAATCCCGATCCGCTTGCGCCCCATGCCGGCGGAACCGCCGCTGTTGTGGATATCGGCGTATTGGTTTTTCGTGAAGGTTTGGAGTGTATTCTGGTGCTCTCTGCTGTTACCGCCGGTATGGTGGGATCGAGCGCGATCTATCGCCGTCCCGTGGCGGCCGGCGCCGGCGCCGCCACGATTGCCATTCTGCTCACCTGGCGTGTGGCCGTCGGCTTGATTGATGACCTCAGCGTGAAAATTTCCGCTCTAGCCATTCAGGCAGCTACGGGCTTGCTCGCTATCCTTGTGCTGCTCGTGGTGATGAACTGGTTCTTTCACAAGTTGTATTGGACCGGCTGGATTTCCCTCCACACGAAAAAGAAACAGCAGCTTTTGCAGGGCCAGCACAAACCGGCGGCTGCGAAAACAAACCTCTGGTGGGGCTTGGCAGCGCTCGGATTCACATCGCTCTATCGGGAAGGCTTTGAAGTGGTGCTGTTTCTGCAGAGCTACCGGTTGAAGTTGGGGGCTGGGCCAATCCGATCCGGCGTTCTGCTTGGAGTCTTTTTCTCGGGCATCGTTGCCGTCTTGACATTTCTTGCCCATCGCCGTCTGCCTTATCGAAGAATGCTGGTCCTAACCGGCATCCTCTTGGGCGGAGTTCTACTGGTGATGGTGGGAGAACAGGCGCAGGAAATGCAACTCGCTCACTGGCTCCCCAAAACCGATCTGCCGCAACTTGCTAAACGGATCCCATCCTGGATGGGGCTTTGGTTTTCCATATTTCCCACGGTGGAAACTCTGGCCGCGCAGGCAGCGGCGGCATTGCTGGTGCTCGGGTCTTATTTCGCTGCCCGCGGGGCATCGCTGCGTACCGCAGGGCCGGGCTAGACTGAAGCACCCTCGCAAAGACTGATAGGATGCAATCCATGACCCGGTTTTTCTTGCTGGCACTCGCCGCTTGCTGTGTGCTTCTAGCGCAGGAAAAGAATGCGCTGGTATCAGAAGCGAAGTTCCCGTGGACCGTTGTCCGCGACAACCTTCTCAAGATGGCGGAAAAGATGCCCGCTGAGGACTATAGCTTTAAGCCGACGCCCGAGATCGAAAGTTTCGGGCAGCGCGTGGCCCATATCGCCGGCGCAAATCTGTACATCTGCCGGGGAGTCATGGGACAGCCAGCGGCGCCTCGGCCTCGTCCGGTGGCGACTTCCAAACCAGATCTGATCGCCTTGCTGAAACAGGCGTCCGCCGCATGCGATGCGGCTTTCGATTCGCTCTCCGATGCAGCAGCGATGGAAAAGATCAGCTCGCGTCTCGGCGGACCATTTCCTCCCGAGCCGACACGGACGAAACTCGCGACTTTGAACAATGTAGTGCGGCACGCCAACGAGGTGTATGGGTACATGTGCGTCTATCTGCGATTGAAAGGCATCGTGCCACCATCGAGCGCGCCGGAGTAGGACCTGCTCCTCGTCAACGGGATTGACAGACGGATCGAACAGTTGATTCACTAAGAGCGGTGAACGTCACATGAAAGAAGACCGCTCGCATGGGGAACGCTTAGCGGCCGTCATGGCGCACGTTCTTGCTGTCCCGGGAGAGATCTCGTGAGAACCTGGGCCTGGCTCGACGTGCTGTCCTACGACCTCCGCTTTGCGATGCGAGCCCTGCTCCGCGAGCGCACGTTTGCCGCAGCGGCGATCCTCATGTTGGCGCTGGCCCTGAGTTTGAATGTGACGGCCTTCCGCGTACTGGACACGATGGTGTTTCGCAGTTATCCCCTGGTGAAGGAAAACCATCGCCTGCTCTACCTGACGGAGCAGTATCCCACCCCGGGCTGCTGCGTCTCGTACATCGACTTCGAGCAGTGGCGCACGCAAACGCGATCGTTCCAAGGCATGGCATTCCTCGGCCGGAAAACCATCATTCTCGACGAGGGCGAGGCGGCCGGCCAGGAACAGTGGGTCTACCCGATCACCTCGAACACCTTTAGCCTGCTAGGCGTGCGTCCGGCATTGGGGCGCGACTTTCAGCCGTCGGACGAGACGCCGGGAGCGCAGCCCACCGTCATCGTCAGCCAGCGCTATTGGGAGACTTACCTGGGCGGTCGGCCCGATGTCATTGGCCGCAACATTCGGATCAATGAAGCCCCCGTTACGATCGTCGGCGTCATGCCGAAAGGCTTCGAATTTCCTTGGCGCAATGACATTTACCTGCCGTTGGAACAGACCTCCGAATTGCACCTCCCGGTGGCCAACGGAGCCATGGCGTTTGGGCGGTTAGCCAAAGGCGTCTCGGAGAAATCCGCCCGCGCGGAACTGGAGACCATCAGCGCGCGTCTCGCCCGTGAATTTCCCGCCACCAACCGCGGTGTGCATCCCGTGGTGCGCAACTACATGGAATCCCTCGCCGGTACTGACGCGCCGTTCCTCTACGGTTCGGTGTGGGTAGGCGCCTCTTTCGTTTTGTGGATTGCGTGCGCCAATCTGGCGAATCTGACGCTGGCGCGGACGCAAAGCCGCGCGCGGGAACTGTCGACACGCATGGCTCTGGGGGCCGGACGCGCGCGCCTGGTTCGGCAATTGTTCCTCGAAAGCCTGATCCTTGCGGCAGCCTCCGGTTTGCTGGCGTGGTGGTCCGCCGCCTGGAGCACGCGGGCTTGGGCGGCCGCTACCGTGGCGCCCAAAGAGATCCTCGACTACTCTGCGAGCATCGGCACAGTATTCTATCTGATTGCTGTGACGCTGGGCGCGGCAGTCATCGCGACGGTGGCGCCAGTTGCCGGTTTATGGAGGCTGGATGTGAACGGCGCGCTGAAGGGAGAATCGCGCGGTTCCACGATGAGCCGGGGGGCCAGGCGTCTTTCAGCAGCGCTGGTCACCGGGCAGATGGTGTTGGCGATTGTGCTAATGGCCGGGGCCGGTTTGCTGGGCCATAGCTTATGGAAGGTGCTGGCAGCCGATGTCGGGGTAAAGGAGCCGAAAAACGTGCTGGTGGGCAGAATCGCCCTGCCTGAGACGAAGTATCCGACTGCCGAATCCCGCGCGGCATTTGCGGAATTGCTTCGGGCAAGGCTCGCCGCCGTGCCGGGAGTCGAATCGGCGGCGGTGTCCGATGGACGACCCGCCGATGATTTCGAGCCCCGCCCCTTCGAGTTGGATTCTCTCATGACATCCCCCTTGGCATCGAAGCCCGGCGCGGTCCACGGTGTCCCGGTGTTTGCATCGGGCCCTGGCTATTTCCAGACGATCGGCGCCGCGATTCTGGCGGGTCGCGATTTCAACCGCTTCGACCGGCCCGGGGATCCTCCGGTCGCGATTGTGAATCGGCGCTTTGCAGAAACCTATTTTCCGGGGCAGAACCCTATCGGGCGCCGCTTTCGGCTCTATAAGAAGGCACAGCCCGAATCCGGCCAGTGGCGAACCATCATCGGAGTAGTCTCCAATATCATGCAGAATGAATGGACGCGCCAGCATTTTGTTCCCGCGGCCTACCTGCCTTTCGCGCAGGAGCGGGAGCCCTCCGGGTCGGCGTGGTTTTTTGCCCGGACACGCAGGGCCTCCAATGGAACCACCGCCGCGATTCGCACGGAAGTGAAGCGGATGATCCCCAGTTTGGAGATGCGTGATTTCTCGACGTTGAAAGCTACCTTGGACCCCCACTCGTTGCGCAACAGTGGCGATTACGGCAGGCTGGTGCAGAACACCGCAGTCGCGCCTATCTTCGCGGCCATCGGGCTGCTGGTGGCGGCGATGGGACTCTACGCGGTGGTTGCGCGTTCGGTCGGCCGGCGAACCAAGGAGATTGGTGTTCGCATGGCTCTCGGCGCAGCCCCGCGAGCTATCCGGCGCCTAGTGCTCTATGAAGGCATGCGGCCTGTCGCCACCGGAGTGATCCTCGGCCTGCCCGCTTCGCTCGCCGCTAACCGGGTGCTCCAATCCCAATTGGTCGGCATTTCGCCTTACGATGCGCTGACGCTCTCACTCGCGCCCTTGACCTTGACCTTGGTCGCGTTGCTGGCGTGCCTGGCTCCCCTGCGCCAAGCCGTACGAGTGGACCCATCAATTGCGTTACGGCACGATTGAGAGCCGCGGTCGAGCCTTCGGCTCGGAAATAGCGCCTGCCTTTACCGGATAGGCCGAGCACCGGTGATCAGGATATCCACAAGTCTCCTGGCGCTTTGCTGCCAGTCCGGGCTGGTCGCCACATTGGCGACGCCGATCAGCGCCCGCAGCAGGTCGATCGGATCGAGATCCTTACGGATGTCGCCGCTTTTTTTCGCGCGCTTGACCAGTGCGCGAATCGCGTCCCAGATCCGGGCGTACGAGGTTTCGAACACCTTCTTCGGATCTCCCAGTAGCGCGTTGAGCGCAGGCGCGATGAGCTGCTTGGCGGCGATGTAGTCGATAAACAGCAATAACCAGGCTTGCAATGCTTCGGCCGGTGGCAATTCTTCAGCGAACTTCTGTTCCGCCGCGGCCAGCTTTTCCATCTCAGACCGGTAAACCGCCTGCAGCAGTTCTTCGCGAGTCGGAAAGTGACGGTACAGAGTTCCCGGTCCGACACCTGCCTCCTTGGCAATGTCATCCAGGGTCGTGTTGGCGCCGGAGCGGGAAAATGCCTGTCGCGCCACTTCCAGAATGCGCTCGCGATTCCGCTGCGCGTCACTGCGTGGCTTGCGCACGGAATCTTCTTGGCGTTTTGTGGGCACGGCCTCAGAAACCTTGCAACCGGAGATAGTCTCCGCTAATCTACAGATACGGAGACTAACTCCGTTTTAGCAGGCGCGTAACCGCTCGTCAATCGTTCCTTTTCGCTGTCGCGTTCGACCAGCGGCACCGGAGCCGTGGGGTACGCGCGGCGGCCGTCCATCCCGGAGTAATACAGACCGAACTGGGCCGCCACCTGGAACCCGGCCAATAGCGGAGCATGATTGACCGCCTCAGCCAGCAATTGGTGGCGGAAGGCAAGAAACCGTTCGAGTGGAAGACGATTCCCCAGGGAGCGGCCACTTCGGTGTGGGCGGGTGTGGCCGCTCGGGCCGACGAAATCGGCGGCCGGTATTGCGCGAACTGCCAGGTGGGCCACATTGTGCCGGACGACGCTGTTATCCCGGGTTCCGGAGAAGGAGTGCGTGCCTATGCTCTCGATCCGGGTAACGCCGAGGCACTATGGAAGAAAAGCGAGGAACTTGTTGGAGAATCGTTTTGAGCTTCCCGGTAGAACCGGCAAATAATGTGAGGGGGGAGAGAACGGAATGGAAGAAATGACCAATTTCAGCCGAGGCTTTACGCTCGCGGGCACATCGCTCGCGGTTAATCGAATGGGTTACGGGGCTATGCAACTTGCCGGACGAGATGGCGACAAGCTGGTCTGGGGCCCGCCGCGCGATATTCCCGGGGCGATCGCGGTTCTGCGCGAGGCTGTGGCCTCGGGCGTGAACCACATCGACACCAGTGATTTCTACGGTCCCCATGTAACCAATCAGATCATCAAACAGGCGCTACATCCTTATCCGGATGATCTGGTCATCGTGACCAAAGTAGGAGCGCGGCGCGGTGCAGACGGCTCCTGGCTCCACGCACGCTCTCGCCAGGAGATCATCGATGCCGTACATGACAATCTGCGCAACCTGGGTCTCGATTCGCTCCAAGTCGTGAATCTGCGGCTCGGCGGATTCGCCGCTCCGGAAGACGAGCCGTTCGAAGAGCCACTCTCCGCGCTTACTGAACTCCGCCAGCAAGGTTTGGTGCAGCATATCGGCCTCAGCACAGTTTCTCCGCGGCAGTTGGCGGAGGCGCAGGCGATCACGGAGATTGTCTGCATTCAGAACTTCTAC
>JASIAM010000214.1 GCA_030041985.1 Bryobacteraceae bacterium | reverse complement strand
CATCAAGCAGAACTCCGATGAAGAGATGGGCGTTGCCAAAGTGGATTACCAGATCAATGCGAAGCAATCTGTGTTTCTCCGCTACTTCGCCACACATCTGACTTTGCAGACTCCCTACGACGGCAAGAATCCGCTGACGGAAACGCTTTCCGGCGCCAACGATCTCGTGAATTCCGGCGTCATCGGCTATACCTGGTTGATCAGTCCGAATACGATCAACTCTTTCCGCGCCACCGCCAACCGCGCCGGTATCACCAAAACACAGATCCCGTCGTTCGACGCCAGCACGCTGGGCATTGACATGACTGCGCAGGTGCCGGGGCATATCGTCGTCAGCGCCACTGGCGGCATCTATAGTTCCACGGTCTTTTCTTATGCGGCCACCGACCCCACCACGTCATTCCAGATAGGAGATGACCTCAGCCTCATTCGCGGCTCACATCAGATCCAGGTGGGTGTCGACTGGATGTATTCCTATCAGAATATTTACGGCCCCCTGTTCGCCGATGGGAGTTTCAGCTTCAATGGCCAGTACACGGGCCTGCCGCTGGCAGATTTTCTTCTCGGGTATTCGTCGAGCTTCACGCAGGCCGGCCCGCAGGACGCGCGCGACCGCTACACATATATCGGCGGCTATGCGCAGGATTCCTGGAAGATCACTCCCCGCCTCACCATCAATTACGGCCTGCGCTGGGAGCCATATCTCGGGAACACCATGCCGAATGCGCGCGTTGGCCATTTCGACCTTGGCTTGTTCGAGCAGAACGTGCATTCCACTGTCTATCCCAACGCGCCCGCCGGATATGAGTTCCCCGGCGACCCCGGATTTGACACCAACAAACGCCCCGCGCACATCGCGCTAGACGATTTCGCGCCCCGTTTCGGCTTGGCCTGGGATCCCACCGGCCGCGGGAAAATGAGCATCCGGGCTTCCTGGGGCATGTTTTACGACCTGCCGCAAACCCTGTTCGCCTATGGCTTCTCTGAAGAGCCACCTTGGAGCAGCACAGTTAGTATCGCTGGTGGCAAAACTTCACCGATTCTATTCAATAACCCCTGGGCCAGCAATGGAGGGGTCAATCCGTTTCCGCTGTCGCTCGGAGCCAATGCCATCTTCCCCCTTGCCGCAACCTACACCACCTATCCGCTCAACTTGAAAGTCACCTATCTCGAGCAATGGAATCTCAGTATCCAAAAACAGGTCGGGAACTGGGTGATCTCCGCGAATTACCTGGGCAACAACACCATGCACCTATGGGGCGACGATCCCATCAATGCGCCAGATCCGCCCGGCGTGGCCACTACCGCCAGCGTGCAATCGCGCCGTCCGCTGACCCTGCTCAATCCCGCCGAGGGCGCCTATTACGGCACGATTCACGATCTCGATTATGGCGGAACCGCGAGTTACGAAGCGTTGCTGCTTTCCGCACAGCACTATTTCTCCAAGAACTTTTCCGTGCTGGGCAATTACACCTATTCCCACTGCATCACCGACCCGTTTACCTCGGAACTCGACGGCACACAATGGAGCGACCCCTTGAGCCGCCGTTTCGATCGCGGCAACTGCGTGCAGATCGATCATCGGCATATCGTCAACGTGTCGGCGGTCCTGAAGAGTCCCGGTCTGGGCACTGGCTACGCCAACGCCCTTTCGCGGAACTGGCAGCTCTCACCGATCATGATGATCTCCTCCGGGGCCTTTTTCACCGTGTCCTCCGGCACCGATAACGCCAATATCGGGTTGAGCGGCGAGGAGCGGGCCCAGCAGATCCTGCCCGATCCGTATTGCCATCCCCAAACAGTCACCTGTTGGCTGAATCCGGCCGCCTTCGCCACGCCGGCATCCGGCACTTTGGGCAACGCCGGCGCAGGTTCGGTAGCGGGACCGGCGTCTTTTACTTTCGATATGGCTCTCGTGCGCGACTTCAAAGTCAAAGAGCGCTATGGTCTGGAAGTGCGCGGCGAGGTGTTCAATCTTCCGAACACCTTCCGCCCCGGCTTCCCCGCGCTGGGCGTCTCGACGACCATGCTTTCCACCTCGCGCACCGCGTCCAATTTTGGCCAGATTCAGATCGCCAACGACCCGCGCATCATGCAGCTCGCCCTGAAACTGACATTTTGAGGGAAGTTCCTGTGCCAAATTTCTAAGAGCGCTTCCGCAAGCGCCGCACCGCCGGAGCGAGCACCCGGCTCGTCCACATCACAAGCGCGCTTGAGAACAAGACGGCGGGCGCCAATCCCAAAAGCACCCACAACAATTTGACTGGCCAGCCGCCAAAATTTCCATAGTGTGCGTATGAAAATCCGCGCAGTATTCGCGCGCCCAACGGCAATGGCCGGCGCCGCCGAAACGGTTTTCGAACGGCGGCGGTTTGGCCACCGTCGGACGTCCGGCCCGCGGGATTCGGGGCGGCCGCGCGCGGTTGAGGCGCGGAAGGCGCGACGATCGGCGTAAAGAAGCCGACGGCCGCACGGAAGGGCTGTGGAAAAACGAAGTATCCACCCGTTGCTCCCCACATCAACAGTATGGCGAAAGTCCAAAAACCCACGGCGCTGTGTAAATCGAACACCAATCGTCTCCAGCCTGCATTGGGGTGGATCGCGAGCGCGCGGCGCCAACCCGCGACACCGGGCCACCATACGATCATTCCTGTCAGGCAGAGCGCAGCGAGAAGGAACCCTCCTATCGCGTTTGCTCTCATGCCATCGCTATCCATTAGCAGGCTCCCATGCAGGTTTCCGAGCCACGAGAGATAACGGTAAAGCGCGTCCTTGTACGACACGGTCCTGCCGCCGCCTTCCAGCCAGTCGTAGACATCGTTCCGAAACACAATGGCGCTCCCGCTTGCGCAGACCACCACGATATAAAGCCCCAGCAGCATCCCCGACCACAGGTGAACTTGAAACACAGCCCTCCGAACCCACGTGGTCTTTGGCCGCCCGAGCCATGTTCGCCACACGCCCGCGCGAGCATGATCGTTCGTATCGAGCTGAATCAAGGAGCACTTCGCTTCTGGCGGATCACACCCACCGCTGCGCATGCGCCCATATAGGCAAACATACTTATCAGAAATCTTACGTGAGTGCGCGCGGCTTGTCCATAGTATTCCGGAACACTACGTTGAACGCCGGCCGACGGCAGTTCTGAGCGCGTTTATCGGGCCATTACGCAGCACGTTCTACGTTCGGCTGTGCCATCGCAGCGCCGCAAGTGCTACACAGCATCACTCGGGCACTTTTCGGAAGAGTGATCTCCTTCACGACAGGTGCATGTACAACGATGGGATCTGAAACGATGTGAGCATGTGCAGCGCACAATGCAACCGAGCAGTGATGGCACAACCCGACTGCATCACTAACTTTCCCCTCTTGGAAACATTCAAAGCATCGCATAAGGAATTCCTCTTGTCTTAGCCGCGCTCAATCTATCACTGTTCGCCTGCAGTGATGATGATGACTTGCAACCTAGACTAAGCGGCTTAGGGCGAAGTGATAGGGCTAACGTGCGTAGTAACTTGAAGTACCCTCCCGGCCCTTATTAGTGCATTTTTCTAGCCAAAGGCGTAGAGGGCGGGCGGCGGCGAAAGCACGCCCGAAGGCAGGTTGGCATGCGAGATGCCCTTAGCTCCGCTGCGTCAACGCCCGGCTCGCCACGAACTCGGCCAGGGCGGTCGAGACATAGCGTGGCGGGGACACTACGAGCTGCGGCTTTCTCTCCCGTAACCCGCGTGCTACATCCGCCCGCCGCGGCACGTTAATTCCACGGTCGATTACGACAAACGCATCGGCCTGATCCATGAAGCGCAGACTTGACGGCTTGAAATCCTTGCAGCCGAAATCCAGCAGCATCAGAAACACATCGGGCCGAACCAGCTCCAGCACGCTATTGGATTCCATGATTACGTCCGACGACAACCAGCATATCTGGCCCGATTCTAGGACTCGTCCCGCGGCCGCTGACGGGCGAGCGGCGGAAGCATCATCGCGCCATCTCCCGTTGTTGCTCGAACGCGGCGCGGGGGTTGCGCGCTGAGGCGTTGCTCAAAGCATGGACCGCGAACCGTAAACATAAAGCGCCCACTACGCCGAGCAGTCCGGCTACCCGTTTTTTCCGCGACGACGTCGAGGGAATCGCCGACACCAGGAGGCTCGCGATCGTGAAGAGGCTCGCCCCCTTCCACAATTTCGCCGGAGGCCCGTAGTGAAATGGTTTGCCGGCTTCTGCTACTTTCGAAGCCAACTGCGCGACGCGTTTCGTGCAAGCGATCTCCGCGATCCGCCCGGCCGTGCCAAACACCGTGGTAATACGGCCGGCCGCGCCCTCCGCATAGAGAATATCGAGCACGGATGCTGCCGTGGCCGCGGCAGAACTGATGAACCTAAAAACGGCAGACGTTTTTGGGTTTTAGAGAGAAAGTGGCTCATACTGTTCAGGATGAGCGACGAGAAAGCCCTAATCGAGGTTCACCCGGAAGGTGAACCGGAAATCGAGGGCAATCCATCACCCCTCAGCTTGGATACCTTCGCAGGCAAGGTACAGTTCCGGTGGGTGCCAGACGCGGAGGTAAGC
>JASIAM010000019.1 GCA_030041985.1 Bryobacteraceae bacterium | reverse complement strand
CTCGTCTACGAGTTCCTCTCGCAACACTTTCGGAAGATGGTGCGTAGTCTTTCCCTGGGAGGGCCGAAGATAGGGGCCCGCATCTCCGCGAGAGTGCAAAATTTGAAGATCGCCATCGACAACCAATGCGGCATAGCCGTAGCGCTCCCACAAGACCCGGTCAATTTCTTGCTCTATACCGACCGCTGGCGGCTCTTTCCCGGACCGTTCCGGTGAGAGCGGAAACGTGCCGCGCACAGCCGGCGACCACGGGTAGGCGTCCTGTTTGGCCACTGCTTTTTTGCGGAAGAACTTGTTCTTCCGGTCCAGGGGAGTGAACAGGTCCTCGTATCCGGTGAGGGCTTCCGAACTTCCGAGTGCCAGAAAGCCGGTATGCTCCAGGGCATAGTGAAAACAGGACAAGACGTGCTTTTGCTGCGCGGGTTGGAGGTACATTAGCGCGTTACTGCAACTGATCAGGTCCAATCGGGAATATGGAGGGTCTTTGGTCAGGTCGTGCCGGGCAAAAACACAGTTTTTCCGGATATCGATGCTAATCCGGTAAAGGCCAGCCTCGCGTACGAAGAAACGGCGCAACCGTTCTTCAGAAACCTGGGCGAGCGCACTCTCCAGGTAGGCGCCAGAACGGGCTTTTTCGACAGCCTGTTCGCTAACATCGGTGGCGAAGATTCGGACGGGTCTGGATGCCGCCTCATCGCCGAGGGCCTCGAACAAGCAGATGGCAACGGAGTATACTTCCTCACCAGTCGAACAGCCAGGCACCCAAATTCTAATGGGTTCGGCAGCGGACTTAGCGGCCAGAATTTGCGGGAGTACCGTGCTTTCGAGCGTGTGGAAAAAGCCGGGTTCCTCAAAGAAACTGGTGGTGTGGACCAGAAAGTCCCGGCAAAGTGCCTCCAACTCTTCCGGATGCGCCTCTACGTATTCCCGATATGCGCGAAGGCGCTCGATCTTGCGTAACGCCATGCGCCGGCCGATCCGCCGTTGGATTGTAGTCTTCTTATGATAGGTGAACTCCACACCGGAGGCCGCCTGAAGCAGTTCGAGAATCCGTCCGAACTCCTTCTCGTTCGCGAGGGGAGGGGCTATTTCTCCGGGATATGGAAATCTGATATAGGGGTGGCGGCAGATCTCCGAGATCTCTTTGGCGATACCCGCTGGGGGTAGGACAAAATCTACGCATCCCGCGCGGATGGCGCTTTGTGGCATACCGTCGTCTTTCGCCGATTGCGGTTCCTGGGCAAATGTGATGCCGCCTTCCGCTCTAACCGCTCGGAGACCTAGAGTTCCATCGGAGCCCGTACCTGACAAAACCACTCCGAACGCTCGCGGCCCCTGATCTTCCGCCAAGGAGCGAAAGAAGTAGTCGGCGGGCGCGGGCCGTCGGGCGGGCGCGTTGCGAACAAAGGCGTGCAATACTCCTTGCCGCACGGCCACGTCCGTATTAGGAGAAATCACGTAGATGTGATTTGGCCGCACTCGCTCGGGATCCGTAACCTCGGTGGCAGGCATTCGGGTGGCTGTAGAAAGCAACTTAGCCAGCATGTCTTCCTGCCTGGGATCCGATCGATAGATCAATACAAACGCCAGCCCAGTGCCGGAGGGCAGAGCCTTGAGTAGTTGCGTGAAAGCTTCCAAACCACCAGCGGCGGCCCCTATGCCTACAATTGGTGGAGTTTTCCCGGTGGCGCCCGCGGGGGTTGTGGGGTTTAGAGTCAAAGCCTTCCCTGGCGGCCGCTGTTTACCGTTTTTCGCCAGTCGTGGCCCGCCAGCCCTCCGTTTCGTTCCTTTTCTAGACGCTGGTTTCACAAAAGCCTCCCCACAGTTGCCTTAGAGTGTCCGGAAGGTTGGACCGCGCTCGGGTGAGCATTTTGCACAATCATGTCTATCCTGTCATGTCTGCGGGCCGTCCTTTCTGATGACCATTGGAAGTTTCCGTCGCAATCTCTTCTATCTTGGCTGCTATCGCTTCCGGCTGCATGACATAATCGACACAGCCTGTTCCAATCGCCGCACGTGGCATATCCCTATGGGTGGCTGAACTTGGATCCTGAGCGATGACAATTCCTCCCCGCGCGTGAAAATCCTGGAGCGCTGCGGAACCATCGGCATCTACGCCAGAGAGAATAACCGCAACTCCTGCGGGATGCTTTATGCGTGAGACAGACTTGAGGAATAAAGTGATCACATTCGACCAACCTTTAACACTTGATCTAGGCTGGACACCGAAATGCCCGTCCTCTACGGTAATCTCCTGTCCCGGCGGGATCACGTAAATGTGATTGCCCTCTATCGGCATTCCGGCCGCCGCGAATTCCGCAGGCATTTCAGACCAAGTGGAAAGCAGGAAGGGGAGTTGTGTGGGATATGTTCTGCTGAGGTGAGGGATCACCACAAAACCCATGCCTGTATTTGCACTCAATTGTTGAAAGATCGTTTTCAACGGCTCGATGCCGCCGGAAGACAGACCTACGCATACAACCGAAATTGGGTTCGACTCTTTACCGAAATTATCGACATTCTTATAGCTCATACGCGTCCCCAGCTTGCTGGAGCAGCAACCGCGATCCGGACTACTCCGAATGAGATCATGCAGTCCGAATCCCCTCAGCTTTCGGTAGTGCATGTCAAGGTCCTATCAGCCGGAACAACGAAAACCCTGTCACATGCAAGATGAGTTTGCTGCGTCATTGCGCGACCACCGTTGGCCCCTGCGCGAAATCACGCAAAACCGATGGGATCGGGCTGGCGCCCGCTCGCCCTCATCGACCAAAAAAGTCACTGCAAAACGCCACCATCGCGGCAAGCACGTGAAGCATACCGAAACACCAAAGCAGTTGTGAACGCCTGCGCGGGATCGTCGATCACTCTCTAAATACTGATTACGCGACAAGGTGATTCGTGCATTATGAAGTAGGCGGTCTGAAAAATATATCCCGCGATGCCGTTACGGCCGTGCCTCGCGATTACCATCAGAGTGGCGCTTTGACAAAAAAACACACGGCACGGCGCGCAGTCCGGATGCATTGCAACACCATGCTGACAAGCATCTATGATCTTCGCGGGTCAATCCAGCGGTCGCTCGCGGCCGTTTTTACTGCCGTCGGGAGTCTCGGCTCGGTTTCTTGGCCGGCCGCTCCTGGCTGATCACCCACACCTCCATTCGCTTCGCCATCTCGCTCAGTGGGATCCCCAGTATGTCCGCGATCCTCCAAAGACGGCTGATCGTCGGATTGATGATCCCACGCTCGACTCGGCTGATGTATGTCCGGTCGAAGCCGCAGTCGGCGCTGAGGCGTTCCTGCGAGAGACCAGCCCGATCACGGAGTTCGCGCACGACGGCGCCGATGGCTTTTGCTTTCAGATCGGTCGGCTGGATCTGCCTCTGGCGCCGTTGCATGGGCAAATCCGATGGTATGCCCGCAGTATAGGAGCGAAGAAAACCAGCAGCAACTCGGCAATTGGGTGGGCTGTTGGCCGCTCAACCGCATCTAAGTTATCGAATTGACTGGTGGGCGGTCGCGGGCTCGAACCGCGGACCTCCTGCTTGTAAGGCAGGCGCTCTAACCGGCTGAGCTAACCGCCCTGCTAAGGTATGCTCTCCTCGATTTTAAACCACTGGCGGCGATAGATGCGCGCTTCTCCTCCGCCCTCCTTTTGTTGGCACCGTAGTAGCCCGGCCGCTAAAATCCTGATTGCGATCCCCGGAACGACTCAAACTTCTGTCGCTCCCGCGGCTGTCGGCAGAAACCCGATATCGCGGGTGTTTTACAGCCTTCCGCGAGCGGCCAGACCGGCAAGCGTATCCGGCGGTGATCGCGCTGGGCCTACCGGTGGCCCGAGAGAAGCAAGCGGGATGCCGCCGAGCTAGCCGATACCGGCGTTTCGACAGGCAAGGCCCGCGCTTGTTCAAATCCCAATCCAGCTTCACCGCACTTGATGCAAATCCGCTCGCGCAGCGCCGCATAAGGAAAATCGGGGCAAAAGCCCGTCGCCGTATCGTCGTAATCGATTGCCGAAAAGTTTCGCCGGGCCGCATAGGCTACGAGTTGGGCAGCGATCTCCCGGATCGCACTGTGCATCCGGTTGCGGTATTTCAGCCCCGCGGCCGTGCGGCGGTCGGCGAAGGCCGCCGATGGCCGCTGCTCCGCTTTCTGATCATCCGCCAGGCTCTGTATCGACTTCCGGTGCTCGGCGACCCATCGCCGAAGATGATCGGCACGATACCGCCAAACCTGTTCATTCCTGCCATTGGCAGCTACCAGCAGCATGTCATCCGCTGTTTTCACGCGGAGAGGATCTGATGGCGCGCGTATTTCCATCTGGCTGGCTCGCGGCAGCCATGCCACCATTTTGCACATCACGGTGTACTTGACTTGTTGATCCTTGTTGGGACGGCCGGCGAGTTTGCCGTCGTGGGCCCGTACCCGATACAGCGTGAGTTCTCCACGGACGGCTTCTCCAGAAACCATTTGCCGGTAGGCCGCCATTTGCGGCCGGAACCGGGGGCCTCCCTTCAAGCGCAGCTCCCACCAGCGGCCGCCCAGACGAACGCGCACTACCGGCCGCTCCTCCGCGGTGGTCGCCTCCCAAGACTGGTTGTGGACCGGCAATGGCCGTGGATATCGGAAGGTGGGCAGACTAGCCGAGCAGGTCCAAAGCACTTCGTAGCGTGCTGCCCGGTAGGCGGCCTGCACGGCATTCTCGATGCTGACCACGGACTGGGGTGTGAGGCCGGGAAAGCGCTCGCGCGCTTCCGGGTACAAATACACCCGCTTCATCGGCGGCATTTTGTCCTCACGGCCGCGGCGGAAATCGCGCGCGTACAGTTCAGTCATCATCCAATTTGCCGCCGCCGTCGCCTGTACCCAACCAAGCTTGAGCGCCTCGCGAAAGTTATGCCAGTCCTCGCCCATCGGCTCCACTACCGGTATGGCAATCGAGCGCAAAATGTACCGCTCCCGCCAGCAAGCCTCGCAGAAGACAACCTCCTCGCGCCGCTTCCACCCGCGCGGAAGCCGCTCGGTCTTGCCCGTCCGCTGGCAGATCGAGCAAGTCACTGTTGTTTACACCTCCTCGGCTATCTCCACTTCGGGAAGAACGTCATGTGGACCGGCCATCCAGGTATACAGAGTCGGCAGCAGGAAGATGCTCATGACCAGGTCGGAAATGAGCCCGCCCACGATCACGATGGCAAAGGGCCTCTGCGAGTCTGATCCGATATCGTGAGACATTGCGGCCGGCAGCAATCCCAGCGTCGCCACCAGCATGGTCATCATGATCGGCCGCAGCCGGAGAACGGCGCCTTCCACAGCCGAATCCACGACCGTGTGTCCGCGCGCGCGCAGTTGGTTGATGTATTCCAGCATGATGACGCCGGTTTGCACCGAAACTCCGAATAGCGCAAGCATGCCGACGCCCGAAGAGACGCTGTTATTCGTATGCGTCACCAGCAGGGCCAGAAAACCGCCCACGCGCGCCAGCAGCACGTTCACCAGAATGAGCAGCGCCCATTTGAACGACCGGAACATCATGTACAAAATAATGAAAATCAGCAGCACCGTAAGGGGAATGATGTACAACAGCCGTCTGGCTGCCCGCTTTGAGCTTTGGTACTCGCCCTCCCAGTTGATGTGATATCCACGTGGCAGGGGCACGCCCACTTTCACTTTGGCAATCGCTTCTTCCACCGCGCCATCCAGGTCGCGCCCACGCACGCTGTATTTGATAGCTACGTACCGCTCGTTGCCCTCGCGGTAGATTTCCGAACCCTCATCCTTTTCTTCCACCTTGCAGAGTTGGGCAAGCGAGACGCGCTCGCCAGTGGGCGAGAGCAGGCGGATATTTTCGATCGCCTCTTTCGTGCTCCGGTACTGCGGCAGGTACCGCAGCACCAGGTCATAACGGGCCTCGCCCTGCAGTACCTGCGTAAGCGCGTTGCCGCCGGCCGCCGTCTGAATCGCATCCTCCACGTCGGCTACGTTGATCTGATAGCGCGCCGCTGCCTGACGATCCACAACGAAGTTGTCGCTGGGCTGGCCGCGAACCCGGAAGACGCCAAGATCCTGGATGCCCCGCACTCCGCTCATGATCTTCACGATCTGGTCGGCTTTATCTTCCAAAACGGCCAAGTCGTCGCCGAAGACTTTAGTGGCCAACTGTCCTTTAACGCCGCTTACGGCTTCTTCCATGTTGTCGGCGATTGGTTGCGAAAAACCCCAGACCACGCCGGGTAGTTTCTCCACTTCGCGGTCCATAGCGGCAATCAGAAGTTCCTTATTCTGATGAAAGGCGGGACGCCACTGCTCCTTGGCCTTCAGTTCGACGAAGTACTCCGTGTTGAAAAAGCCCGTGGTGTCGGTGCCATCGTCGGGCCGCCCTGTCTGGCTCGTGCACTGGGTGACTTCTGGAAACGAGCAGAGAATGAGGCGCGCCTGATTCGAGAGCCGGATGCCCTCCGTAGGGCCGGTGCTGGGAGCCAGTGTGCCGCGCACCCACAGCGCGCCTTCATCCAGATGCGGCAGGAACTCGGAACCGATCACGCCTCCCAGAGTCAGATAGAGCACCGCGCAAAGACTCAGCACTCCCACTCCCGCCGTAACATAGCGCAACCGGATGGCGACTCGCAGTGCGCTTCGATATCTATTTGTCAGCCACACCATCAAGGGGTTACGCCACTCGCTCGCGCCTTTCGTGAAGAACATACTGGAGAGCGCGGGCGCTACCAGCATCGAAAAGATCAGGGCGCCCAGGAGCGCGAACGCCACCGTCCAGGCCATCGGCTTGAACAAGCGGCCTTCTACCTGCTGCAATGTGAAGATGGGGAGGTAAGCCGTAATAATGATGCCGATCGCATAAAAGACCGGCCTCTGCACTTCATGGGCGGCTTCCGCAATTTTTTGTTTGGGCGTCTTATTCTGTCCTTCACGATGCAGATGCCGCACGATGTTTTCCACCATCACCACGGCGCCATCCACAACCATGCCGAAATCCAAGGCCCCCAACGAAAGCAGGTTTGCCGGGATGCCTTTCAGCTTTAAGCACGTGGCTGCGAATAGGAGTGAGAACGGTATGGTGAGCGCCACAATGATCGCGCCGCGCACATTGCCCAGGAACAAGAACAAAATAATGACGACCAGAATAATGCCTTTGGTCAGGTTGTCCAGAACGGTGTGAGTCGTTAAGTGCACCAGGTCGCTGCGATCGATGAAGGGGATGAGCTTCACCCCCGGTGGAAGGATCACATTGTTGAGCTCATCGACTTTTTCATGCAGCCCCTTCAGTGCTGTCTCCGCATCCGCGCCCTTCCGCAAGAGAGCGATGCCCGAGACCACGTCATCGTTATCCACCAGAGTGCCGTCGTCCCGGCGAATGGCGCGCGCGAACTGTCCCAGGCGGATCTTCGGACCTTGCGCCACCACGGCAATATCTTTCACGTGAAGCGGCGTGCCCTTATTGGTGTACAGCACGGTATTTTCGATGTCCTGGACATTGCGTACCAGGCCCACTTCGCGAATATTGATCTGCTGCAACCCTGCTTCGATGAAACTGCCGCCGGCATTGGCGTTATTGTTCGTAAGCTGGTTCTCTACTTGGGAGAGACTCAGGCCATAAGAAATCAGTTTGTTGGGATCGACGCGCACTTGGTACTCGCGAGTCGGGCCGCCAAAGCTGGCTACGTCCACAACATTCGGCGCTTGCTTTAGAGTCTTCTCGACCACCCAGTCTTCCAAGGACTTGAGTTCCATCACGTCATAAGCGGGATTGGTGCTGTGCAAGGTGTAGAAAAAGATCTGGCCCACGGGACTCCAGTCGGTTCCCATTTGAGGGGTCACCCCTGGAGGCAGTGTCACCTGCGAAAGCCGCTCGAGAGCTCGTTCGCGGTTCCAGTTGTTATCGGTGCCGTCTTCGAAAACCAGCTTCAAGTCAGAGAGTCCGAATAGCGAGAAAGACCGTAGAGCCGACACGCCGGGAATGCCGTTCATCACGATTTCCAGCGGGACCGTAACCTGCTGCTCGATCTGTTCCGCGGAAATCCCCGGCCATTGCGTGATGATCTCCACGTAGTTGTTGGCCACGTCGGGGTACGCCTCAACGGGAAGCTGGTGGAAAGAAATCGCGCCCCACACAATCAGCAACAGCGCCAGAGCCAGAACCAGAAAGCGGCTCTTCAGGGCGAAATCGACAGCCGCGCGGATCATTCAGCTTCCTCCCTCATGCCGTGCCTCCTTACTGCTCCACGGTGTTCTGGAACACCAGTGCGTTGGTGATCACCTGGTCGCCCACTTTGAGCCCCGAAGTGACTTCCTGCAGATTGCCGGGGAGCGTGTCGCCGGCAGTTATTTCGAGACGGCGGAAATGCCCGTCGCCGAGAGGCGCGTAAACCCACTCCCGATCATGCAAATGCAGAATGGCCGTGGAGGGCACAGTCGCGTATTTCTCGGTCTGCGGGCCGTGGAAGGTCGCGGTCACAAACATTCCCAGACGCAGCAGGCCAGGATTTTCCATATCCAGGCGAACCTTGGCCGTACGAATATTGGGGTCAAGAACCGGCAGAATGTTGTTGATGCGTGCGTGGAAAACACGGTCGGGATATGCCGCCAGGTGAATGTCGGCGTATTCTCCAATGTGGATCTGCGCCATATCGTTCTCCCAGACATCACAAACAATCCACACGTGCGACATGTCCGAAATGGTGAATGGGTTGGGAGGCGTCAGTGCCTGCACACCCGATTGATTGGTGATTTCCTGGTCGGTGATCACGCCGTCAACTGGCGCGTAGACCGAAACAATTCCCGTCGGATGGTCAGGATCGGAGCCGAGTACCTTCAGATGCTCGATGGTAGTTTCGAGAACAATCTGGTTATCGTCTTCGGCGTTCTGCGCAATCTCGAGCGCGCTCTTGGGAACCGCTCCGTTATCGAAGAGCAGCTTCGCGCGCTCCAGTTGGATCTTCGTCAGTTCTTCGTTCTTTACCGCTTGCCCGTAATCCGAGAACGCCCCCGAGATATCGGTGCTATGGACCTTGAAAAGTAACTGGCCCTTCTTTACTTGATCACCTAGCTGTGTATCGATCTCCGCAATCCGCCCCGTTGCCAGCGAAGGCACAGGCACCTGGCGCGACACGTCCGGCTGCACCACGCCGGTCACATTCAATTCGGGCGCCGCCGTGTACTCGCCCGCCGTCGCCAAGGGGAAACGCTCCGGATGGTCTACCTTGAAGTTATTGGCGTCCATATCGGGCACCACATTCAGCGGCACTGGGCCGGTTCCCGAGGTCGCAGCTTCAGCCTCGCTCTGCGTGCTGATTCGGCTGCACCCCGCGAGAAAGGCACTGAGCGCCAGTAGCAGTAGGACCGTCCAAACTGAGGCCTTCGACCCCGTCCGATTCATCGTTTCCCTCATTCAAATCACCTCCCGGCCGACCGCCATATTCATTTGCGCCGCGGCGGTTAAGTAGGAGCCAATCAGGTTCAAATAAGCAAGGCGCGTGTCCCGATACGCCTTCTCCGAGTCCAGGTAATCCAGCAGCGATGCGCCCCCATGCTGGTAAGCGAAAGAGACCTTGTTGCGCGTATCCGCAGCCAGTTCCAAATATCTCGACTTATAGGGCTTCAACAGGTTCACAGCTTGCACGATTGTCCAGTACGACGAATCCACATCGTTGAATACCTGCGCCTCGGCCGCATCGCGCAATTTTTCGTGTACGCCAATGTCTACCTGCGTCCTGGCCTTCTCACCCTGGTTACGGTCGAAGATCCGCAGTGGAATGCTCACGCTGCCGCCGATGGTCCTGGTAGCCGCCGGATTGCTGAATGAGCCGTTATTGGTGAACCATGCGCTGAACGTGGGGTCGGTCGATCCATTGGAAACGGCCAGCTCATGGTTGATCCTCGCCAGCTCCACGTTCTCAATGGCCTCCTTCAAATCCGGCCGGGTTTCGAGTGCCGCATTGCGGAATTCTTCGAGCGGCCCCAACTCGGCCTTGAAATCATACGGTCCTGCTACGTCGAACTGGTCAATGGGTGTGCGATTGTCATTGAGCAGCGTCAATAGTTGAATCTTGGCCGTGCGCAGATTCACCAGCGCCGTTTCGTAGTCGGATTCAAAAGGAAGCCGCTGCAACTCCAGGCGGTCCAGATCGATCTGCGCCAAGTCCCCAGCATGGAAGCGCTGCCGGGAAATGCCTAGCTCTTTGTCCCAATAGTCCAGGTTGTCCTTGGCATTTTCCAGAAAAGCCTTAGCCTGTAATGCCGCTACAAATGCGTTGCGCAGATTGAAGATCAGGTTGCGTTCCTGATCAAGATAGGCCGTCTCCGCAATGGTGGTCGATTCTTTTGCGCTATCGCGCCGCAACTCGCGTTTGTGTGCGCGCTCATGTAGGTAGCTAATGCCAGGGCTCTGATACACGCCGCTCAGCGGCCGCCAGAGTCCACCCGTGGGACCGGGTTGAAACCCGTCCATGGTTAACGAGAAATCAGGGTTCGGCCGCAGATAAGCAGTGATCTCAGCCGCTCGCGATTCATCAATGTTCAGTTGCGCGGACTTGAGTGTCGGGTTGGCAGCTTCAAATTTGTCGCGGACCTGTTGCCACGTCAGAGCGGTCTGTGCCCAGGCCTGACTTACCAAGCCTCCAAGCGCGATCGTCAGTGACAGTGGCCAGAATCGGCGCTGCATGTCTCCTCCCTTGAAATTCGACTATAACGGCGGCTGCTCCTGCGGGGACCCCATCTTTTGCCGCAGGCTGCCTATCTTTTGAAAGGGCCTTCACCACAAACACAATTCATCTTTCGGTGTTCATCATCCTCCGGCTGCCGTCCCGCGGCTCCTGACCCCTGGCCCAAACGCTCCCCGTGTCCTGCTGTAAACTCGATAACAGGTGTGCATCCCGCGAGGCCGCCAGCCCTACGCAGCCAAGCCCATCTTTCGGCAGAAGGAAGGCTATCTTTTGGAAAAACGCTATGCAGAACAGGAAAGCGGCTTCTATAGTGGGAGGGGCGTCCTACATGGTTCTCGGTTACCTGCAAAGGGCCCCGCGGGCCGCACTCGCAGGCGCTCTGATCCTCATCATTGCCATCATCGACTGGAGAGTCCAGGCGAACATAGCGTTCGGCTTTTTGTACATTCTGCCGATGCTGCTGGTCGGCGCCGTTTTGCCGCGCTGGAGCGTAGTGCTGACGTCCCTCATCTGTACCGTGCTGGCCGACGTCTTCGACCCGTTCGCCTTCACCTGGTCCGTTGGTTTGCCTCAGGATATTCTGGTGTTCACATCACTCACTGGCACAGGCCTGTACTCGTTTGAGATCACGCGCAATCGTGACAGTGAGAAGAAACATCTCATGGCTGTCGAATTGGAGGCGGGCGCACGGCGCATTGCCGAAGAGCAGTTGGAATTTTTGATCGAAAGCAGCCCCGCCGCAATCCTCACCACCGGCGCCGATCACCGCATTCTGCGCGCCAACCCCGCAGCGCATCGTTTATTTGGTGCGGTCCCGGGAGACCTGGCCGGAAAAAGTATCCGCCGCTATCTCCCCGCGTTAGGGCGCGTCGATTTATCGGGCGAACAATACCAGACCTTTCGCACCGAAATGCAGTGCCGGGGCGTGCGCGAGCAGGGTGATTTCTTCCTGGCCACTGTGTTCTTCTCCAACTACAATACGGCGTTGGGCCGCCGTCTCGCAGCCCTGGTATTAGACGCCTCCGAAGAGTTGCGCGCGCGAGAAGAGTTGAGCCTCGAACAGCTCCTGTCCGCATCCCGCATCCTGGTTGGCGCAGTGTCCCATGAAGTGCGCAACGTGTGCGGCGCAATCGCGGTGGTTTATGAGAACCTCCTGCGCGGCGGACGTCTCCAGGGCAATAAGGATTTCGAGGCATTAGGTTCCATGATCGAGACACTGAACCGCATCGCCGCTATGGAACTCGAAAAGAGCGATGCCGAACCCCAGTTGTGCGGCATTGATCTCGCGGAAAGCTTGAGCGATCTGCGTATCGTGCTCGATCCCTATTGCCGTGAGGCCGATGTGGCTTTGCACTGGGAGATCCCGCCCGATCTCCCTCCCGTCTGGGCGGACCGGCACCGCTTGCTGCAAGTCCTGCTCAATCTCACCAAGAACAGCAAGCGCGTCCTGGAGGGCGCGGAAATGAAGCGCATCGATATCACAGCCTCTCAGCAAAACGGCATGGTATTGATCCGCGTCGCCGACAGCGGTCCCGGGGTCCGCTCGCCCGAGAAGCTCTTCCAACCCTTCCAGAAAGGCGCCGACGCGACCGGTCTCGGCTTGTACCTCTCGCGCGCCTTCATGCGCTCTTTGCGCGGGGACTTACGCCATGATCCTTCAATGCCCGGTTGCTGCTTTGTTCTGGAATTGATGATTGCCAGCCACCTCGATAAGGGTGGCGGGCGGATGGAACATAATAATGTCACGAACCCGGCTCCTGTTGGTTGACGATCACGTCCTGTTTCGGGAGGGCCTCAGCCGGCTGCTGGATTTCGAACCCGATTTCGAAATGGCCGCTCACTGCGGCACATCCGCCGAAGCCCTCGAAATCCTCCTTAACACACCCATTGATCTTGTTCTGCTCGATTTCGACCTTAACCAGGACCACGGCGAGCAGTTCATCACCACCGCCCGCCGCGCTGGCTACGAGGGAAAAATTCTGATGGTCACAGCGGGCATGAGCGCCAAGGAATCGTCCGTCGCCTTGAAACTGGGGGCCTCCGGAATTTTCCTGAAGTACAATTCCCCAGGCTCTCTCGCCAATGCCATCCGCCAGGTGGTTTCCGGCGATATGTGGGTGGACCCGAAGGTGATCCAACTGATGGCGGAAGAGGTGGAGCAGGCCGAAGAACCGATTCCCGTCCCCCCTCTCACCAACCGCGAGCAGCAGGTTCTGCAAAGCGTCTTCGAGGGGCTGGCGAATAAGGAAATTGCGACACGTCTCGGCATCACCGAAGGCGCCGTAAAATCCTGCTTGCAGCAATTGTTTCAGAAGACCCAGGTGCACACACGCAGCCAGCTCGTCCGTATCGCCCTCGAAGGCTCGCTCGGACTTTTAAGAAAAGGTTAACTGCAGTAGCGCACAGGACGGCGCGGCGTGTCCCTTTCTCCGCGGGCGTTGCGCCAGGGACACGCGCCTCTTTTGCCAACCTGATTATTCTTGAACCGGATCGCCGTCGGCCCTCCGCATGCCTTCCCCATCGCGTGCCGCGCTGCCTGGCCGCCCGATACTTTGTGGCTCGACGTTTTGAGGCTCAACCTTTGAGCGAAGACGCGCTGCGCACT
>JASIAM010000213.1 GCA_030041985.1 Bryobacteraceae bacterium | reverse complement strand
GCTTACCTCCGCGTCTGGCACCCACCGGAACTGTACCTTGCCTGCGAAGGTATCCAAGCTGAGGGGTGATGGATTGCCCTCGATTTCCGGTTCACCTTCCGGGTGAACCTCGATTAGGGCTTTCTCGTCGCTCATCCTGAACAGTATGAGCCACTTTCTCTCTAAAACCCAAAAACGTCTGCCGTTTTTAGGTTCATTTTCTTCGACCCTTCCGCGCGGCCCGGACGCATTCTGCAGTGGAGCCTCGGATTGCAGCGTGAGTTAGTCAAAGACCTGCTGGTCGAAGGCGCTTACGTCGGCAATCGGGGAGTCTGGCTGCAGGCGGCCGAGATGGACACAATGACGCTCAACGGCTTGACTCCCGCGATTCTCGCGCGCTATGGTCTGAGTCTCAACAACGCAACAGACCGCAGCCTGCTCACCAGTCCACTAAGTTCGCCGCAAGCCATTGCCATGGGGTTCGGTCCGGCATATCCCGGAATGCCGCTGACAGATACAGTTGGGCAATCACTCAGGCCCGTGCCTCAGTGGGGTCCCGTGGGCGGGCCCAACCCTTACCTCGGGCCGCCCATCGGCAAGAGCTGGTATGATGCCCTGCAAACCAAGGCCACCAAGCGTTTTTCTCACGGTTTGTCCGTGCAGGCTTCGTTCACGTGGTCCAAAGCATTAGTGGATGGCGCTGGCACGGACACTAATTTCTTTGTCGCAGGCCGCCCCTTGACCAACGATATCTTCAACTATGGCCAGAACAAGCAACTCAACCAATTGACCCGGCCGTTGGCGGCCGTCATTTCCGGCTCGTATACGACGCAACGATTGCACGGGGACAGCACGGGAATGAAGGTGGCATCGCGGGTTTTAAGCGATTGGCAACTGGGCTGGGTCCTGCGCTATCAAAGCGGCGCTTTGATTCAGTCGCCTCCGTCCAACAACGCTCTTATGTCCGAGTTAGAACGGTTCACGAACGCGGATTTCCTCGGAACCGTGCAAACGTTTTGGAATTATGTTCCGGGTGCGAATCCGCTGCTGGTGAATCCCAACTGCGGCTGCTTCAATCCGCAGACGGCGCAGGTGCTGAACCCGAAAGCATGGGTGGATGCGGCCCCGGGCCAATGGGGTGTGTCTGCTCCCTTCTACAACAACTACCGGTGGCAGCGGCAGCCGGCCGAGGCGATGAGCTTTGGCCGGAATTTCCGTGTGGGCAAGGAAGGGAAATACAACCTGCAGGTGCGGGCTGAATTCCAAAACATCTTCAACCGCCTGTTCCTTTCCGCGCCAGCCGTAGGCGGACAAGGCGGAGCGTATTTCCAACAGGCGACCTATATCAGCCCGTTAACCCAGCTCTCGCAAGCCAATGGTGTGAATACCGGCGGATACGGCACAATCGCGACTGTTAGCGGCGCCGGAGCAAGCCCGCGCGCCGGTCAAATCGTTGCCCGGTTCACGTTTTGATTGCAACCTGGCCAGTTTGCCGTTTGACGAGGCGGGCCGCGGCGTCAAAACCATAAATTCCCAAAATCCTCCTGATCGGCGAAAATAGAAGCGGGTTGCGAGCATTGAAACGGGATGAGGTAATCAGCAAGTTGCGTGCGCATGAGGCCGAGTTGAGGGCTGCTGGAATTGTACGTATTGCTATCTTCGGATCGGTGGCACGAGGGGACAATTCGCCCGGCTCCGACATCGACCTGTTGGCCGATTTCGACAAGACGAAACACTATACATTGCTGACCATGGGAAGGCTGGAGAGTCGTCTTGCCGATCTGCTCGAAACCAGAGTTGATCTGTGCTCGCCGGAATGGTTGAAAGAATCCGTAAGAAATCAGGTTCTGCGAGAGGCTGTTCTTGCCTTTTAGGGACCGCGAACGACATCTTCGTGACATCTTGGAGAGCATAGAACGGATTAATCAATTCCTTCACGGTATGGATTTCTCTTCCTACGAGCGAGACGAGAAGACACAGGCCGCCGTCGAGCGCAAAATGCAGATTCTGACCGAGGCTGTCATACGGCTGGAAATAGAGGGTCCAGAAGCGTTTCCCGAGATTGACTGGAAGGCGTACCGCGGCATGGGCAATTTTCTCAGGCACTCGTATGATCGAGTCTCGGACGAAATCGTCTGGAATACCGTTCAGGACGATCTGCCTATACTAAAACGGATCGTGGAAAAAGCTCTCAGCGGTTCAAGCGCACCATCCCAAAATACTAAACCGGATTCTGGATAGTTCACCGGCCTCCGGTGACGCCGCGCCGGTCAAATCGTTGCCCGGTTCACGTTTTGATTTTTGTGCAGCAGCCGCAGCCCCGCATGTACTGGAACAGCGCAGGAACGGCATGACTCAGTAGACTTAATATTGAGCGAGCCACTACAATGGCTTCGGTCCCAGGGTGAACGGGAATGCTCGAATCCTTCCCTACGCACGAGCCGTTACTGGTGAACTCGATCGGCCATTCGGTCGGTCTTCTGCTGTTCGCCGGATTCCTGGTTCTGGTGCTGCGCAACCGGCGTAGGGGGCCTGGCGCGCAGCGGAACCTGCCTGCGGTAGCAGCCGCGCTGGCGCTGGCGTGGAACGCGGGATCACTGCTGGTGCTGGCCTCATCGAACGCATCTCCTTTCTGGCTGGGGCTGGGTGTAACGGACGTAGTGGCGGCGCTCAGTTTCTGCGTGCTCAGCATGCTTCCCGCGGTGCTGCTGCATCTCTCGCTCGAGGGCAAGGGCCGGCCGATCTGGATCTGCGGATACATTCTCAGCGGAGCCGCGGTGGCATTACATCTGGCGGATCTGGTTTGGCCGGGCGACCGTCTCGGTCAGGCGGCGCTGTGGGTAATCATTCTGGGCTTCGCTCCGGTGACCGTGCTGGCTACGCTTCGCATGCGCCGTAACCCTGCGCCGCCGCGCCACGCTGCGCATCGTATTGTGGCCGGCATGTGCCTGTTTCTGCTGGCCATCTCGTTTGCGCACTTCCGGCCGGGCCGCGTCAGCACGGCCTGGTCGGGCGAACTCGCGCTGCACCACGCCGGTATCCCGCTGGCGCTTTACGTCCTGCTCCAGGATTACCGCTTCCTGCTGGTCGATGCCTTCTTGCGTTTTTTGGCGAACGGCCTGGTCGCCTCGGCTGCGATCGTTGCGGGCTTTGTGCTCAACGCCCGGTTTGGCATTCTGGATCGTGTTGGCCACAATCCTTTTCTCGAAGGCGTGCTATTGGTTGCCGGCTGCCTGGTGCTGGTCGGACTGGTTTGGGTTCGGGGAAAGCTGCAGCTTTTACTAACCAGAGTGGTTTTTGGCCGCTCCGACCGCGAACCGGCAATTCGCGAGATTCGGGAGGCGGGCAGCAAAGCGGGAAGCGAAGCCGCATTTCTGGAAAAAGCAACGGCCGTCATGGCGCGCTTCATGCGGGCCGCCACCAGCGAGGTAGTGGAAGTGCCGGCGGCGGAGGGAGTCCTCGCGCTCGAGCCCGCGCTGATCACGCCCGCCAGTGCGCAAACCAGCGCCCTCCGCAAATCGCAAAAGGAATCCTGGCACGAGGTGCTCGTTCCTGTTCGCTTCCTCAAGGGCGATGGCGCTCTGCTGCTCCTGGGCCGGAGGGACGGGGGCCGACGGTATCTGAGTGAAGACCTGCAGGAATTGGGCCGCATGGCCGCGGTCATCGTCGAGCAAGTGGAGCGCTTTCGCAATTCCGAAGTGCAGCGGCTGGTCTCGCAGGCGGAATTGCGGGCGCTGCAGTCGCAGATCAATCCGCACTTCCTATTCAATTCCCTCAACACCTTGTATGGCACCATTCCGCGCGAGGCTGCGGAAGCGCGGCGCATGGTTCTGAACCTGGCCGAGATTTTTCGTTACTGTCTGAAGGCGGAGCGGACCCTGATTCCGCTGGCGGAAGAGGTGGCCATCATCCGCGCCTACCTCGAGATCGAAGCGCTGCGGCTGGGCGATAAACTGAGCACGACCATTGAAGTGGACCAAAATGCGGAACGGGCGTTGATTCCCATTCTTTCCATCCAACCGCTGATCGAGAACGCCGTGAAACATGGCGTAGCGTCCCGCGGGAGCGGTTCGATTCGGTTCCGGGCGCGATCCGGCAGCCGGGGCGTTTGGGTGGAAGTCAGCGACGATGGAGAGGGTTTCCAGCCGGGGCGCAAAGCGGCCTCGGGCGGCGGGCTGGGTTTGGACAATGTGCGCCAGCGCTTGCGGCTCTGTTTCGGAGAAGCCGCCCAGCTTCAGATTGAGTCTAGCCGCCAGGGAACCAGTGTGCGGTTTCTGATACCGGCCGGCGGGGCTGGCGCCTACGCCTTCCAGGTTTCGGCATGAGCGGTCAGCGTCCGTTCCAGCCGCCTGCCGCGCGGCGGTTACCGCTGGTGGCCGGCCATGAGCCGCTCACGGGATTGTCCTACGGTCCTCGCACCGGTGCTGGTATATCCGTAAAGGTGAAAGCGCGGTCTCTGCGCGTGCTTGTCGCCGACGATGAGCCGGTTGCTCGCCGCATTCTGCGGGAAGAGTTGGAATTGCTGCCGGATATCGAGGTCCTGGGCGAGGCCGATACGGGCACGCGCACGCTGGAACAAATCGAAAGCCTCCGCCCGGATGTGGTCCTCCTCGACCTGCAGATGCCGCAAATGGGCGGTTTTGAAGTGATCCAGCGACTGCGCGGCGGCCCACATTTGCCGGTAATTATTGTGGTGACCGCCTACGATCAGCATGCCATCCGCGCCTTTGACGAAGGAGCCATCGACTATCTGCTAAAGCCTGTGGGACAAGCGCGGCTGGTGCGGGCTTTGGATCGCGCCCGGGAACTGCTGGGGAGCCGCACGGAGGCCGCCGAAACCTTGGCTCGCCTGCAAGAAATTGCGGCTTCCGGAGCCGGCGGTTACCAGACCCCCGGGCCTCGCAAAATTGTGGGCCGCGCGGGCGACGAATATTTCCTGTTGAACGCCGATGAGGTGCTGGCGTTTCAGGCCGAAGGCGAGCTGGTCTGGATCATCACCGCCAAACAGCGTTACCTGGCCGCGCAGAGCCTGAAAAAGATTGAAGAGAAGTTGCAAGGCAGCAGTTTCCGCCGCGTGCACCGCAATGCGCTGGTGAATGTGGATCACGTGCGCAAAATGGCCGCTCTCAGCAGCAATCGCTGGCTCATTACGCTCCATAACAACCAGGAGTTCATCGTAAGCAAGCGCCTGGCCCGCAACGTCCGCGAAATTCTGAGCTGGTAATGCAGATGAGTCAGGCCATGTGTTCGCCGAGCGCGCGTTCCACTTCTTCAGGCCCCATCGTTTCGCCGCTGTTCAGCCGCCCAAGGATGGATTCGATGATCTCCTTGGCTTCATCCTTGCCGTAGTTCTTGATGAACCCATCAAAGAAGTGCTCGCCGGATAGCGCGTGGTTGATTTCCGATTCCTTATTGTGATCACTAAGCTCGGTAAAGTAGACCACCCGGTATCGACCTGTGTATTCGGTTTCGCGGTAGATCTCGAACATTACTTTGTCGGACTCGAACATGGCAGTTTCGAGGGTAGCACAAGACTTCCACCGTTCCGAGGGGGGTGCCTCAGGTGAATCTCCGCCATTTTTAAACAAAAATTATTGGTCGCAAATCCGCCTGGCTTCGTCTAATAGGCAAGGAAGGATGGCTCTTGACGAGTACTGAACAAATCAGCGCAGAACAGGCCAGATTTGCGGAACTTCGCGCGAAAACAGATCGGGAACTTGCTGTGTTGCTCCATAGGCGCCTTCATGCCGCGCTTGCGGGCCAAGTGTCGGGCCCCGGTTCCCGGACGCATGCGGAGGAAGCCTATACGCAGGCAGGAGTATTGATTGCTTTGATTCACCATCTTCCGGCGAAAGAGCGAAAGCTTCTGGAAGGCTTGCGCGCCCAACTTCGGGTGCTTGTGGAGAATGAGCTGATTTCTCAAGAAGCCAGCGTCGGCGCATCCTGTTGAGATTTCCGCAAGAGGAAAAACGCGCCGCGACGTTTGCGCCGGGCGCAAGGTTTGGTACGATATAGCACGTAACTTCTGATTCCCTATGCCGCACCCAATCTCTCTCGTCGTTGACGACGAACCCTCCATCCGAACATACATCCGGGCGATTTTGGAACGTGAGAGTTATGAGACCGTAGAAGCGGGCACCGCCAAACATGGCCTTGAAATCCTCAAACACCTGGGCTCATCCATCGGCCTGATTGTGAGCGATATTCATATGCCGGAAGGAGACGGGTTGAGCTTTGCACACGCTGTAGCCAAATCTTTCCCCACCGTTCCGATTATTCTCACCTCGGGATATATCAGCTCCACCGAAGCTTCTCCCTTCGAATTCGTAGAAAAGCCTTTCTCCCCCGACGATCTGCTCCGCGTAGTCCATAAAGTGACGGCGGGCCAGAGATCTCCGTTGGCAGCAAGATAATTTCGCCTAAGCACGCTTTACCCTCTCGTGTCCCGCGCCTTCCGAAGCGCCGCCAATTATAATAAAATCATCCATGCACCAGAGACTGAATGAGCGAGTTGTCGACCTGGACCCCCAGGAGACGGCGGAATGGATCGAGGCGCTCGATCAGATTATCGACGAGGCTGGTCCTGACCGCGCGGCGTACCTTCTGGAGCAACTCACCGACCGGGCGCGAGCCCAGGGCGCTGGGTTGCCGAACCTCCTAAATACTCCGTATGTCAACACAATCCGTCCGGAAGACGAGTTGCCGTACCCGGGCGATCGCGCCATGGAACGGCGCATTAAAAGCCTTGTCCGGTGGAATGCTATGGCGATGGTCGTCCGCCAGAATAAGTACGATCCCGGCATCGGCGGCCATATTTCCACATACTCATCCTTGGCCACTCTGCTCGAAGTGGGCTTTAACCACTTTTTCCATACCACGTATGGCGATCAGCCGGGCGACCTCGTCTATTTCCAGGGCCATGCTTCCCCAGGCGTTTACGCGCGTGCGTTTCTCGAAGGCCGCCTGAGCGAGGAGCACCTCAAGAATTTCCGTCATGAGCTGCGCGAGCATCCGGGTTTGCCGTCTTATCCCCATCCCTGGCTGATGCGCGATTTCTGGCGGTTCCCCACGGTCTCCATGGGTATCGCACCGAGTAACGCCATCTACCAGGCGCGCTTCATGCGGTATCTGGAAAACCGCGGCCTGATCCCCAAAACTCCGCGCCATATCTGGGCGTTTTTGGGCGATGGCGAGATGGACGAACCGGAAGCCATGGGGTCGCTCACGCTCGCTTCGCGCGAGAAGCTCGACAATCTCATCTTCGTTGTCAACTGTAACCTGCAGCGTCTCGATGGGCCGGTGCGCGGCAACGGAAAGGTCATTCAGGAACTCGAAGCGGCCTTCCGCGGCGCAGGCTGGAATGTTATCAAGGTGATCTGGGGCGGTGATTGGGACGCATTGCTGGCCAAGGACACCACCGGCCTGCTGCAGCGCCGCATGGCCGAAGTCGTGGATGGCGAATATCAAACCTACGTCACCAAAGATGGCGCTTATATTCGGCAAAATTTCTTCGGAAAATATCCGGAGCTTCTCAATCTGGTTTCGCACCTCACCGACGAAGAGCTGGTGAAGTTGCGCCGCGGCGGCCATGATCCCAGCAAGGTTTACACCGCTTACAGACGCGCGGTGGAAGCGGCCGGGTATCCGACTGTCATCCTCGCCCAGACCATCAAGGGCTATGGCATGGGCGAAGCTGGCGAGGGCCGCAACATTACCCATCAGCAGAAAAAGCTGAATGAGCAGGAGATCGAAAACTTCCGCTCGCGTTTCGAAATTCCCATTCCCGCCGAAGCCGCTCGCAATGCCGCTTTTTACAGGCCGCCGGCCGACAGTCCGGAAATGTCGTATATGCACGAGCGCCGCCGGATATTGGGCGGTTACATGCCGTACCGTACAGTGCCGGCCACCGCTATCGAGGCTCCGCCCCTCGAATATCTGAAGGAAGCTCTTGAGGGATCGGCCGGACGGGAAGTTTCGAGCACCATGGCATTCGTCCGGATTCTTACCCACTTGATGAAGCATCCGCAGCTCGGCAAGCGCGTGGTGCCCATCATTCCCGATGAAGCCCGCACGTTCGGTATGGAGTCGTTGTTCCGCCAGTTCGGCATTTACGCGAGCCAGGGGCAGCTTTACAAGCCCCACGATGCCGAAATGTTCCTTTACTACAAGGAATCCAAGGACGGCCAGATTTTGGAAGAAGGCATTACCGAAGCCGGCTCCATGTCTTCGTTTACTGCCGCCGGAACCGCCTACGTGAATTATCGCGTGGAGATGATTCCGTTCTTCATTTACTACTCGATGTTCGGCTTCCAGCGTGTGGGCGACCTGATTTGGGCCTTCGCCGATGCGCGCGGCAAGGGCTTCCTATGCGGCGGAACCGCGGGCCGCACCACCCTCAGCGGTGAGGGTTTGCAACATCAGGACGGTCAGAGTCTGGTCCTGGCCAGCACGGTTCCTACCTGTGCTGCCTACGACCCCGCCTATGCGTTCGAAATCGCCGTGATTGTGCAGGATGGCATCCGGCGCATGTACCAGGAACAGCAAGACCGCTTCTACTACATGACGCTCTACAACGAAAACTACGCCATGCCAGCCGCGCCGCAGGACCTGAATGTGGAAGGCATTCTGCGCGGCATCTATCGCTACGCGGCCGCACTCGAAGGCAAGCCGCAGATCCACCTTTTCGGGAGCGGCCCCATCCTCAATGAGGCCTTGCGCGCCCAGCGCATCCTGGCCGAACACTACGATGTGGCCGCCGATGTCTGGAGCGTTACCAGCTATAACGAACTGCGCCGCGATGCGCTGGCAACCGAACGCTGGAACCGCCTGCATCCCGACCAGCCACCACGTACGCCGTACCTGGTAGAAGCGTTACGCGATGCGGAAGGGCCTATTGTCGCGGCCACCGATTACATGAAGGTGGTGGCTGATCAGATCGCGCCCTGGTTGCCGGGCCGCATGGAAGCCCTCGGCACCGATGGTTTCGGGCGCAGCGACAATCGCGAGCATCTGCGCCGTCACTTCGAGATCAACGCCGAGGCCATCGCGTCCGCCGCCCTTTCGCGTCTGGCACGCTCCGGCCGGCTGGATCCCGCCAAAGCCGCCGCTGCCATTAAGGATTTGGGCATTAATCCGGAGAAAGTAGATCCGGCGCGCGCCTGACCGCTGGGGAACGGCCGTTTCCCATGCGAGCAGCCTATGCATACCGGACAACGCGTCGCTGCCCTCGGAATGGTGGTCAGCGGAGCGTTGGCGGTCGTTAAGATTGTGGCCGGTCTCCATGGCCACTCCACTTCTGTGCTTTCCGACGGACTGGAATCCGGCGGTGATGTTTTTTCTTCGGGCTTCGTCCTTCTCGGGCTTACGCTGGCCGCCAAGCCGCCTGATGCCGATCATCCCTATGGCCACGGTCGCGCCGAAATCCTGACCGGATTGCTGATCGGCTTGGTGCTTGCGGCCGGCGGCACGCTCATCTCATTTGCTTCTGTCGAGCATCTCGGAGAAAGCCGTCTGGCGCCCGCCAGCTACGTCATCTGGCCGCTTCTGGCCTCCCTGGCCGCCAAGTCCGGCCTGGCCGCCTTCAAATTTCGTTATGGCGGCAGGTTATGGAGCGCGGCCCTGGTTGCCGATGCCTGGAATGACACCATGGACTGTCTCTCTGCCTTCGTCGCACTGGTGAGCGTCGGGCTTGCGCTCTGGAACTCTGCCCGCTTTCTGGATGCTGATCGTTACGGCGGCTTCGTGGTCGGCTTGATCGTGATTTCGGCTGGCCTCCGCGTCTCGCGCGACACCGCTCTGCAGTTGATGGATACCATGCCCGAGGAGAACCTGATGATGCAGATCCGCGCTACCGCCACGACAGTGCCGGGCGTGAAGGGCGTCGAAAAATGCTTTGCGCGCAAGACGGGCTTGCGCTATCACGTGGACTTACATCTGGAAGTTGATCCCGAAATGACCGTCCGGCAATCTCACGAGATTGCGCAAGCCGTGCGCGTGCGCATTCGCGAAACCCTCAATTGGGTAGCAGATGTGCTCGTCCATGTTGAGCCGGCGTCATAAGGTAATCGCTTGATAAAAGACGGCGGGCGCTCGGAGGAAGACACCCGCCGCCAGCTCGCTAAGCTTGCGAGCTTTTATGAAGAGGCCTCTACAGCGAATAGACGTGAATTATTCTGGAAGGTTGCAGCCGCACATTTCTACCGATCGGCCAAAAATGCAACTTGAATGTGTCTTTTTCCGCAGTGAAGCGCTACAGCCCCTGCCCCTTTTCCCGCCAGCCGGCCGCGTATTCTTCGCGGACGACTTTGGAATAAGGCACCGAACTGACCACCGCGCGGATCTCGATCTGCTTGTGCCGCTCCACCGTGGTCTTCCGGGAACCGCCGCCCGGTTCGCCCCACACCAGAGTGACCTCGGTGCCAATCTCCACATCCGGTTCTACGATACCGAGCGAAAGCATCGAGCGCTCGTTATAGCTGTAGCCGCTGAACATGTTGAGGCCGATCTGTTTCCCGCGAAGGAGCACTTTGTCGTACGACGCAGAAGTGTAATTCGAGAGCGGAAGGTCAATGTACTTGAAGATATCGCCGGGCTCGAACAGCGACTGGAAGACTTTGAGGACATCCGCGCTGTTCCAGGCGAAGGTCACCTTTTTCCGATGCGGTTTCGCCGCGATTTTCTCCAGGGCTTCGCGGCCGATGAAGTCATGATCGAATTTGACGAACGGCCCGTAGCCCATTTCATAAGGCGTCACGTAGTAGTCTTCGATGTTCTTCGAATCAAAGCTGCCGCCGATCGAGCCGGTGCCTTCGTAACTCGCGGCCGGCAGCCACTGCCGGTAGGCTTTCATCTTGTCGCCCGAATACACCGCCGGCAGCGGCGACGGGATCCACCCGGATTCGAGCGTATTGGTAGCATAGGCTCGCGCGCCCACTTGCACCAGTCCGAAATCCTTGCCTGCCTCGACGATGGCGGCGCGAATCTCGTCGCGCTCTTCGTACGGCCCCCAGATCTCTAATCCCGGCGCGCCCGCCATACCGTGGCGCAAAGCCCGGACTTTCCGCCCCGCCAGATTCATCAAGCCCATGTTGAAGAACTTAATTTCGGGGATCGGGCCGCCGTTCAATTTCTCGAGAACCTGCCAGGCATTAGGCCCTTGAATCTGGTACCGGTAGCAAGTGCGCACGACCGCCCTTCCCCCTGTGATGGAAGGAGACCGGTCGTCCTTGGTCAGCTTCACCTTGAAGCCGCCGGTTTCCGCTTGGAATTGGATCCAACTGACCGCCGGAGCGCGCCCGACGAAAACCACGCGGTTCTCCTCCAGGTGAAAGAGAATCCCGTCGCCGATTATGTAGCCATCGTAGCTGCAGGGAGCGAATTGCTTGGCGCGGTCTACGGGGAACTTGGCGAAGGTATTGAATCCCAGGTGGGTAACCAATTTGACGGCGTCGGGGCCCTCGATATACAGATTCGCCATATGGTGCGACTGATCGAAAAGCACGCAGCTCTCCCGCCAGGCGCGCTGTTCATCGCGCCAATTCGAGTATTCGGCGGGAACGACGGGGTAAACGTAAGCTCCGATCTGCGAATTCCGGAGCAGATCGATGGGACTTCCTGCCTTCTGTAGTAGAGCCTCCAAACTTTGGGGGGTCGTGGTTGGCGAACTCATTTGCTCGTAACTCCTCCTATTGGGCGAAACTATTCACGGTGGCTGAACATCCCACGGGCGGCGACTCCGAGCGGGATCAGCAGATCTGATGCGGATCGAGCTGGCGTTTGGCCTCGTAGCTGCAGGAGCCGTGCTGGAGTAACGCCTCACACGGCGCCGGGCGATGGCCAATTTCTATCCTGCCGCCGCCCCGCTGTTGCCCTAGATGAGAATAACATGAGCGGCCCACCCGAGGGGTGGGATCAATGGGAGAATGGAAAGGACTTCAGTGGACTTTGCCTGTGTGGCTGATAATCTGCGTGAATCGTTTCGGGTGCTGGCGGCCAGCCGCAACCAGGGCGATATCCGGGAGTTGCGGGGGGTCAGCATCGCCTCCGCCAATGTCACCTTTCAGATGTTCAATGCGGCCTTTCTTTCCTGCCCGGTAGCATCCGATCAAGACTTGGCCCAGCGAATCCTGCTGGCCGCCCTGCACTTCGGCAAACACGACCGGGCGTGGGCCTATTGGGTTTGCGAGGATTGGATGGACGCGCGCACCCGCAGAAATTCGCCCAAAGTTTTTGACCAGCACAGGCTGCGCCATACCGTCGATTTGCCGGGTTTGGCGGCAGATCATTTGCTACCTCCCGCCAAACCGCTGGCGCAACTCGATTTCCGGCGCGTGGAAAATGGCCCGGTCCGGGACGCCTTTTGCTCCATCGGCTCGGCGTGCTTCAACGTGCCACTAACGTGGTTTTGCGAGGTATTCGAAGCGGAATCCGTCTGGAGCCGTTTCCTGGCATGGGTCGGTTATCACGACTCCCAACCCGTCACCAGCGCCGCCGTGGTGATCGGAGCGGGCGCGGCCGGCGTTTATAATGTCGCGACCCTGCCGCAATGGCAGCGGCAAGGCTACGGCGAGGCGGTGATGCGCCACGCGCTGGCCGAGGTAAAGCGCGAGCACGGCATCGATCGCACCATTCTGCAGGCGACCCCGGCCGGCTATCATCTCTACCAGCGCATGGGGTACCGCCTGGTTACCAAAGTCGCAGTATATTCGAGTTGAAGCTTAGGCGAGCGCTTTGCCGTACAGCACCAGCAAACGGCTCCATGCCCTCTCGGCCTGTTCCATGTTGTAGACCGTCGTATCGGGAGGGCACCAGCCGTGCATTGCGGGGTAAACTTCGATCTCCGCCTGCAGGTTCGCCTTGGCGAACGTTTCTTTGAGAACGTTCTTATCGTTGGGCGAATTCTTGTCGTCACTTTCCGCGATCGCGCAAAGAAACTGCGCGTGGCTCTTGGCCGCCTCGAGATGCGGACTGTTGGGCATTTTGGTCACCAGTGCTGCGCCGTGGAAAGTAGCCACTGCTCCAATGCGATCGGGCACCGCCCCTGCGGTACGAAACGCTTCAAAGCCGCCCATACAATAGCCCTGCGTGCCGATTTTCCGGTTCTTGGCAACCGGCGGCTGCTGGTCGAGCCACCCGACGAAGGCTTTCGCATCGGTAATCTGGACCGCCTCGTCTTTGGTTAGACTTTGCATAAACGGCATTACCTGCTGGATGGGGGTGGCGCCGCCCTCTTCCGCTGTGGGAGCTTTCTTCATGCGGTAGAACGGATTCACCACCAGCACCGCATAGCCGGATTCGGCGAGCCTTTTGCCCATCTGCCGGAACGCCGGCCGCAGCCCGAAGATGTCCGGCCACACCAGAACGCCCGCCGCCGTGCCGGCCGAGGGATGCACGAAGTAGCAATCCGCGGTGCCGTCCGGCGTCTTCACATTGACCTCCGCCTCGGTGACGGCCACGGCATTGGCCACTCGCGGCAGCAGCATGGCCACGCCTGCTCCCAACATCATGCCGAATTGCTTTCGTGTCACCAAACCGCGAGCTTCATACTCCTGCCGGTCTTTTTCAAAATTATCCTGGTCACACATATTCGCTCCTTATCGACGCCGGTTGCGCGGTAGACCGCACGCGTCCCGCATATTTTATACCCTGTTGGCCTGGTGTGGGCGAAGGAAAACAGCGACGGAAATCACGGGTTAATGAATCCCGAAATACCTGCCTCCCAGGTGCCACCATTTATCGCATCCGGATCACGATAGCCTCGTTTCTCCGGAATGTTCCCATTCACTGCC
>JASIAM010000212.1 GCA_030041985.1 Bryobacteraceae bacterium | reverse complement strand
TTGTAGGCCGTGCTGTTGATGCTCGTTCCGCCAGTTGCCGTACTGCAGTCCAAGCAAATGAAGTCTCCGGATATATCTGTGAAACCCGTGCCCGGGGCGGTGAACGGATCGCTCGGAGGCGCGAATTGCATCCATTCGTATCCGGCATAGAGTTTCAGCCGATCGACGGCATATTTGGCCGCCACCATCACGGCAGTGTTGTCGGAAAGTGTCGCCGTCAGCGTCTGGGGCAACATCGTGCCGATGGGGAAACCTTGAACATCGGTTTGGGCACCGGCGAGCGAAAGTGCTACGGCATCCCGCGTGTAATCGAAGAAAGCATCCAGCGAGAGGATGCCGGGGCCCAGGTTTGCGAAATCGCCACCGACTTCGGCTTCCCAGGCCCCTCTTGAGGCGTTGTTTAGCTCATAGCCACCGAACTGCCAGAGAGCCGCAGCGCGGAAGCCTCCATAGGTGAAGCGGTATTTTACCGATGTGGAATACTTAGCGTCCTCTGTGTCACCGCCCCCGGCAAAGGCGCCGTTGAAGCCAAGTGGCGAGAACGCGTAGGCCCCCACCATCGGGTCGTAAGCTAGTATACCGTCCAATGTAAGCGAGTTTTGGCGGAAGACAGTGATGGTACCGAGTCTTTCGGAACTGACACCCAGAAAACCCACGGAGTTATAGAACTGACCGGCTCGAGCAGAGTCGCCGTTCGCGCTCTGCTGATTGACAGGGATGCCGATATTGTCGAACTCGGAGTGGGGCGAGTTGGCGAAGCGCAAAGAATAGGGATCAAATCCGCCTTCGAGCTGACCAATGAATGCCCATCCCGGAGAAAGCGGCTCCTTTATTTGGATTCCCAGATTTGATTGGCTTAACCCACTCGGGGCCGGCCCCCAGATCGGTGTCCGGTTCATTTTTTGGATGAGATACGAGGCCCCTTGAGTGAAGTTCGGATCCCATGGCGCTCCATGGGTCTGATATCCGAACCCCATATCGATGATGCCGTAAATCCGGATTCCATCCCAGCTCGCCTGGCAATTTGAGGAGAAAAACGAGGCGATATCGCTACAGATTGGAAGTGGCGGAATAGGCGCAGGAGCCCTGAGTACAGGTACCTGCGATCCTTGCGCGAGATTGGCGTCGGCTCCGAAGGCTCCAGGGGCGCACAGCAAAAACGCCGCCCCGGAGCAAGCTACGCCAATGACCGCGCCTCGCATCTTAGCACTCGCGAAGTTACGCAAGGAAAAGACGCCGACCAGAACGGCCGGCGAAGATGCCCAAGCCTTCTCAAGGGATCTTGGGAGGCCCCGAAGCTTGTCATGATTCTATCATAAATCAATCCCCCGGCGCCATGCGGGTAGGTTTATCGGCGGATTTGTTGTGCGAGCGCTACACTTTTAAGGCGCCCAAAAGGGGCAGGGAAGATCGCTGACTTACTTGCAGTCGCGCTACGGACCATCGGCTGCTACTCCTTTTGCTGCTTACAGCGTCCAAGGAATTGATCCTTTCTATGATGGAACTTGAATTTCTAGCGGCTCATTTTGATGAGGTCGGATCGACGAATCCGCGTCATGCCCGCTGGCGAAGTTGCCGTTGTGACCACGCTTTGTTTCGGATGTGGGACACACATGACACTCGTCCATTTCTGGAAAGCCTGGAGCTCACGGGCCACTGCGACGCGCCACAATGAACGCCTTTCCTCTTCCGCTTTTCATGTGAATTGGCCAGCGCGCGCCCCAGCGCGCGCCTTGGTATAGACGCGGCGGCTCCCGCTGTCCCAATCCGGGTCCCGCTTCCCGCACCCTTTGAAGCCCAGTCATACAATGTGATAAGAATCGTGGCAGCGAAATGATGGACGATCGAGTGGTCGAACTTCACAATAACGAATCCACGCCCCTTCTCCTAGTCGAAGATGAATTCGACATGGCGCAGGAGATTTCGCTCGCTTTGCAACAACAGGGCTATGCCGTGCAGATCGCCGAAACCGAGGGCGAAGTCCTGGCTGCGACCCGCGCCCGTCCACCGGCAGTCATGGTTGTCGACCGTATGCTGCGCGGCACCGACAGTCTAGCGATGATCGAAACGCTGCGCGGCCAGGGCAACCGGGTGCCGATGCTGGTTATCAGTGCGCTTTCTTCCGTCGACGACCGCATCCTTGGATTGAAGGCGGGAGGCGATGATTATCTCGCCAAACCTTTCGTCATGGACGAACTCGTCGCCAGGGTCGAAGCGCTGCGGCGGCGCGCCAGCGACGCAAGGGTAACGAGCCTCAAAGCCGGTCCGCTCACCATGGATCTCGTCGACCGTACAGTGCAGCGTGACGACAAGCTTCTCAGTCTTTTGCCGCGCGAGTTCAATCTACTAGAATATTTTATGCGGCATCCGAACCAGATCATTACCCGCGCGATGCTGCTCGAGGACGTTTGGCATTATCGAACCTTGCCGCAAACCAACGTCGTCGACGTGCACATTGGCAAGCTGCGGCGCAAAATCGATGCTGCCGGCGAGCCTTCTTTGATCGAGACAGTTCGCGCCGTGGGGTTCATGCTGCATGTGGATTCGTGAACTCTTTCGTTCTGTCGCTTTCCGGGTGGCCGCCGTGTTTGCGCTCGTGGTTACGGCTTCCACCTGCGCGGTCTTCG
>JASIAM010000211.1 GCA_030041985.1 Bryobacteraceae bacterium | reverse complement strand
GGTTCACGGGCGAAAACGGTTTGGTAGCGCTCGTGATCGGCGGTTTGGTCGGACCGTTTGATGTACGGCGGCAGCGGCACGTGGCCCACCTTCTCGATTTGCGGGAAAGGATCGCCGCCTCTGAGGAAGCGGATGGTCCGCTCGCCAAATTCACCCCGCCCGGTGATTTCGGCTTCCAGTGCGCCGTCAAAACGCAGGCGCTCGCCGACGCGCATCTTGCGTCCCGGCCGCACCAGCGCTTCCCACTCGCTGTGGTTTTGATTGAGCGCCCGCAGCAGCAGCACCTCCACTTCGCCGCTGAGGTGCTCCTGCCGCCGGGGATTGCGTTTTCCGATGGGAAGGGCGTGCGTCCCGGCGCGGTGGCCCAATAATCTCGCCGGGAACACTCGGCTATCGTTCAACACCAGGCAATCGCCGGGACCGGCAAAGCTGGGAAATTCGCGGAACGTGCGATCTTCCAAGCGCCGCTCCGAGCGATACACCACCAGCATGCGCGAGGCCGCGCGATCGGCCAGCGGCTCCTGCGCAATCAGTTCTTCGGGCAAATGGTAATCGAAGGCGGCCAGGTCCATGGTAGTTATCAGTTATCAGCTTTCAGCTCCATTCCCGGCCTCCGGCTCCCATTCTCTTGGCGCACAGCTTCATTGTCCAATGGAAACAGCGTGGGCTGCTCTTCTTCCCATAGCTCGGGCCGGTAATTCGTGGGGCCGGAATCGAGTCCGAAGCGGTCGCGGATTTTGGCGATTCGCTCGCGCAGCCGTTCTTTGTAGACTCTGTCCAGGTAGGGGCTTTTTTCGAACTGCGCACGGTAGTGCGGCGCAAGCCGCGGGAAGTGTTGGTCGAGAAATGGCAGAAATACTTTCTGCGCGCAGGGCATGAGGAACAAAGGGCCTCCGCCGAAGTATTGTGCTCCGGCGTCGCGCGCAGCCTTTGCAAGCGCGGCAAGCTGCGGCTCGCCGTCGGTAAGAAGCGGCATCACCGGGTTCGGAAACACGCCCACCACAATGCCGGCTCCGCTCAGCTTGCGCACCGCGCCCAGGCGCAGCTCCGGACGCGGAGCGCGCGGCTCGAGCAGGCGTGCCAACTTCTCATCGAGCGTGGTGATCGTGATATTGACAGAGAGCACGTTGGACCGCGCGATGGTGCACAGCAGATCGAGATCGCGCGCCACCAGATCGGATTTGGTTGTGATCCCCAGGTGCCGGCCGCGTTCGCGTGCGAACACTTCGAGAAAGGAACGCGTGCGCCGAAAACGCCTCTCGGCCGGCTGATAGGGATCGGTAGCGGTGCCTAGGGCGATGTGCTCTGCGAGTGGAATGCGAGCCAACTCCGACCGCAGAAGCTGCGCGGCGGCGGCTTTGGCATAGATCTTCTCTTCAAACTCCTCCACCGCCATCTCCATGTATTCGTGCGTGTAGCGCGCGTAGCAATATTTGCAGCCGAACTCACAACCGCGATAGGGATTGATAGTCCATCGAAACGGCATGTTCGGCTTGGTGCGATTGAGAATGGACCGGGACGGAATCTCGAAATACTGAACCCGCGATTTGGCTTCCAGCAGCTCGCTTTCGGACGCCATGCGGGCGATGCCCACGAGTGCCATAACTCATTTTCGCCTTTTGTTCGCCTATTGGCAAGGGGAAAACACACACGGCAAACCTCAGCGTTATTATTGAGATTAGTTGCCGTTTATCGGTTCTGCGCGCCATGCCAGATGCGAAGAATCTCAACAGCTTCCGGCCGCACCACGCGGTATGCAACCACGTACGGCGTCTTGGGAATCACGAGTGCGCGGGTCTCCTCTTCGAATCCAGGCCTGCCGCTGTACGGATACCGGCGCAGCGTCTGGATGGAATCGTAAATGGTGCGGCAGACGCGGTTGGCGGTGGCGAGATTGCGTTCGTGCTCTATGCGGTAGGAAATGGCTTTAAGGTCTTCAAGGGCCAGTTGCGTCCAACGAATAAACATCAGGAGCGTTCCCGCTCCTCCAGCCAAAGATGCACGTCCTCATCCTCGATCAGTTCTCCCCGGTCCGCCTGCTCAATACCCTCCTGTACAGCAGCGCGGAATTTCTCCTCCTCTTCTAGCAGCCGCAACGCCGCATCCCGCACAAGATTCTCGGTGTCGATTCCGGCATGAGCGGCAATTCGGGAAAGCTTCGCTTCCTGTTCAGGCGTGAAACGCACTTCCATAACGCCTTCAGGGTACGGGCTAGCCGGTCATCTGTCAATGCGATGCCGCCGCCTCCGAACCCTCCGGTTGTCCGCTATCGTGAAAAGTAGTGAAAGCGCTGGTGAAGAGCAGGCGTGCGCCCGGCCTCTGGCTGGAGGACGTGGAAAAGCCCTCGATCGGCATCAACGATGTTTTGATTCGCGTGCTGCGAACGGGCATCTGCGGCACCGATCTCCACATTTATCACTGGGACGAATGGGCGCAGCAAACCATCCCGGTCCCCATGGTGATTGGTCACGAGTTTGTCGGGCGCGTGGAAGCAGTGGGGTCGAATGTGGCCGATTTCTTTCCCGGCGAAATCGTGAGCGGCGAAGGCCACGTGGTGTGCGGGCGCTGCCGCAACTGCCTGGCTGGCCGCCGGCATCTCTGCGCACATACCCTGGGCGTGGGAGTGAACCGGCCCGGAGCATTCGCCGAATATATTGCCCTGCCCATGGCGAACATCTGGCGGCATCACGAATCGATTCCGCTGGAGGTGGCAGCCATCTTCGATCCGTTTGGAAATGCCGTGCATACCGCCCTGGCGTTCCCTGTCCTCGGTGAGGATGTGCTCATCACAGGAGCGGGGCCAATCGGGATCATGGCGGCGGCGATAGCGCGGCATGCAGGGGCGCGCTATACGGTGATTACCGATTTGAATTCCTACCGCCTGGAGCTGGCTCGCAAACTGGGAGTGACCTCGGCAATCGATCCTCGCGAAACCGATTTGCGGAGCATCCAGAAGCAACTCGGAATGACCGAGGGCTTTGATATTGGCCTGGAAATGTCGGGCAGTGAATCGGCCCTGCGCAGCATCATTGCCAACATGAGCCACGGCGGCAGGATCGCGATTCTGGGCATTCCCAGTGGGGAAATGTCGATTGACTGGCGCACCGTGATTTTCAACATGTTGACGCTGCGCGGCATCTACGGCCGGGAGATGTACGAGACCTGGTACAAAATGACGGCGATGCTCGAATCCGGGCTCGATATTGCACCTGTGATCACGCACCGCTATTGCTTCGATGAATACGAAAAAGCATTCGCTGTGATGGCCTCGGGCAATTCGGGGAAAGTGGTCTTGAGCTGGGAATGAAGAGGCACTGGCAACCGGCCTGAGTATAGGAGCATCATATAAACAGATGCAAAGAAGTAGGTTGCGCCGGGCCGCTTGGGCGTGCCGCGTGGCGCCAATGTATTGGAATCGCCTGCGGGCGGACGGGCGGCGGCGGATTCTCCCCGCGCCTGAGAAGCCCAACCCCACCCGGTGGCGCGACCGCGCCCTGTACGCCGCCTGGCTAGGCCACAGCACGGTGCTGCTGCAGATTGATGGAATTCGGATTCTGACAGATCCCGTTCTCGGCCGCAGAGTCGGCGTTCGCGTGGGGCCGATGACAGTCGGACTCAAGCGCATTGTGGAACCGGCTCTGCGTCTCGCAGAATTACCGAAGATCGACGTGATCCTGCTGTCGCATGCCCATATGGACCACTTCGATATCCGCAGCCTGCGGCGCTTGGAAAGCCGCGGTACGGCGGTAGTGACTGCGTCAAAAACCAGCGATCTGCTGCGCGTGGGGCGCTATGGGCGGGTTGACGAACTGGCCTGGGGCGAGCAGGTGCGCATCGGTTCGCTGGAAATCAGCGCTTTCCCGGTGAACCATTGGGGAGCGCGCCTTCACCGCGACACCTGGCGGGGATTCAATGGCTACACGATCGAGGGAACGCATCACCGCGTTATCTTCGGTGGGGACACAGCCGCGACCAATTCTTTCCGGACACTGAAAAGCTCGCGCACATTCGACCTGGCCATTATGCCAGTGGGCGCCTACAATCCCTGGGTGCACTATCACTGCACGCCCGAACAGGCCTGGCAAATGGCGGAGGAGGCGGGCGCCGAAGCCTTTCTGCCGGTACATCATCAGACCTTTACCCTCAGCCGCGAGCCCTATCTCGAACCCATCGAGCGCGTGTATAGCGCAGCCGGCCGTTACCCCGAGCGTGTCGCCATCTGGCGCATCGGGCAGGAATTCCGGGCGTGACGAGCAGCCCGCCACTAGGCCTATTCAAACCTGTTATTCTGTGGTTCCAGACCGATAAATATGTTAACTGACCGGAGAAAGTATGGCAATAAAAGTCGGGATTAATGGCTTCGGCCGCATTGGCCGGAACGTGGTTCGCGCGGGCCTTCACAATAGCGGCATCGATTTTGTCGCGGTAAATGATTTGACGGATACCAAAACTTTGGCGCACCTGCTCAAGTACGACTCGGTGCTCGGCCCCCTACACGAAGAAATTTCCCACGACGCGGATTCGATTATCGTGGCCGGAAAGCGCCTCAAAGTATTTGCCACCAAGGACCCGGCGCAGCTCGATTGGAATTCCGTAGGCGCGCAGATCGTGGTCGAATCGACGGGCAAATTCACCGACGCCAAAGAAGCCTGCAAACACATCCGTGGTCCGGTGAAAAAAGTGATCATTTCGGCGCCGGCGAAGAATGAAGACCTGACCATCGTGATGGGCGTCAACGACAACGTGTACGATCCGGCCAGGCACAACATCATCTCCAACGCATCCTGCACCACCAATTGCCTCGCTCCCGTTGTCAAGGTGCTGTACGACAACTTCGGAATTCAGAAGGGGTCGATGACCACCATCCACAGCTATACCAATGACCAAAACGTGCTCGACTTCCCGCATAAAGACCTGCGGCGGGCGCGGGCCGCGGCCATCAACATGATCCCCACCACCACCGGCGCCGCCAAGGCCATTGGCTTGGTAATGCCCCAGCTCAAGGGCAAGCTCGATGGCTATGCCTTGCGCGTTCCCACCCCGAACGTTTCCGTGGTCGATCTGGTCGCCCTCCTCGATAAGCCATCCAGCGCGGAAGGCGTGAACGCCGCGCTAAAAACCGCCGCCGAAGGAAAACTGAAGGGGATTCTGGCGTACACCGAAGATCCGGTCGTTTCTTCGGACCTCATGCATAACTCCAACAGCTCCATCGTAGACTCGGAAATGACCAAAGTTCTGGATGGTAATCTCGCCAAAGTAGTGGCTTGGTATGACAACGAGTGGGGCTATTCCTGCCGGATTGTTGACCTGATCGCTTTTGTCGCCGAAAAGGGGCTATAGGGCTGTAACATCGGTGCACCAAAAAGGCACCTTTGTCAGCATGAGAACAATTCTTCGCTCCGCCCTAGTGGGCATATTTGCATTTGCATTGACGGCTTTTGCCGCGGACGTTACGGGGACTTGGAAGGGACAGATTGAGGGTCGCCGAGGCCCCCAGGATGTAACGTTCACTTTTATGCAGTCCGGGAACACCTTGACCGGATCAATAAATAATGGCAGAGGAGATCAGCAGATTTCGGATGGCAAGGTGGATGGTGACAATATCAGTTTTGTGGTTAACCTGGAATTTAACGGAAACAGTGTTAAGCAGGAATACAAGGGCGCCGTCTCGGGCAGCGAAATTAAATTCACACGCTCGGGCGGGCGCGGCAATCCGGTCGAATTCACTGCTAAAAAGCAGTAGAGCCTAATTAATTAGTTAGCTGTAGAGTGGTGGGGCAAGTGCCGCCCGGCTTGCCCTGCCGTGGCCCACGTAATTGCCAGCGCCGTCAGGATCACGACGGCGCAACCGATTACGTTGTACCAAAGGAAGGAAATGCCGGTGAACTTGAAGGCCGCAAATACAAAGGCCTCTCCGGCAAACATTCCCCAAAAAGCGGCGGTTCCGTCGACACTGCGGAAGAAGAAGGCGAGCGCGAATACGCCCAGCAGCGAACCGTAAAATAGCGACCCCAGCTCGTTGACCGCAACAATTAGCGATCCCAGCCTATGCCCAAATCCGGCAGTCGCGATGGCGTAGCCCCCCCAGAAGATAGTAGCCCAGCGTGACGCCATCAGGTAATGATGGTCACTGGCGTTCCTCCGGAAATGGCGCCGGTACAGATCTACCATCGTAACCGTGGCGAGTGAGTTGATCTCGCCCGCGCTGGCGGACATGGTCGCGGCGAAGATGACCGCGATCACCAGTCCCACCAGTCCCGCCGGCAAATAACGAGTCACAAACGAAAGAAAAATGTAATTGGTATCGCTGAATCCGTGCTCGCCGCCATTGGCTTCCACCAGCTTCGCGGCCTGGCTCCGCGTGTCATCGATGGCGCGCTGCGCGGCGCGATATTCCGCCACCCGGCTGCGCTCGCTCGAAGAATCATCCGCATGGTGCGCTTCGAGCAGGCCCTCGGCGGCCGCGCGGCGCTGCGCAAATGCCTGCTTGTAGCGGTTCGACAGATCGTGATATGCGCCGGTTTTCTCAATGCGCTGCAGCTCCGATTGCTGAAACAGTACCGGAGGTTGCACGAACAGGTAAAAGACAAACACCATTGCCCCGATGAACAGCACGAAAAACTGCATGGGAATTTTGGCGACGGCATTAAAAAGCAGGCTCAGGCGGCTTTGCTCAATGGAACTCCCGGTAAGGTAGCGCTGCACTTGCGATTGGTCGCAGCCGAAATAGGAGAGGAACAGAAAAGTGCCGCCAATCAGGCCGCTCCACAGCGTAAAACGGTCGTTCCAGTCAAAGTGCGTGGTGACAGCGTTCAGACGCCCGGCCGCGCCCGCGAGGTATAACGCGTCGGGGAACGATATGGATTTCGGCAGCAGCACGAAAACGGTTACGAGCGATGCCACCAGGCCCAGGAAAATGATGATCATCTGTTGCACATCCGACCATGTCACCGCCTTGACCCCGCCGAGCGCAGTGTACAGCACCACGGTCATGCCCATAAGCGCGATGGTAATGCGGTCCGGCCACCCCAGGATCACAGAAAGGACGATCGCCGGAGCGTACAGCGTGAGGCCCGCCGCAAGGCCCCGGCTGCACAGGAATAGGACGCTCGCGAGCGCCCGCGTCTTGCCGTCGAAGCGTTGTTCCAGGTACTCGTAAGCTGTAAAAACCTTAGCGCGGTGAAACACCGGGACCACGGTCGCACAGAGAACCACCATGGCGATGGGCAGCCCGAAATAGAACTGCACGAACCGCATGCCATCGACATACGACTGCCCGGTAGTGGAAATGAAGGTTACAGCGCTGGCCTGGGTCGCCATGATGGAAAGCGCCATGGCGTACCACGGCATGGTTTTGCCGGCGAGCAGGAAGCGGTCCACCGTATCGCTGCCGCGGCTGCGATACAAACCATAGGCAACGATCGAAATCAGCGTGACGAACAGAACGATCCAATCGAGCGTGCTCATGCGAGCGGCCCGCTGTAGAGAAACGCAAACACGTAGCAGGCCGCGATGATCAGCGCAAGGTAAACGAGAATACCGATGTAGACTCGCCGCCATGTCCCCAGAAACGGTGGCGGCTCATCGGGGATTTCCCGAATGCCGGACATGACCGGAGTGTAGCACGGGCCTTTACACCGCAATCGGTTCCGGCTTGGTCTCCTCTCCGGCCATGGCCCGCAGCGTGGCCTCATACCGGGACCAACCGCCGCTCGGTCCCTCTATGCCACAATCAACCTATGGCGGAAAACGATGGCGGCCCCGCGGAGAAACCCGTCGAGTCTTTCGAAACGTGTCTTGAAGAGTTGGAGCAGGTAGTCAAGCAGCTTGAGGGCGGCGATCTTCCGCTCGAACGGGCTCTCGAATTATTCGAGCGCGGCATGGGCCTGAGCGAAACCTGCCGCAAGCAACTGGAAGAGGCCGAAACCCGCGTGGAGATGCTGATCCGCAAGGAAGGCAAGATCGTGCCGGAGCCGTTCCGCCCCGCGAATTCCGACAAAACATGAACCTGCACGAATACCAGCAACTTGTGGATTCGGAACTGGACCGCCTGGTTCCTTCAGAACACACGCCACCGGCTACCATTCACCGCGCCATGCGCTACAGCCTGTTTGCCGGCGGAAAGCGCATCCGTCCCATCTTGTGTATGGAAGCCGCGCACGCAGTGTGCGGATCGTTCTGCGGCGCATTGCCAGCCGCCTGCTCCCTGGAGTTGGTGCACACCTATTCCCTCATCCATGACGACTTGCCCGCCCTCGATAACGACGATTACCGCCGCGGCAAGCTCACCAACCATAAAGTATTCGGGGAGGCGATCGCCATTCTCGCCGGCGATGCGCTGCTCACTCTGGCTTTCCAGGTGCTCGCCCAACTCGATATTCCGCCCGGCCGCAAAGCGCGTCTGGTAGCGGAATTGGCGGGCGCCGCCGGTACCGTCGGTGGAATGATCGGCGGCCAGGTGGCGGACCTCGAGGGCACGGGCCAGCCGCCCGACGCTCGACTGCTCGAAACCATTCACCACGCCAAAACCGGCGCCCTGCTGCGCGCGAGTCTTCGCCTGGGTGCGATTACCGCGGGAGCGGCTGACGCCGAATACGAGGCGCTCTCCTGCTTCGGTGAGCATATCGGCCTCGCATTTCAGATCATCGACGATATTCTGGATGTCGAGGAGTCCTCCGCCGCCTTAGGCAAAACCTCCGGAAAAGATGCGCAGCAGCACAAGATCACGTTCCCTGCGGTCCACGGCCTCGAGCGTTCGCGCCAGATGGCGGAAGCGGAGTGCACCCATGCCCACCTGGTGCTCGAATCATTCGGCGAGCAGGCCACCGGCCTACACCAGCTTGCCGATCTGATTGTGCACCGCAAGTCCTGAAGCCGGCTCATGAAAATTCGCTTGGACCGCCTGCTGGTGGAACGCGGCGTGGCGGAATCGCGCGAGAAAGCGCAGGCCCTCATTATGGCAGGCGAAGTTCAGGTCAATGGGCAAAAGGCTGTCAAAGCGGGCCAGGCCGTGCCGGACGATGCTTCGATCGAAGTGCGGGCGCGCCTTCCCTTCGTCAGCCGCGGCGGATTCAAGCTCCGTGCCGCGCTCGATCACTTTGCGATCGACGTCACCGGCCGCGTTTGCCTGGATATCGGCTCATCCACGGGCGGCTTTACCGATGTGCTCCTACAGGCCGGCGCGCGCCGCGTACATGCAGTCGATGTCGGGGTGGGCCAGCTTGCCTGGAAGCTGCGCACCGACCCGCGCGTGATTCTTCACGAAGGCGTGAACGCGCGCGCCATCGAATTGGCGCTGATCGGCGAGCGCGTCTGGCTACTCGTCTGCGACGTCAGTTTCATCTCCGTCTCCCTGATTCTTCCCGCTGCGGTGCGCCTCCTCGAACCCGATGGCCGCATGGTAATTCTGATCAAGCCGCAATTCGAGGTGGGCAAAGGCCAGGTGGGCAAAGGCGGGATCGTGCGCGATCCGGAACTGCATCGCGCAGCCTGCGACAAGGTTACGCAGGCAGTGCACGAACTCGGCTTCAGTGCGGATGTTATCGAGAGTCCGATTCTGGGGGCAGAAGGAAATAAGGAATTCCTTCTCTACGCCCAGCCACAGTAATACAGTGCGCTTGGCTTCATTGCGCTGTCACCTTGAAATCGGCTAACGCGATTTCGTCCTTGCCGGGTATGTGGAAACCGAATTTGCCGCGCGCGGAGCCGCCGGAAATTTTCCAGTTATCGATTACCTTCCACTGCCCATCGCGAACTATTTCGCCAGCAACTGCTGCCCGAAACCCGATCACCGCGTGAACCGTGTCGCTTTCTTGCGCTGGTGCCGCTCGATCGCCAGTGCGAGCAACCGGTCGATCAGCGACGCAAACGATACTCCGCTGTGCTGCCACATTTTGGGATACATGCTGATGGAGGTGAAGCCGGGGATGGTGTTGAGCTCATTAATGTAGAGCTTGCCGGTCGCGGCTTCGAGCAGGAAATCGACGCGAGCCATTCCTTCGCAATCGACCGCGCGGTAGCACTCTACCGCCAGACGCCGCAGCTCTTCGGTTTTGTCCGCCGGCAGATCTGCGGGAACTTTGGTTTCGGCCTTGTCGAGCAGGTATTTATCTTCGTAATCGTAGAACTCCCGCGAAGGCAGGATCTCGCAGGGCAAGGAAGCGATTGGCGCCTCGTTACCTAGAACCGCGCACTCTAGTTCCCGTCCCGTGATGCCTCGCTCTACGATGACTTTCGAATCGTACCCAGCGGCCATCCGCACTGCTGCTTCTAACTCATCACACGAATGCACCTTCGAGATTCCCACGGAGGAACCCAGATTGGCGGGCTTCACGAACATCGGAAACGAAAGCCGCCCGGCAATCCCGTTCAGGTCCGTCTGATCGCGAGATATCACCGCATAGTCTACAACCGGCAACATTCGTTCCGCGCAGACACGTTTCATGACCTCTTTATCCATGGAAACGGCCGAGGCCAGTACGCCCGCGCCTACGTACGGCAGGTCAGCCAGTTCCAGCAGGCCCTGGATGGTTCCGTCTTCGCCGAAAGTGCCGTGCAGAACGGGAAAGACCACGTCGATGTCCGGTTGCGCGCCAGGCTCAGGCAGTATCGGCCGCGGACTCCATTTCCCGTCCCTATCGATGAAATAAGGGATCTGCTCGTATTTGGCAGGGTCCATTCCTTCCATGACGGCATTAGCGGAACGAATGGAGATTTCGTGTTCGCCGCTGCGGCCACCGTAAAGAATAGCCACCCGGAGTTTCATAAGATCCGCTTTCCCAGCGCGGACATCACCAGCTCGACCGCCAGGTCGGCTGTGCGGTTGACTTCATCAATCACGGGATTCACCTCCACCACTTCCATGGCGAGCATCTGTCCGGAGTCACAGATCATTTCCATTGCCAAATGCGCTTCGCGGTATGTGGCGCCACCGCGCACGGGCGTGCCCACCCCGGGGGCATCTTGCGGATCCACAAAATCCATGTCCAGCGAAAGGTGAAAACCGGCCGTGCCATCGCAAGCCAGCCGGATAGCTTCCTCCATTACCGCGCGGAGCCCGCGCTCGTCGATATCGCGCATGGTGAAGGCGCGGATGCCGGAATCGCGTACGTGCGGCTTCTCTAACTGGTCCACATCGCGAAGCCCGACAATGACCGCATTAGCAGGGTTCACTTTCGGAGCATAGCCGAAAAGCTGGGTGAGTTCCGGAGGGCCGAGCCCCAAAATGCACGCGAGCGGCATGCCATGCACGTTGCCGCTGGGACTCGATTCGGGCGTGTTCATATCAGCATGGGCGTCGAGCCATAGAATGCCGATCTTTTTACCGCGTTCGCGATGATGCTGGGAAATGCCGCTGGTGGTGCCGACGGCTATGGAGTGATCGCCACCGAGAACCAGCGGCAGGCTTCCGTGCTCGAGCGCGCCTTTCACCTGCGTGGCCAGGGCCTGGCATGTGGATACAATTTGCGGCAGATACTTGGCGCGCGGATCGCCCGCCGGCGTAGCTTCGGCCTGGCGGACCGGCACATTGCCGAAGTCCTCCACCTGATAGCCGAGCGCGGCCAGGCGAGCGTTCAGATTGGCCACCCGCACTGCCGATGGACCCATGTCCACACCACGCCGTCCCGCTCCCAGGTCGAGCGGCGCGCCGATGATGGAGATGTGAGAGGGGCGCACGAGAAGGCTAGAACTCCGCGTTGCCGGGGAAGCGTGGGAAGGGGATCACGTCGCGGATGTTTTTCATGCCGGTGAGATACATCATCATCCGTTCGAAGCCCATGCCAAAGCCGGCGTGCTCGACGCCTCCGAACCGCCGCAGATCCAAGTACCAGCGATAGCTCTCTTCCTTCATGCCGTGGGCGGCCTGCTCCCGGATGCGGTTCAACAGCAAATCATAACGCTCTTCGCGCTGGCTGCCGCCGATGATTTCGCCGATGCGCGGCACGAGCACGTCCATTGCGGCCACCGTTTTGCCATCATCGTTCGCGCGCATGTAGAACGCTTTGATCTCGCGTGGGTAGTTGGTGACAATCACCGGTTTCTTCAGTAGCTCCTCAGTGAGGTAGCGTTCGTGCTCGCTTTGCAGATCGCACCCCCATTCCGCGGGAAATTCGAAGCTGCGGCCTGACTGCTGGAGCAGCGAGATCGCCTCCGCATAGGAAATGCGCTCGAATGGCCCGGCCAGAACTCCTTCGAGCGTCTGAAACAGATCCGGCTCGTACCACTTGCTCAAAAACTCCAGGTCGCGCCGGCACTCCGCGATCACCTGCTCGATCAGGCTCTTTAAAAACGCCTCGGCCAAATCCTGGTCGTCATTGAGATCGCAGAAAGCCATTTCCGGTTCGATCATGTAGAACTCGGCCAAGTGGCGCGGTGTGTTGGAATTCTCGGCGCGGAAGGTGGGGCCAAACGTGTAAACATTGGCGAACGCCAGCGCGAGGATCTCAGCCTCCAGTTGCCCGCTGACTGTAAGATAGGTGCGGCAGCCGAAAAAATCCTCGCGGAAATCGGCGCGCTTTCCGTTCTCGAGATCGAGCGTCGTCACCTGAAACATGGACCCGGCGCCTTCCGCATCAGAGGAGGAGATGATGGGCGGCTGAATGAACAAAAATCCGCGTTCCTGAAAGAAGCGGTGAATGGCTTTCGCCAAGACATTGCGGACGCGAAATACGGCGCTGAAGGTGTTGGTGCGGGCGCGCAAGTGTCCCAGCGGCCGCAGGGTTTCGAGGTTGTGCTTCTTTTTCTGCAGCGGATATTCTTCAGGATCGGCCGCGCCGTGAACCACCAGAGTCCGCGCTTTCAACTCGACGGACTGGCCTTTGCCGGGCGAGGCCACCAGTTCGCCGGCAGCGCTGATGCTGGCGCCCGTAGTGACGCGAGCAATCACCTCCGGGGGTACGGCGCCTTCATCCACCACGACCTGCAAATCGGTGGCCGAGGAACCATCGTTGAGTTGAATGAAATGGACATTTTTACCATCGCGCCGGGTCTTCACCCAACCACGCGCCGTGGCCGCGGTGCCGGGGACCTGCTGCAGCAGGTCCCGCACATAGCTCCCCGGCAGAATCACAATTCCGCTTCCCGGGCGGCGGCATCCACACTTATCGACTCCATCCGCTCGAAAATCTGCAACACGCTTTCGAGAGGATTGGGGAACTGCGCGCTCTCCTTCAATTCCAGCAGCAGCGGGTACTGATCGGGGCGGCTCCGCAGCAGCCGCGTGGCCTCGCTCCAGTTGATGGTGCCGCCGTCGGAGAGGAAGGGGAAAAGGTGGGTATCGCCTTTGCCATCGTTATCGTGGATATGGGTGGAGCGGATTTTTTCCTTCATGATGTCGAATGCCGCGGACACGCCGCCCTCGCTCAGGTTCGCATGGCCGGTGTCGAACACGTAATTCAAGTGCAAATGCGTAAATTCCTCGAACTGCCGCAGGCGCTCGGGAGTCGCTAACGCGTTGGGAATATTTTCGAGCAGGATCTCAACGCCTCGCTGATGAGCGAAGAGGCTCAACTCTTCGAGAGCACTGAAGGCGGCATCGAATTTCCGCAAGTCGAATTCTTCGCCGCCTACGCCCATGTGCTGGATCAGGTACTTGATGGGGATCACTTCCGCGATTTCGAGGGCCCGCTTGATCTCGTCGATCATGCCAAGGCGCTTGGGCTTCACCGGTTCCGTGATGGTGATAACGGCATGCGGGCCGGAGCGGCCCCAGATATCGTCGGTGTACATGGGGGAATGCAACGAGTGGAGCTTCATCTCGGAATCCCGGAACCAATGGCCCAGTTCCGCGATTTGGGCTTTATTGCGGTAATCGAGGTGCTGGCGCGCGCAGAAAATTTCCACCGCCAGAATGCCCGCCTGCTCGATGCGGCTGAGCAGCGCGGTGGTTAGACGATGGTTCACAAATAAATGGGTGGATAATACGTGATTCATGGGGGACGTCCACTCGATTCTACCGCCTCTCGGAGGTTAAGGTCCGGGAACGCCGCAGCGCAGGCGGGTCGCCGGCGCGGCTCAGTTATGCCGGCGCCGCCTCCATTCGAACAGCACGATGCCCGCGGCTACGGAAACGTTGAGTGAGGCGATCTTACCGGACATGGGGATGCGCACCAGAACATCGCAGTGGCGGCGAACCTGCTCGTGCAGGCCCTTGCCTTCGCCGCCTAACACGATCGCGGCCGGCTCGGAATAATCTACACGATCATAATCTTCCGCACCGCGCTCATCGAGACCGTAAATCCAATACTTTTGTTGCTTGAGATCTTCGAGAGCGCGGTTAATGTTCGTGACGCGGACGACGGGGAGATGCTCTAGCGCGCCCGCCGCGGCCTTTGCCACGACATCCGTCAGGCTGGCCGCCCGGCGTTCCGGGATGACGACGCCGGCGGCGCCTGCGGCATGAGCACTGCGGACGATAGCGCCGAGATTGTGCGGGTCTTCCACGCCATCGAGCACGACCAGCAAACCGCCGGCCGCAACAGACGCCAGCTCTACGTATTTTTGGGCAGCGCCGAGGCCAATCACGCCTTGGTGGGCCGCAGTGCCGGCCAGCCGGTCGAGCGAGGCCCGCGGCTCAAAGCGTACCGGCACACCCGCTTCACGCGCGAGGTCGATTACCGCCTGTACCCGTGGGCCGCCCGCGCCCTGGGCCACCAGGATGCGCTCCAGTGGCCGTTTCGCCCGCAGTGCTTCACTTACCGGATGGATGCCGCTGACGACAGCCATTTACGATTCCGGCTGGATGGCAAGCCCGTTATTGAAGCGATTGGTGAAATTTGCCATGGCGGCGACCAACGTGATTTCTACGATCTGCTCGTTGGTGAATTGCGCGAAAAGGCGCTCGCGGCTCTCCTCAGCATCGGCGGTGCGGGTCAGTTCCCGCGCGTAGCCGATGGCCGCCTGCTCATGTTCGGAAAACGCGTGGTCCTGTTCCGTCTGGAGCGCGCGCAGTTCGTCTTCGGTAATCCCGGCCTTCCTGCCGCTGGCGGTGTGCGAGGCCGTGCAATAGGCGCACTCGTTAGCGAAGGAGCAGGCCAGATAAACCAGCTCTTTGATGCGGCGCTCCACCGAGCCCGGTCCTATCACCGCGCCGTATAGGGGGACAAATGCCTGCAGCACCTCGGGCCGGTTCGCCATCGTCCGAAAGAAGCGATTGGCGCGCTGTGATTTTTTTTCCAAACCAGCCAGGAATTCGTTCTCCAGCGGGTCTACCATTTTGATCGCGGTTGCCATAGCAACAGTATGGCGCAGCCGGAGCCGCTGCTGGTTCCGGAGGTAGCGCTCCACCGCTTTCGCTCAACCACTTTCACTCAACCAGCGGATGAACTCGCGATCGCCTTCCACGAAATCGAAGGACTTGAGTTCCGAGACGGGCACCCAGCGCATTTCGTGGAAGATCCGGTTTTCCAGTTCCCCGGTGAAGGAATGGACGCGAAAGAAAATCAACTCGATCGGTTGCTTGCCCGGGTAGGTAAATTGCGTGCGGCTCAATTCCAGGCCGCCGGCATGACGAATTGCCAATTCCTCTTCGAGTTCGCGGGCGAGCGCTTGCTCAGGCGCTTCTCCCGGTTCGACTTTGCCACCCGGAAACTCCCACTGTAAGGGATGGGACTGGCTCGCGGTACGGCGGCAAATCAAGATTTGGCCATCACGCTGGATGATACCGGCTACCACTTGGAGCATTCTCACATTGGAACATGGGCCGGGTGGAGCTGGGAGCCATAAAATAGGGGAGTGTACTCCGAACGGTTGCTAGACCACTTCCAAAACCCGCGCAACGTGGGTGAGTTGCCGCCTCCGGCAATCACCTTGGAAGTCTCCAACCCGGCGTGCGGGGATATTCTGCGGCTTTCGGTCCGCGTCGAGAGCGGGCAGGTGATGGAAGCGCGTTATAAGGTGCGCGGATGCACAGCGTCAATCGCTACCGCGTCGGCGCTCACCGAACTGCTGATCGGCAAAACCCGCCAGCAGCTAACGTTGCTCGATGCTCAAGCCATCGAACAAGCTATTGGGGGGCTGGCCGCCGAGTCCAAACACGCAGCCGTGCTTTCCATGGATGGCGTGAAAAGTTTGCTGCGCCGCTGGAATGGTCTATAGGGCCGCGGCTTCGGAATGCAGCAGATCTACCTCCCGCGCCAGACGGCTCATCGCTGCCTCGCAGCCGGGGAACTCCCGATTGGCGGCTTTGCTCTCGATCTCCTTCAGGATCGTTGCCGCGCCACGCGCGCCTACATTGGCACAAGCTCCCTTGGAATAATGAGCCAGGCGCATACAGCGCGGGGCATCTTGCTCCCGGATGGCTGCGTCCAACAGCAGCATCTGGCGCCTCGTATCGTCGATCAAGGCGGCCAGGATCTCCCGCATCAGTATTTCGTCGTCAAAGGTGACCTCCCGAAGTTGATCGCGGTCTAATTGGGCGGATTGCTGATGACTGAATTCCACAATTCGATTGTCACCGGGGAATGCTCCTGAGGCTATCAGGCGATCCGCTCAGAAAGACCGCGAAAGCACCTGAGAGAACCTTAGTACCGCTGGACAAGCATCTACGCGGGATACCCGAACTTCAGTGGCATTATAATAATGCAGCGAGACATGACTAAAGCTGGTTCTCTGCTTCTCGGCTTGCTGGCCGGGCATCCGCTCATGGGCGCCGGCCTTACCGTGGATCACGTCACTGCCGCCGGAAAAGACGTCCATGCCATGCAGCGCGCGCTCGAAGCCGCGGGCATTCCCAGTGAGTACGGCGGGCCGCACGCCAATCACGCCACCGAAATGGCGCTCACCAGTTTTCCCGATGGCTCGTACCTGGAGCTGATCGCCATCCAAGCCGGCGCCGATCCCAAAGCCGTCTCCGCCAGTCCCTGGCATCGCTGTATGGAGGGCAACGCCGGACCGTGTGGCTGGGCCGTGCGCCCCACTGATATGGCCGCCGAGACGGAGCGCCTGCACAAAGCCGGTATCGCGGTCACCCCACCCGCCCGGAACGGCCGCCGCCGCCCCGACGGAGTGCAACTGGAGTGGGAAACCGCGCAGGCCGGAACCGGCAACGGCGATTTCTTCCCTTTCCTTATCCACGATTTCACACCGCGCGACCGCCGTGCCTATCCCGGCGGAAAGCCGACGACCACGAACTACACGGGCGTGGTGAAAGTGGTGCTATCGGTGAAGAATCTCGATGCCGCCATCGCTCAGTATGAACACGCGTATGGTCTCGCGGCGCCGCGGCGCGAGGAGGACAAAGCATTCGGCGCGCATCTCGCGTGGTTCGAGGGCACGCCCGTGGTGCTGGCCGCGCCCGATAGCTCGCAATCCTGGCTCGCCCAGCGCCTCGATCGCTTCGGCGAATTGCCGTGCGCGTTTATTCTGGGCCGCGCCGCAGGCAATCCCGGCAACGGCCAACACATTTCATGGTTTGGAAAGCCGGTCGCCTGGCTTGCGCCGGATACTCTGGGCTGGCGGCTCGGCGTGGAATAGCGCGCGGCCTACCTCTAGTCCGCGGCTTTTCTCCCCGGCGCGCCCGTCTTTGAGCGTTAGGACCGGCTCGCCACGCGCTTGCCGGCCAGCACAGTGGCGCTGGGAAATAGCCTCTGGCGGCCGCTCCGCTGGTTTCCGAAGTTATCCACGAACGAGAAGTTGCCTTCCCTGAGTTCCAGAATGGCCACGTCCGCCGCTGCTCCCTGCTTTAGCGTGCCCCGATCATGGAAGACCGGAAATACGCGGGAGGAGTTGCTGGTGGCGCAGGCGATCACATGATCGAGCGGCATTCCAAGCATCAGGAACTTCGACATGACATTCGGAAAGTCGATGATCTGAGTGGTGCGTCCCTCGGGCGTCCAGTCGGTGGAGAATGTATCCGGTAAGAAGCCCGCGGCCAACACTTTTTCGGCAATATCCCACCGCAGATGGCCGGTGCGCCCATTGCCCAGGTCGAAAATTACGCCGCGGCGGCGGGCGGCTGTTACTTCCGGCAGAATGTGGCCGCTCTCGTCGATGATGCTGTTGGGGGGCGGCGCGAACATATGGGTCACCACATCTCCTGGCTTGAGCAGCGCCAGGAGCTTGGGCAATGGCGAGATCGTCTGCCCCATGTGAATCATCACAGGGAGCTGGAAGGAAGAGGCGACCTGTTGCGCACGCTGGAGCACTTCGAAATCATTCGGCCCGGCAACGTCGCGCGACAGCCGCGCTTTTACGCCGGCGATCATATCGCGATTGCGCATGATGGCCTCGCGCGCTGCCGCGACATCGGCGCGCTTCAGGTCCATCGTGTCGCCTTCCGGGATGATGCCGGCGCGGCCGATATTGATCAGTACGCGCGCCTGCTGCGGCGCTGCCTTGGCCACGGCGACGGCTTCGCTGATGTGGTCGGCTCCCTGTGAACCCGCATCGATCAGACCAGTCACGCCATCGGCCAGGCAGAGCGAAGCACCATCGCTTGTGCGGGTGAAGTGCGTATGGATGTCGATCAAACCGGGCACCACCAGTTTGCCGCGGGCATCCATGGTTTCCGCTCCCCCGGCGGAAATGTTGGCCGCGATCGCCGCAATCCGGCCTTCGGCGATCGCCACATCGCGCACGGCATCCAGCTTGCGCGAAGGGTCAATCACGCGTCCACCCTTGATGACTAAGGAGTATTTGCCGGTAGTGGCCGCATGCGTTGCATCGAGAAAGGCCACCCCCGCTGATGCGAAGACGAATTGGCGCCGGTTCATTTCGTTCCCTCCTGCTGGGACATGGGACCCGGACTCTTATTCTATGCGCAAAGCGGAATTGGTTGTAGGCGCTGGCCCGCTTGCTTCCATAGTTCACCTACTGATAGTCCCTCTATGGAAGCGCGCGTTGAAATCCCTCCCGGCACTCTCTATATGCTGATCCTCAAGACCCTGTCCCGCATCGGCCCCATGCACGGCTACGGCATCGCCCAACATATCCAGCAACTATCGGAAGATGTGCTGGTCGTAGAAGAAGGCTCGCTCTATCCCGCCCTGCAGCGAATGTTGCTCAAAGGCTGGCTGCAGGCGGAATGGAAGCAGTCGGAGAACAACCGCCGCGCCCGCTTCTACCGCCTTACCCCCGCCGGGCGCAAACAGCTTGCGGCGGAGATCGCCGGGTTCGCGCGCGTGATGGGCGCGATCGGAAAGGTGATCGAAGCCGTATGATCACCGAATTCCTGCGCAAGCTCGCGTATTGCTTCCACCGCCGCCGTTTCGAAGAAGAACTGGACGAGGAGATGCGCCATCACCTCTCCATGACTGGCCGCGCCCAGTTCGGCAACGTGACCCGCTGGAAAGAGGAGTGCCGCGAAATTTGGACCTGGGCCTTGCTCGAACAGTTGCTGCAGGATCTGCGCTACGCCGTTCGCGCGATGAACCTACTTGCCCGCTCGCCGGGCCTCGCGCGTCGATCCCATGACTGCGCTCCGTCACGAATAGCGGATCAGTGCGCGGTACGCGCCCTTCGCGGCGGCTCTACATTCGGCAAAAATGCCGTCAGGAGTCCCAGAGCAGGCAGATACGCACAAACCTGATACACAAAAGTGATGCTGGTAGCGTCAGCGAGCTGTCCCAATAGCGCCGCGCCCAGCCCGCCCATGCCGAAAGCCAGGCCGAAGAACAGGCCGGAAATCGTCCCGATCTTTCCCGGCACCAGTTCCTGCGCGTACACCAGAATCGCCGAGAATGCCGAAGCCAGAATCAGCCCGATAATCACCGTCAGCACGCCGGTCCAGAAGAGGTTGGCGTGCGGCAGCAGCAGCGTGAACGGCAGCACTCCCAGAATCGACCACCAGATTACGAACTTGCGGCCGATGCGGTCGCCTACCGGTCCGCCGATGATGGTGCCCGCCGCCACTGCGCCCAGAAAAAGGAACAAGTGAAGCTGGGCATCGCGCACCGAAAGATGAAACTTCGAAATCAGGTAGAAGATGTAGTAACTTGAAATACTCGCCAGGTAAAAGAACTTGGAAAAAATAAGGGCCAGCAGAACCGCAATCGCTAGGGCAATCTTTCGGGACGGCAGGCTGGGATCGGAGGCTTGCGCACGCACGCGCGCTTTTCTCGCCGGCAAATGAGCTTTGTACCAGGCGCCCACTCGTGACAGAATCGTGATCGCCACCAGCGCCGCCGCGGAAAACCACGCGATGCTCCGTTGCCCCGCCGGAAGCACAATAAATGCCGCCAGCAGCGGCCCGAACGAAGTACCGGCGTTTCCACCCACCTGGAACACCGATTGCGCCAACCCATGCTGTCCGCCCGATGCCATGCGCGCTACGCGTGACGACTCCGGGTGGAACACCGAAGATCCCATGCCGATCAGCGCCACTGCCAGCAGTACGGCGGCAAAATTCGGCGCCGAAGAAAGCAGCACCAGGCCTGTCAGCGTGAACCCCATGCCGACAGCCAGCGAGTACGGTGTGGGTCTTCGGTCCGTATAAATGCCCACCACCGGCTGCAAAAGGGAAGCCGTAAGCTGCATCGTCAGGGTGATCAGTCCCACCTGGCCGAAATCCAGGTGATAAGAAGACTTCAGCAGCGGATACACCGCCGGAATGACCGATTGCATCATGTCATTCAGCAAGTGGCAGAAACTGATAGCCGTCAGAATGCGAAACGCGGTACGTTCTGCTTGCCCTTCCCGCGCCGCTGCCGCCGCCCGGACATTCACCCCGCTAGCCATGGTATGTAGTGTAGCGGGTTTGGAACCGTCGTATAATCAAAGCATGGCCGTGTACACGATTACCAACCCTGTGCCGACACCCGAAGAAATGGCCGAGATACTCGGGATGAGTCCCGAGCGGTTGCAAACCCTGCGTAAGATCATGAGCACGCCAGTCCCTTACAAAAAACGATCCCGTTCCCGCGGCAAAACAGCCCGCAAATCAGCCGCCAAAACATCCCGCCGAGTCAAAAAGAGCTAGGGTGCCCCGAGCCAGGCGCGTTGAATCTGTCTTCCTCAATATCCCATATGACCACGCTTTCGAAGAACTCTACCTCGCTTACATTGTCGGTTTGACGCAGCTCGGATTTCGGGTCCATGCCGCGCTGGCTGTTCCGAACCAGGGCCGCCTCGCAACCATTATCGGCTTGATCGAGCAATCGAAATTCTCTGTCCACGATTTGTCACGCGTCGAGGTTTCCCGCGGCGTTCCCCGGTTCAACATGCCGGTCGAGCTGGGTCTCGCTCTTTACCGCTCGCACGTCACCAAAGGCAAACATCGCGTCTTTATCTTCGAAAGCAAGGCCCACCGTGCCCAGCGCTCGACCAGTGATGTGAACGGGATCGATCCGCAGATCCACAGGGGAACGCCCAAAGGACTCATGAGCGCACTGCGCAACATTTTTCGCCAGCCAGGCGACGTGACCACCGTACCGCAGATGCTCGCCAGTTACCGCGCCGTGAAGCGCAGGCTTCCCGAACTGCGCCGGAATGCCGGCAGCCAGTCCCTCCTCGCGGCGGCGATCTTTCGGGACCTGACGGTGCTGTCTCTGATCCAGTCGCAGCAGCTCATCGCAGAACGGACTTAACTTCGCGTGTTCCCCGGAACATCACGGCCTCGCCCCCACCGACCCCCCGTGCTACCCTGTCCTCAGACCCATGCTCCCAACCCGTGAGAAAGCGCAATTGATGAGCGCTTCCGAGATTGATCGCACGCTGGTGCGTCTGGCCCATGAAATCCTGGAGAAAACCGCGGATCTCGAAAAGCTCGCTTTCATCGGCATCCGCCGCCGCGGCGTGCCGCTGGCCCAGCGCCTGGCCGCCAAAATCGAAGCTCTCGAGAACCGGAAAGTGCCGGTTGGCATTCTGGACATCAATCTCTATCGCGATGATCTCACCACCGTGGATGTCAAGCCGGTGGTCAGTTCCACCGAAATCCCCTTCCCGGTCCAAAACCTGGACATCATCCTCATGGACGATGTCCTCTATACCGGACGCACCATTCGCGCCGCGCTGGACGCCTTGTTCGATCATGGGCGCCCCGCGCGCGTACGGTTGCTCGTCCTCATAGATCGCGGCCACCGCGAGCTGCCCATCGAGGCCCGCTTCATCGGACGCGTCGTCCAGACCACCGATACCGAAATCATCGAAGTCAAATTTCAGGAAATCGACGGCATGGAAAAGGTGCTTTTGGTGGAGAAATCCGCGGCCGAAGCGGTATAGCCATGCCTGCCGGGCTGCTGGGAATCGAGGAACTGCGGCGCTCGGAAATCGAGTCCATTCTCGCGCGGGCCAAAGACTTTCAGCCCCTGCAGAGCCAGTCGTTAAAGAAGCTCGATACCCTCCGCGGAAAAATGATCGTGAACCTCTTTTATGAGGCTTCCACGCGCACCCGTACCAGCTTTGAAATCGCCGCCAAACGCATGGGCGCGGACGCGGTATCCATTACCGCCGCTGCCTCCAGCGTGTCCAAAGGCGAATCGCTCGTAGACACGCTCAACACCTTGGCCGCCATGCGTCCCGATGCCATCGTCATGCGCCATGCTGCTAGCGGCGCGCCGCACTTCCTCTCCCGCTATCTCCCCACTCCCATCATCAACGCCGGCGACGGCATGCACGAACATCCCACGCAAGCGCTGCTCGATGCGCGCACCATTCTCGACCGCCGCGACCGCCTCGAAGGTCTGCGCGTGGCCATCATCGGCGACATCGCGCACAGCCGCGTGGCCCGCTCCAACGTTCATTTGCTGGCCAAATTCGGCGCGGAAATCGTGCTGTGTGGGCCAGCTTCTCTGCTGCCCCAGGAGCTTACCCAACTCGCGTCCGGTGTTCATCTTACAACCGATATCACAGAAGCCATACGCGATGCCGATGTCATTATGATGCTGCGCGTGCAGCTCGAGCGCCAGCATGAAGCCGCCTTCCCCGCCAGCGAGTATTTTCAGTTCTACGGCCTCCGCCTGGAGCACCTCGATCTCGCTAAGCCCGATTGCATCGTCATGCATCCCGGCCCCATCAATCGCGGCCGCGAGCTTTCGAGCGAAGTGGCCGATTTCCAGCGCTCCGTCATCCTCAATCAGGTGGAGAATGGCATTGCCGTGCGCATGGCCGTGCTCGAAAGGGTAATCGGATAAGTGGCCCTACTCATCAAAAACGGACGCGTAATTGACCCGGCTTCCGGAACCGATCGCGTGAGCGATGTCCTCATCGAAGAGGGCCGGATTGCGGGCGTCGCGCCTGATCTCTCCCCGGCCGGAGCAGAAATCTTCGATGCCTCCGGCATGATCGTCGCGCCCGGCTTTATCGACATGCACGTCCACCTTCGCGAACCGGGATTCGAGCACGCCGAAACCATCGAGAGCGGCTCGCGCGCAGCCGCGGCCGGCGGCTTCACTTCCATCTGCTCGATGCCCAACACCAAGCCGGTGAACGATAGCGCTACCGTAACCAGCTACATTGTCGAAACCGCCCGCAGGCGCGCGGCGGTCAACGTGTTTCCGATCGGCGCCATCACCAAGGGCAGCGCCGGCGAAGAACTCGCGGCCATCGGAGCCATGAAGGCCGCCGGCGCAGTCGCTATTTCCGATGACGGGCGCCCCGTCATGAATTCGCGCGTCATGCGCCGCGCCATGGAATTTGCCCGCTCCTATGGTGTTCCCGTAATCGATCACTGCGAAGACCTCAACCTCAGCGCCGGTGGCGATATGCACGAAGGTTCTCTCTCGGTCCGCTGGGGCCTGCGCGGCATTCCTTCCGCATCGGAAGACATCATGGTCGCTCGCGACTTGGTGCTCGCCGAGCTCACCGGAGCGCCCTTTCACGTAGCCCACATCTCCACCCAAAATGCCATGGCCATGGTCGCATTCGCCCGGCAGAAGGGCCTGCCGGTCACTTGCGAAGCCACGCCCCATCACTTCTCCCTCACCGACGCGCACATGCCGGCTTACGACAGCAATTACAAAATGAAGCCCCCTTTGCGCGGCGGTTGCGATCGCAGTGCGGTGGTGGAGGGCATTGCCGCCGGGACTGTTACGGCCATTGCCACCGATCACGCTCCCCACGCCGGCAGCGAAAAAATGCAGGAATTCGAGCGGTGCCCGTTTGGCATCATCGGCCTCGAAACGGCGCTGGCATTATCGCTCGAAGAACTCGTGCTTCCCGGAAAAATCACCCTGAACCGCATGGTGGAACTGTTCACCACAGGTCCGGAATCCGTTCTTCATCTCGGCCGCGGAACTCTCTCGCCCGGCTCGCCCGCCGACGTCACTATTTTCGCCACCGATTTCGATTGGACCTATGACGTGAACCAATCGCTCTCCCGCAGCCGCAACTCACCCTTTGACGGCCGCCATTTCCGCGGAGGGCCGGTAGCAACCGTAGTGAATGGCGGAATCGTCTGGCAGCGCTCATGAATCAGGCGATCGCAGCCCGGCCACCGCTGTCGTACCTTGGGGGACAAAGGCCGCTTCGTGTGCCACTGGCCTTCACCGTACCGCTCGCTGGTCTCTCCTTACTTCCCGCAGTCCGGCAGCACCCAAAACTCCTGATTGCATTTCTGGGCGCTGCAGCCGTACTCTGCGCCTGGAATCTTCTCTTGCTGGTGCACGCCCGCCGCACCGCACGAACCCTTTCACTGGAAGTAGTTCTCAAAAAACAGCACTACCTGCAAGCTTGCGCCCAGGCCTCTGTGCTGTTGTATTGGGGATGGTATTGGCGCGAGGTTTACACTTCTTTCTATCTCATCCTCGCGCAACTCCTCTTCGCATATGCGTTCGACATGCTGCTCGCCTGGTCGCGGCGCAATACCTACAATTTCGGTTTCGCTCCGTTCCCCGTAATTTTCAGCATCAATTTATTCCTCTGGTTCAAGCCGGATTGGTTCTATTGGCAGTTCGCCATGGTCGCACTGGGGCTCGCGGCGAAAGAATTGATTCACTGGAAGCGGGAGGGGCGCTGGGTACACATTTTCAATCCGTCTTCCTTTCCGCTGGCCGTGTTTTCGCTCGTGCTGCTCGTCACCGGCACAAGCGGCATCACCTGGGGCCAGAATATTGCCAGCACCCAATTTTATCCGCCGCAGATGTACCTTATGCTGTTTTTGATCGGCCTGCCGGCGCAGCTTTTCTTCGGCGTGACTTCGATGACCATGTCCGCCGTGATCTCCACCTGGCTATTCGGCCGCATGTATTTCGAAGCAACGGGCATCTATTATTTCTACGATTCGTATATT